>NZ_JBVIQN010000006.1:101200-372093 GCF_055577005.1 Streptomyces sp. NPDC033221 | reverse complement strand
ATCGGGTCAACACACACGAGAGCGGAACGGGAAGCGGAATAGGCTTCCCGTTCACAGCGTCCTCGCTGTGTGTGCCACCCGCACCGCGTGGATGCTGGTGGGCTTTTTCAAAGGAACCTCATCCTCCGGCTGCTGCCGGTGGACGGGGTATCAACATATCTGGCGTTGACTTTTGGCACGCTGTTGAGTTCTCAAGGAACGGACGCTTCCTTTGTGCCTGTTTCACCAGGCTCTCCGGGCGCTTCCCTTCGGTGTACCACCACTCTATCAGGCCGTTTCGGGCTTTCGAACCACCGGGCTTTCCGCAGACATGCAGAAACGCGGCCGAAAATCTCGATCAGTTCTGAAGGAGTGCCACCCGCCGTCCGCACTCCGCGATGTGCTCGCGTTCTTTTGGACCGGGGCAGGTGTCAGACAGTACAGGCCCCCGTCGGGCGGGGCAAATCGATTCCCCGGCGCCGGTGCTCCGGGGGCGGTGTTGCGCGTGCGGAACCCTCACTTCTTATGACTTACGCTCTGATCGGTGCGCCGTCCAGGACAGGTAGTGACGGCGGCCTGATAGATCTCCACCCCTGGGAGGACTCCCATGACCACCGTGACGTCCCCGCTCGCTGGACGCGCCATCGGACTCGCGGCCGTGCCCGACCCGGTGTTCTCCGGCGCGATGGTGGGTCCCGGTACCGCCATCGACCCCGTGCGTGAGCCGTCCGAGGCCGTTTCGCCCGTTGACGGTGTCGTTGTCTCGCTGCACCCGCACGCGTTCGTCGTCGTCGACAGCGAGGGCCACGGCGTGCTGACGCACCTCGGTATCGACACCGTGCAGCTGAACGGCGAGGGCTTCGAGCTGCTCGTCAACAAGGGCGACACCGTCACCCGCGGCCAGGCCGTCGTGCGCTGGAACCCGGCCGCCGTCGAAGAGGCCGGCAAGTCGCCGGTCTGCCCCGTCGTCGCGCTGGAGGCGACCGCCGACTCCCTCGGCGACGTCGTCGAGGCCGGCGAGGTCAAGGCCGGCGAGCAGCTCTTCAGCTGGCAGTAGCCCGCCGCCGTTCCGACGGCACGTACGACAACCACCGCGGCGGCAGCGACCGCCGCACCAACCGGAGACGGGTGAGATGGAGACAACGCTGCGAGGCGTCGGCGTGAGCCACGGTGTGGCGATCGGCGAGGTGCGGCACATGGGCACGGCGGTTCTGGAACCGCCGGCCAAGCAGATTCCGGCCGAGGACGCGGAGCGCGAACAGGGGCGTGCCCGCAAGGCCGTGGAAGCTGTGGCCGCCGACCTGATCGCGCGGGGCAACCTGGCGGGCGGCGAGGCGCAGGCCGTGCTGGAGGCCCAGGCCATGATGGCCCAGGACCCCGAGCTGATGGCCGACGTCGAACGGCGCGTCGCCGTGGGCAGCACCGCCGAGCGCGGTGTGTACGACGCGTTCGCCGCCTACCGGGCGCTGCTCGCGGGGGCCGGCGAGTACCTGGCCGGGCGGGTCGCGGACCTCGACGACGTGCGGAACCGTATCGTCGCGCGGCTGCTGGGCGTGCCGATGCCGGGTGTGCCGGACAGCGACGAGCCGTACGTACTGATCGCGCGGGACCTGGCGCCGGCCGACACGGCGCTGCTGGACCCGACGCTGGTGCTCGGCTTCGTGACCGAGGAGGGCGGGCCGACCAGCCACAGCGCGATTCTCGCGCGGGCGCTGGGCGTACCGGCCGTGGTCGCGCTGCCGGGCGCGGGCGAGCTGGTCGAGGGCACCGTCGTCGCCGTCGACGGCAGCACCGGCGAGATCTTCGTGAACCCGAGCGCCGGGAAGCGCGCGGAACTGGAGCAGGCCGCCGCGGCCCGCAAGGCCGCGCTGTCGGCTTCGACCGGCCCGGGTGCCACCTCGGACGGGCACAAGGTGCCGCTGCTGGCGAACGTCGGCGGTCCCTCGGACGTGCCGGCGGCCGTGGAGGCGGGCGCCGAGGGCGTCGGCCTGTTCCGTACCGAGTTCCTCTTCCTGGACGACAGCAAGAAGGCGCCGTCGCAGGAGAAGCAGGCCGAGGCGTACCGCAAGGTGCTGGAGGCCTTCCCCGAGGGCCGGGTCGTCGTGCGGGTGCTGGACGCGGGCGCGGACAAGCCGCTGGACTTCCTGACGCCGGGCGACGAGCCGAACCCGGCGCTGGGCGTGCGGGGTCTGCGGACGCTGCTGGACCACCCCGAGGTGCTCCGTACGCAGCTGGCCGCGCTGGCCCAGGCCGTCGAGGGGCTGCCGGTCTACCTTGAGGTCATGGCGCCGATGGTGGCCGACCGCACCGACGCCAAGGCGTTCGCGGACGCGTGCCGCGAGGCGGGGCTGCAGGCCAAGTTCGGCGCGATGGTGGAGATCCCGTCCGCGGCGCTGCGGGCCCGGTCGATCCTGCAGGAGGTCGAGTTCCTCTCGCTGGGCACCAACGACCTGGCGCAGTACACCTTCGCCGCCGACCGTCAGGTCGGTGCCGTGTCGCGACTGCAGGACCCGTGGCAGCCGGCGCTGCTCGACCTGGTGGCGCTGTCGGCCGAGTCGGCGAAGGCCGAGGGCAAGAGCTGTGGTGTCTGTGGTGAGGCGGCCTCCGATCCACTGCTGGCCTGTGTGCTGACGGGTCTGGGCGTGACGAGCCTGTCCATGGGCGCGGCGTCGATTCCGTATGTGCGCGCGACGCTGGCGAAGCACACGCTGGCCCAGTGTGAGCGTGCCGCTGCCGCGGCGCGGGCCGCTGACACCGCCGAGGACGCGCGCGCCGCCGCGCAGGCGGTGCTCTCCGGGGAGTGATCCCCGGCGGGGTCCGACCGGGAGTGCCCGGTCGGACCCCGCCGATGTGCTGCGCGCGATGCGCGCTGCGCAGAAGAACGCTGGTACGGACGGCCGTCCCGCCTTTGTGGCGGGGCGGCCGTCCGGCTTTCCAGCCCGCCGGCGTTCCAGTCGGCCGTGCTCTCCCCGGACCGAGCCGATCGTTGTTCCGGTCTCCCCCGGCCGCCGACCCCGAGCCTCCCCCTCTCCCCCGTCGTGTGTGCTGCCGTGTCGTGTCAGTGGTGGGTGTGGTCGTGGCCGTCCGTCGGTGGCGGGTCCGGGAGGGCCAGGCCCGGGTGGTGGTCGACGCCGGGCTCGGGCGGGACGGGTTCGCCCGTCTCGGCGTCGGTGCAGTAGGCCGTGAACACTTCCGCGGCGCTGAGCGGGTGCAGCCAGGCGTCGCGCAGGATCCAGCCGCGGACCGTGTCGCGCCCGGCGGTCTCCGCCGTCCGCGTCACGATGCCGCCGGGGCTGCGCAGGGCGATGCCCGCCGCGAGGACCGTGCAGAAGACGAGGGTGTCGGCCTCGGACAGTTCCAGCCGCCCGGCGGCGCGGGAGTCGGCGTGCAGCACCGCGAGGAGCGGGGCGCCGCTCGCGGGGACGCTGCACACCAGGTGGTGCATGCCGTCGCCGAGGATGTCCAGCAGGCTGGTGACCGCCCGGGAGGCGCGGGCGAAGGCGGCCCGTGCGAGGTCCTCGCCGCAGACCGCGCAGGCACCGGTGCGGGCGAGGAGCGCCGTGGCGCGGTCCCAGGTCGTCTGGCGTTCTGCCTCGTCGATGAGTGCGGGCAGCAGCCGGGCCAGTGATTCGCCGCCGTACGGCAGGGTGGCGCCGGTGCAGGCCAGCTCGGCCGTGTAGCGGGAGCGGCTGTCGGGGCGGTCGGGGTCCAGGTCGGTGTCCGTGCAGTACGTCTCGTACGCGACGGGGTCGAAGAGGGCGACGGTGGTGTGGATGCCCTGGGCGGTCAGTGAGCGCAGCAGGCTCTCCATCTGCTGGAGGTAGGCGGTGTGGTCGTCGAACGGGAAGGTGCGGTAGCGGCGCATGGCCGCGAAGTCCTGAGCGTCCGCCAGAACGGCGGCGGTGCTCGGGATTTCGCGGCGCAGCATGCGGCGTGCGGCGGCGGGGCCGCCCGGTTCGGTGTGCGCGGTGCGTCGGGACGGTGGTGTCATGACTCCCCCTCGGTCGGTGCGTGCCGCTCGCTCCACGAGCTGCACTTGTGACTGAGAGTAATCGGTGGGTCTGACAATGGGGTCCGACTAGGGGTCAACGGCCGTCCGTGGCGGTTCGTACCGCTACCGCGCGCGTTCGGCCGCGGCGCGCTCGGCGGCGATCCGCTCGTAGAACCGCAGGAGTTCGAGGTTGTCGACGGAGCCCGGGTTGACGGCCTGCTCCAGCGGGGTGCCCTGGAGGAGCCGCTTGACCGGGACCTCGATCCGCTTGCCGGTCAGGGTGTGCGGTACGCCGGGCGCCTCGATGATCTCGTCGGGGACGTGGCGCGGGGAGCACTGGGCGCGGATGGTGCGCTTGATGCGGTCGCGCAGGGCGTCGTCGAGTGCGGCGCCGGGCGCGAGGTGGACGAAGAGCGGCATCCAGTAGCCGCCGTCGGGCAGTTCGAGGCCGATGACCAGGGATTCGCGGATCTCGGGGAGGCGTTCGACGGCCTCGTAGATGTCGGCGGAGCCCATCCGTACGCCCTGGCGGTTGAGGGTGGAGTCGGAGCGTCCGTGGATGACGACGGTGCCGCGGGAGGTGCGGGTGATCCAGTCGCCGTGTCGCCAGACGCCGGGGTAGGTGTCGAAGTAGCTGTCGTGGTAGCGGCGGCCGTCGGGGTCGTTCCAGAAGCGGACGGGCATGGACGGCATGGGGTTGGTGACGACGAGTTCGCCGACCTCGTCGGTCAGCGGTTTGCCGTGCGTGTCCCAGGCCTGGAGGTCGGTGCCGAGGCAGGGGGCCTGGAGTTCGCCGATGTGGACGGGCAGGGTCGGCGCGGCGCCGGCGAAGCAGCTGCAGACGTCCGTGCCGCCGCTGACGGAGGCGATCCACAGGTCGGCGGCGACCTCGTCGTGCAGCCAGCGGAAGCCGTCGGGCGGCAGCGGGGAGCCGGTGGTGGCGACGCACTTGACGGTGCCGAGGTCGAAGTCGCGGCCGGGCTGGACCCCGGCCTTGCGGCAGGCCATCACGTACGCGGCGGAGGTGCCGAAGAGGGTGGTGCCGGTGCGTTCGGCGATCCGCCACTGGGCGGCGGTGTCGGGGTGGCCGGGGCTGCCGTCGTAGAGCACGATCGTGGAGCCCGCGAGGAGGCCGGCGACGAGGAAGTTCCACATCATCCAGCCGGTGGAGGTGTACCAGAAGAAGCGGTCGTCGGGGCCGAGGTCGCAGTGCAGGCCGGTCTGCTTGAGGTGTTCGAGGAGGATGCCGCCCTGGGACTGGACGATGGCCTTGGGCAGGCCGGTCGTGCCGGAGGAGTACAGGACCCACAGGGGGTGGTCGAAGGGGACCTGTTCGAAGACCGGTTCGGTGGCGGCGGAGGTCAGGTCCGACCATTCCAGGGCGCCTTCGGGGGCCGGGGTGCCCAGGAGGGGGATGTGGACGACGGCGCGGAGGGTGGGCAGTTCGCGGCGGAGTTCGGCGACGGTGTCGCGGCGCTCGTGTTCCTTGCCGCCGTAGCGGTATCCGTCGACCGTGAACAGGACGACCGGTTCGACCTGCTGGAAGCGGTCCAGGACGCTGCGGGCGCCGAAGTCGGGGGCGCAGGAGGTCCAGACGGCGCCGACGGCGGCGGTGGCCAGGAGGGCGACGACGGCCTGGGGGACGTTGGGGACGTAGCCGCTGACCCGGTCGCCGGGGCGGACTCCGAGGCGGCGCAGTTCGGCGGCCAGGGAGCCGACCTGGGCGCGCAGCTCGGTCCAGGTGACGGGGGTGGGGTCGTGGGTCTCGTCCACGTACAGCAGGGCGGGTGCGTCGGCGCGGGCCGGGTCCTCGGCGGCGCGCAGCGCGTGTTCGGCGTAGTTGAGGGTGGCGCCGGGGAACCAGCGGGCGCCGGGCATCGCGGGGTCGGCGAGGACGGTCTCGTACGGCGTGCTGAAGCGGACATCGAACCAGGCGGCGACGGCCTGCCAGAAGCGGGACAGGTCGGTCACGGACCAGCGGTGCAGCGCGGCGTAGTCCGCGACCGGGTCGCCGTCGGCGCGCGCGGGGGCGCCGTGGTGGGTGACCGCCCAGTCGTGGAACCGGGTGAGCTGGGTGCCGGCGATGCGGTCCGGGCCGGGCTGCCACAGGGGTTCCGGCTGCGGGACGGACTGCGGTGCGGTGGTCATGATCGGCTCCCGGCTGTACGCGGCGTTGCGTGGACGCGGTGTGGGCGTGCGGTACGCGGTGCGCGTGGTCCCCGTACGGCCCGGAGGATCGCCCCGGCGCAGCGCGGGGGCGCGTGCGTGTGACACGGCTGGGCAGGACGATGCCACGTGATCGACTTGTGCGCCAGGGTCGGCCTCATATTCGGGCCGCAGGCGGGTACCGGGGGCGGCCGCGTATCCGTGCGCGGGCACGGGCCGGGGCGGCTGTGGACACATGCCGGGCACGGGTTCCGGCGTGGCCCGGTGGCCGGAAGTGCCGGCGCGGCCGCCACCGGTGTGCCGCGTGTGTGGTCCTGGTTCTTCCCAGGTGAACGGGAGCTGAACGGTGCCTTCACCACGGGCCGTCGATGGCAGGCTGAGCAGCATGGACGGGCGTGATCAAGAGCGGTCGGCGCGATGGCCGCGGTGGGACGGGACGGCCACCGCGGTCCGGGCCGTCAGGGCACTGGGATCGGTACGGGGGCTGCGGACGTGGCGGTCGGCGTGGCGGCGGCGCCGCGTGGATGCGCGGGGGCTGCCGCGGCGCGGCCTGGAGCGGGCGCGGGTGCCGGGGACGGCGGTGCGCGCGGAGCCGCAGCCGGGCGGCGGGATGGTGTTCTTCGCGCGTTCGTCGCTGCGGGTGCGGGTGGCGTCGGGCGGTGCGGTGTTCTGCGGCTGGGACGGCGCCGCGCCGGAGCCGTCGTACGCGCTGGCCGGCGCGTGCCCGGAGCCGGACGGGCGTGCGGTGCTGGAGCCCGACACGGAGGGCGGCTGGCGGGTGGTGTCGGAGCGGGTGATGGTGACGGTGTCGCGGCACGGTGCGGTGGAGGTGCGGACTCCGGGGGGTGTGGTGCTGCGGCGGGAGCTGCCGCCGCGGTGGTGGGACCGGGCCCCCGGTGCCGAGGACGGCGCGACTGTGGACGGGGGCGGCGCGCCCGGAGACGGGGAGGGTGCGCCGGAAGACCGGGGTGGCGCGGCCGGTGAGCGGTCCGGGGACTCGCGGTGGGTGCAGCGTTCCGAGGTGGCCGCGGATGCCCGCTTCTTCGGGCTGGGCGGCCGGTCGGCGGGGCCGCGGCTGCGCGGGGGCACGTACCGGATGTGGAACACCGACCCGGGCGGCGCGTTCGTGCCGGGCGATGATCCGCTGTCGGTGACGATGCCGGTGCAGTTCGTGGTGGCGGACGCCGGTACGCACCTGGTCTTCCACGACAACTCCTGGGACGGCACGGTGACGCTGCGCGAAGGGGCGGAGGGCGCGGGTTCCGGGCACGACCGGCCGGGCTGCTCCGAACTGCGGATGGACGGCGGCCCTTTGCGGTACTGGGTCCTGGTCGGTACGCCCGCCCGCGTCCTGCTCGGCTGGACGGCGCTGACCGGGGCCCCGGCGCTGCCGCCCCGGTGGGCGCTGGGTCCGCAGCACGCCCGGTGGGGTTTCGGCAGCCAGGCGGAGGTGCGGCGGGTCGTGTCCGGCTACCGGGAGCGCGGGCTGCCGCTGTCCGCCGTACACCTGGACATCGACCATTACGACGGGCACCGGGTGTTCACCGTCGACCGTACGGCCTTCCCCGACCTGCCCGGTCTCGCGCGCGAGTTGCGGGAGGAAGGGGTGCGGCTGGTGTCGATCGTCGATCCGGGGGTGAAGGCCGAGCCGGGTAACCCGGTGTACGAGGGCGGGGCCGCGGCGGACGCGTACATACGGGACGCGCGGGGCCGGGAGGTGCGCGGGGTGGTGTGGCCGGGCGAGGCGGTGTTCCCGGACTTCACGGACGCGCGGGTGCGCAAGTGGTGGGGCGGTCTGTACGCGGAGCGGCTGGCGCAAGGTTTCTCCGGGGTGTGGCACGACATGAACGAGCCGGTGTCGTTCGCCGCGTTCGGCGATCCGTCGCTGCCGCGTTCGGCGCGGCACGCGCTGGAGGGCCGGGGCGGCGACCACCGGGAGGCGCACAACGTGTACGGGCTGGAGATGGCGCGCGCCGGGTACGACGGGCTGCTGGAACTGCGCCCCGAGGAGCGGCCGTTCCTGTTCTCCCGCTCGGGGTGGGCGGGGATGCAACGGTACGGCGGCACCTGGTCGGGGGACGTGGCAACCGGGTGGCCGGGGCTGCGGGCCTCGCTGTCGCTGGTGCTGGGCATGGGGCTGTGCGGGGTGCCGTACAGCGGTCCGGATGTCGGCGGGTTCTCCGGGGTGCCGTCGCCGGAGCTGTATCTGCGGTGGTTCCAGACGGCCGCGTATCTGCCGCTGTTCCGTACGCATTCGGCGAAGTACGCGGGGCGGCGGGAGCCGTGGGAGTACGGGCCCGAGGTGCTGGAGCACGCGCGGGCGGCGTTGCTGGAGCGGGCGCGGCTGCTGCCGTACTTCGTGACGCTCGCGCAGCTGGCGCGGCTCTCGGGGGCGCCGTACGTGCGCCCGGTCTGGTGGGACACGCCCCGGGACCGGAAGCTGCGGGACTGCGAGGACGCCTTCCTCCTCGGGGACGCGCTGCTGGTGGCGCCTGTGCTGGGGCCCGGGGTGACGCGGCGGGTGGTACGGCTGCCGCGCGGGCGCTGGTACGACACGGTGACCGGGCGGGCGTACGACGGGCCGGGGCAGGTGCTGGTGGACGCCCCGCTGTCGCGGATTCCGGTGCTGGCGCGGGCCGGTGCGGTGCTGCCGGTGGCAGGCGCGGACGGTACGACGGAGCTGGAGGTGTGGGCCCCGAAGGACGGCCGCGGCGGTGGCGGTCTGGTCGTACCGGATGCCGGTGACGGCTGGCAGCGGCCGGCGGTCGAGCGCTTCGAGACGCGGTTGGAGGACGGGCGGGTGGTCGTCGAGCGCCAAGGGGGCGGCGAGGTCGGGTACCGGGTGCGGGTGCGCGGGCTGCCGGGCGGCGACGTGTAGGCGGATGGCACCGGATTGCGTAGATTGGCCCGTTCGTGCAGCGGCCGTGGGATACGGCGCGCAGAGAGGACGGACGCAATGGCTGACGGTGACGGTGCGGGGATCTGGGCGATCGCGGATCTGGTGACGCCGATGGCGGTCCGGGTCGTGGCGACTCTGCGGGTGGCCGACCACCTCGCGGACGGCGTGCGGACCGCACGGGAGCTGGCCGCGGTCACGGGCGCCGACGCCGGTGTACTGGAACGGGTCCTGCGGCATCTGGTGACGGTCGAGGTGTTCAGCCGAGACGAGGAGGGCCGCTACGGACTGCTGCCGCGCGGCGAGGAACTGCGCGACAGCCATCCGTCCGGCGCGCGGCGGATGCTGGACGTGGAGAGCGCCATCGGCCGGGCCGACCTGGCATTCGTGGCGCTCCCCCATTCCGTACGGACAGGAGAGGCGGCGTTCCCACGGCAGTTCGGGCGTTCCTTCTGGGAGGACCTGGCGACGGCCCCGGAGCGGACCGCCGGATACGACGCGCAGATGGGCGCCGACGTCGCGCGGTGGGCCGAAGCCCTCGTACCCGCCTTCGACTGGGGCTCACTGGGGCGGATCGTGGACGTCGGCGGGGGCAGCGGCACATTCCTCGCGGCGCTGCTCACCGCGCATCCCGGGCTGCGGGGCACCGTGTTCGACCAGCCGGAGACCGTACGGGCGGCACGCGCCATGCTCGCGGCGGCCGGGCTGGCCGACCGGGCGGACGCGGTGGCGGGCGACTTCTTCGAAGCGCTGCCCGCCGGGGCGGACGGCTACGTACTCTGCGCGATCCTGCACGACTGGGACGACGACGCGGCGAAGGCGATCCTGCGCCGGTGTGCCGAGGCGGCAGGCACCCGGGGCCGGGTGCTGGTCATCGAGCGGGTCGGCACGGACGGTGAGTCGGTGCACACAGGCATGGACCTGCGGATGCTGGTGTATTTCGGGGCGCGCGAGCGTGGCGTGGCGGAACTGACGGCGCTGGCCGACGGGGCCGGGCTGCGGGTGGCGGGGGTGCACCGGGCAGGGGATCTGGCGGTGGTGGAGATGGTGGCTGCCCAAGAGTGAATGCGCGCGGCCGGCAACCCGGTTCGTTCGGATCGCCGTCCGTCCGGGCCACCGTTCGTTCGGGACACCGCCCGTTCGGGAGACCGTTCGTCCGGGACACCGTCCGATACCGGGTGGCGGAATACCGGGTCGCCCTTCTATTCCTGTTCTATTGCCGCCCATTTTTCCGGTGCGCTACTTTTGCCGGATATTCCTTCCGTAAAAAAGCGGATGAGGGGCGAAATGAGCGATCCGGCGACGCGATGGGTGTTGGCTTTCGACGCCTCGTGCGAGCAGTGCAGAAAAGTCTCCGCAGCGGTCGAGCACGCTTGCGGGGGAAAAGTCGAACTGTTGTCGCTCACGCATCAGGACGTACAGCGGTGGCGAGCGGAAAGCCTCGGCGATCAGGCACCCTGGGCGCCGACACTCCTGCGCGTGGCGCCGGACCGGGTACGAGCCTGGGCCGGACCGGGAATGGCGGTGGCCCTCGTCCGGAGGCTCGGGCCGCGGGCGACGGTCCGTACGATCGGCGCCCTCAACGACCTGCGGCGGCCGCCCCGAACGGAAGGCGGGCCGGGGCGCAAGCAGTTCCTCCGGCTCGCCGGAGGTGCCGCAGTCACCGCCGGCCTGCTCTTCGGGGCGGGCAGAACGGCGGCGAACGCCGCCACCGTCGCCGGGCGCGACGAGGCCGAGCTGTGGGTCGAGGCCCACCGCGACAGCCTCCCGCAGGACTACGACGCGGTGATCGCCCACCCTCTGCACCACCGCCAGGCCATCTGGGGCGCCCTGCCTCCGTCGGCGCGCAGCCGGCTCTGGGTGGAGCAGCTCACCCGTTACCGCCGGGCTCATCCCAGCCTCTCCCCGGAGCAGAGCGGCGTGCTCGAAGAAGTGCGCCACGTCGCCGCGCAGGAATCCAGCTTCGCTTTCGACCGGGTCGGCGATCCGGGGCCGGGCGAGCGGGCCCTCCGTGAGGCCGCCGCACGGCATTTCGGGCACGAGGCAGCGAATCTGCTGTTCGCGACACTCGGCCCCGCCGAGCCTTCCGCCCGGCGCGGCGCGGCGCGAAGGCACTGAACTGCAATTGCAGCGTCGAATCCAACTACTGCTCCAGCAGCGCCTGCCATGACAACCAGTGCATGAAAGGCCGCTGCAGCTGCCGCGTCTACCAGCGGTCCTGCGGCTATCTCTGGCGCTATCCCTGCGACGGCTTCTGCGCCTGCAGCTCCTGCTGAGCCCTCATTCCGGTGTGCGGCGCCGGTGCTCTTACGCGCGACGCGGCTGCGGTGATAGACGAGTGCCATGCCGAGACTCGCTGCCGCACTGCGCGGCCTCGCCGTGGCCGCCACCGCCCTCGCCCTGACCACTGCCGCCACACCGCCTGGAGGGGCCGCCGAGCCGCGGCCTTCCGGCGGCACCACTGCTGCGACGAGTACGACCTCGACGGCGCCCAGGGAATTCGTCGCGTTGCGCGACCTCGACCCGACGATCCGCCAGGAGATGCGGTACTTCACGCCGCACAACTTCATGGGCGTACCGGTCACCGGCTACCGGCAGCCCCTGTGCATCCTGACCCGGGACGCGGCGCGGGCGCTGCACCGGGCCCAGCTCTCCTTCCTGCGGCGCGGCTACACGCTCAAGGTGTACGACTGTTACCGCCCGCAGCGCGCCGTCAACCACTTCGTGGACTGGGCGAAGGACCTGGGCGACCAGCGGATGAAGGGCGAGTTCTACCCCCGGATCGACAAGTCGACTCTCTTCCGTGACGGTTACATCGCCGAGAAGTCGGGGCACAGCCGGGGCAGCACCGTCGACCTGACGCTCGTACGGCTCCCCGGCCTGCCCACCCGGCCGTACATCCCCGGGGAGCCGCTGACGAAGTGCTACGCACCGAAGGCGGACCGCTTCCCCGACAACTCGCTCGACATGGGAACCGGATTCGACTGTTTCGACACCCTGGCGCACACCCTCGACCCACGGGTGCAGGGACAGCAGCGGGCGAACCGGCTGCTGCTGAAGCAGGGGCTGGAGCGTGCCGGGTTCCGCAACTACGACAAGGAGTGGTGGCACTACACCTTCACGCCGGAGACGTTCCCCGACACGTACTTCGACTTCCCGGTTTCGCGGCGGTCACTGAGCAGCAGCCACTGAGCAGCAGATCACCAGCCGCCGGTCAGCCGGAGCGGCTGACCGGAGACGGCGTGCCCGGTATTGATCCACTCGTAGAGGTCGCCGGACGTGTCGTCCCTGGCGACGAGGTCGGCGATACCGTCGCCGGTGAAGTCGCCGGCGGTGGTCTCCGTGTGGCTCCAGCCGTTCAGCAGGACCTCGGGCGGGCCGAAGAGACCCTTTCCGTTTCCAGGCCAGAGGCACAGTTCGTGCGCAGCGTTCCTCGCCACGAGGTCCGCCTTTCCGTCGCCCGTGAAATCGCCGGCCGCTGTCTGTGTGACGTTCCAGTCGTGGGCGACCGTCGCCCGTGCCGCGAACGTGCCGTCTCCTCGGCCGGGCCACAGGATGAGGTCCCCGTCGGCACTACGGGCGACGAGGTCCACGATGCCGTCGCCGGTGAAATCGGCCGCGGCGGTCTGGGAGAAGTGCGGAGCGGGATGGGTCGGCGGTGCGGCGAGGACGGCGTTGGCGAGGACGTGGTTGCCGTTGTCGTTGAGGTGCAGCCGGTCGTCACCGCGGTCGTAGTACCCGGGAAAGAGCCGGGTGCCGTCCCGCGTGTCCCGCGCCACCCGGTCGAAGTCGACGTAGGCGTCCAGGTCCCGGCTGGTCCGGATATAGCGGTTGACCTCTTGCCGGGTCTGCTCCTTGGCAAGGGTGTACGCGGGGTATCCCGCGAAGGGCGGGATGGTGGCTGCGGTGAACGTGAGGCCGGCGGTGTGGGCGCGGCCGGCGAGGTGCCGGATCGCGTCGATGAGGGAGGCGCTGCCGGCGCCGTCCAGCGCGATGTCGTTGATGCCCTCGTAGAGGATGACGGAGCGGGCACCGGGCTGTTCGAGGACGTCACGGGTGAAGCGGTTCAGGGCGCTCGGACCGTAGGCGGCGCGGGTCCCGGTCGAGTCGGTGAGCAGCCGGTTGCCCGATATCCCGGCGTTGACGACACCCGTGCGCCGTCCCGACGCCTGCAGGGCGCGGCCGTAGTGGTCGGGCCAGCGGCGGTTGGTGTCCGGAGTGGTGTGCCCACCGTCGGTCTGTGAGTCGCCGAGGGCGATGACGGTACCGTCGCCGCCGGCCACCGCGACGTCCACCCCGTTGAGGTAGGCCCAGTGCGCGAAGCGGGCCGGGAAGCGGCTGCCCGCGGTCTCCCCCGCCCGGTCGGCGCCGTCGCCCGGCGCCGAGGCGTAGGAGGTGGTCAGCGTGTAGTCGTGGTACGGCGCTTCGGCCACGGTCTCGGGCAGGTAGACGCTGACCAGCAGGTTCTCGTCAGCTTTGACGGGGAAGGCCGCCTGGTCGCTGCGTACCGTCTCCCCCGGCTTGATGACGGTGCTCCGGCTGCCGCCGAACGTCAGAGTGACCGGCGTGCCGGTGGCACCGGCTCCCGTGGACCGACGGGCGATGGTGGCGTGTCCGATGAGCACGGATGCTTTGGCGAAGGTGTTGGCGAGCTGGATGCGAGCGGTGTCGCCACCGGTGCTGGTGTGCACGACCATGCGCAGCGTCTGACGGCCGGTCACCCCGGACTTGGCCGCGGGGGCCGCCGTGCCCAGCGCGGTCCCCCACGTTCTGGTCCAGCCCGCGTCCGCTCCGGCGCCCTGTCCGGCCCGGGACGCGTCGTGTGACGCCCCCAGGTCCCGGCCGTCGGCGGGCCGTGCCCACGTGACGTGGCTCAGCGCGGCGACCGTCGCGCAGGAGGTGAGCGCCACCGTGGCCGTCCGCGTGATTCCGCGGAACAGCCGCGCCGTCCTCGTCATGGGGCTTGTTCCCAACCGTCGTGTCGTGTGAGGGGTGAGACGGCCGGGTGGAGTGCCGGTCGGCACTCCACCCGGCCGCCGCTGATCAATAACTGCCGGTGACCGGGACGCGGGCGGCGAATTTACCGTTGCCGTGGCCGGCCCAGCGCAGAACGGTGCCGGTGTCGTCGTCACGGGCGATCAGGTCAATCTTCCCGTTGCCGGTGAAGTCACCCGCAACGGTCTGGGTGTACTTCCAGCCGCCCGTCAACGGGACCCGCGTGCCGAAGGTGCCGCCCTTTCGGCCGGGAAACAGCCAGAGGTCCTTGTCGCCGTCACAGGCGACGAGGTCCGCGATGCCGTCGCCGTTGAAATCGCCCGCGGTGGTCTGGGTGTAGAACCAGCCCTTGGTGACCGGCACCGGCCCCGCGAACTTGCCGTTCCCGCGGCCCGCCCAAAGCGTCAGGTCCTTTCCGACCTTGCCTATGAGGTCCGCCTTCCCGTCACCCGTGAAGTCGCCGGCCACCACCTCAGTGGCGAACCAGTCACCGGTGACATCCACCGGACGCTCGAACGAGCCTCCCTCGGTGCCGACCCACATGCGGAGGAACGTCCCCTTCGGCCCGTCCGGCCCGTCCTCCTTGCGCTCCTGCCGGGCGACGAGGTCGGTGATGCCGTCACCGGTGAAGTCGGCCGCGGCGGTCTGGGTGAAGTTCCAGCCACCCGTCAGCTTCTTCGGCAGGTCGAATGCGCCGCCCTTGCGGCTCTTCCACACCGACAGGTTCCGCGCGGCGTCCACGGTGAACAGGTCGGCGGTACCGTTCCCATCGTTATCGCCGGCCACCAGTTCCTGGCGGGGCAGGTCCGCGACCGCCGCTACCCAGTCCGCGAGACCGTCGACGCGGGCGTCGACGGCGTTCCGGCGGGTTTCCTCGGAGCCGAAGCAACCGCCCTGCCACGACTTGCTGTTGACAGCAACCAATTCGGCGGTGCCGCCGTTCACCCGGAGGGCCGGTCCGCCGGTGTCGCCCTTGCAGACGGCGGCATCCGCGCCCGAACCGGTGATACCGATCGAGGCCGTGGCGACGCTGTCCACCGTGAAGGGGGCGGCGTGCAGGCGGTCGGGGACCCACTCGGTCCGGGTGCGTCCGTATCCGGCGACCGTCAGCGTCTCGCCCTGCACGGGGCCGGACGTGGCGACGCGCACCGGGGTGACGCCGCCGACGGGCTTGTCGAGCTTGGCCATCACCAGGTCGCGGCCCGGGTACGGCACCAGGTCGATGACCTTCGCCACGCTGCCGCCCGTACCGGACAGGTCGGTGCGGCCGACGGTGGCCGTGGTGGGCCACTTCGGCGCGCCCGCGGTGACGCTGGGGTCGGCCGCGGGATTTTCCGCGAAGCAACTGGCGGCGCTGACCAGCCACTGCTCATCCACGAGCGCGGCGGAACAGCTGCGCTTGCCGTCGCCGATGTCCAGCTTGGCGGCGAACGCGTACGCCCCGTCCAAGGCGGGGTCACCCGCGACGGCGTGGGCCGGCAGGGCGGCGGCCAGGGTGACGGTCGCGGCGGCGATGGCGATCATCCCGGTCGACCGAGGTATGCGGGGGCGTCCGCTGGTCACGGTATCGCTCTCCTGTTTCTCACGGGCGGGCCAGAGAACGGAGGTTCCCTGGAGCTTCGGCTGCCGGGCCCGGACCGACGCCGCATCGCCGGGCGTACCGGAGCGCATGCGGTGCCGTTCGGCTGCTCTGCGCACGTCCGGTGATCCTCAGCCGGAGGACTGTAGCAACGGAAGTGGCACAGGTCGGCCGGTAAGTGCTTGGAGATTCCGGTAAGAGGAAGATGGGGACATGCGGTGATCAGTAGGCATGAAGCCCAGTATTCCCATGTCAATGCGTGCTGATGAGCGAGCAACCGGAACCGAAGGTGAGCCGGCGTCGCGGTCCGGGCGTGGGCGGTCTCACCGATCACCCGAGAGATATTGGCAAGTCGGCCGGCGGGCATCGGGCCGGGGCGCGGAACCACCCCCGTGGATCCCGCGCCCCGGCCCTGCCTTGGTGGACGCCGTGCGGCCGTATCCGGTTCAGCCGGTTTCGCGGGGAACGGCGTGATCCTTTGTGATCGGCGGGAGCTGTCCCGCTGTGCGGGGTTCCGTCGGGTGCCGGCCGCGTGCCAGACTCCTGACGGGTCGTCAGGTGAGGGGTTGTGCTCGTCCGTTGCCGGTTCCTGGAGGGGTCGTGGCGCGTGTGCGTAAGCCGGTGGTGCCGGGGTGGTTCACCGATACGGACGCCGGTGCGGGGTTTCGGCTGCTGGGGACCCGGTGCGGTGCCTGCGGAGCGGTCTTCTTTCCGCGTGAGGACTTCTTCTGCCGCGATCCCGGTTGTGACGGCACCGAGCTGGCCGAGCTGCCGCTGTCGCGGCGCGGCACGGTGTGGTCGTACACGGACGGGCGCTACCGGCCGCCACCGCCCTACTTCTCGGACCCCGACGTTCCCTGGCAGCCGCGCACCCTGATCGCGGTGGAGCTGGCGGCGGAGCGGATGGTGGTGCTGGGGCAGGCCGCGCCGGGGGTGACCGTTGCCGATCTGCGGGTCGGTATGGGTGTGGAGTTGGTGCCCGGGGTGTTGGGTGAGGGGGAGGACACGGGGGCTGGGTGGACGACGTGGTGGTGGCGGCCTGTGGAGGCGGAAGGGACGGGGGACGGTCGTGACCGGTGATGTCGCCGTGCTCGGGGTGGGGATGCACGCCTGGGGGAAGTGGGGGCGGGGCTTCGTTCGGTACGGGACGGTGGCGGCGCGGGCGGCGTTGGCCGATGCGGGGCTGGAATGGGGTGATGTGCAGTCGGTGGTCGGTGCGGACACCGTGCGTGGGGGCTATCCGGGGTATGTGGCGGGCGCGACGTTCGCTCGGGCGCTGGGCTGGCAGGGTGCGCGGGTGACCAGTGTCTACGCGGCCTGTGCCTCCGGAGCGCAGGCCATCGCCACCGCGCGGGCGCAGATTCTCGCGGATCTGGCGGATGTGGTGCTGGTGGTGGGTGCGGACGCGGCGCCGAAAGGGTTTTTCGCCCCGGCGGGCGGCGATCGTCCAGACGATCCGGACTGGCTGCGCTTCCGGCTGCTGGGTGCCACCAACCCCACCTATTTCGGGCTGTACGCGCGGCGCCGGATGGCGCTGTACGGGGATACCGTCGACGACTTCGCGCAGGTCAAGGTGAAGAACGCGTCGGCGGGCGCGCTCAATCCGTACGCGCGGTACCGCGAACCGGTGACGGCGGCGGAGGTCGCCGCGTCGCCCGTGGTCGCCGATCCGCTGCGGCTGCTGGACATCTGCGCCACGTCGGACGGCGCGGCGGCGCTGGTCCTGTGCGGGCTGGAGTACGCGCGACGGCGGGGCGTACCGGATCCGGTCCGTATCCGTGCGGTTTCCACGGGGACGCCTCGGTATCCCCGTAGGGAACTGGACCTGCCGGACATCGCGACCGATTCGGCGGCAGGCGTGCCGGAACCGTCGGCCGCACCGGCCGCCTTCCGGCCTTCCCTGGCCACGGCCGCCTACGAAGAGGCCGGGATCGGGCCGGACGATCTGTCGCTGGCGGAGGTGTACGACCTGTCCACCGCGCTGGAACTCCAGTGGTACGAGGATCTCGGGCTGTGTGCCGAGGGCGGGGGCGCGAAGCTGCTGCGTGACGGGGCGACGGCGCTCGGCGGGCGGCTGCCGGTGAATCCGAGCGGTGGTCTGGCGTCGTTCGGGGAGGCGGTGCCCGCGCAGGCGATCGCGCAGGTCTGCGAGCTGACCTGGCAGTTGCGCGGGCGGGCCGGGGCGCGGCAGGTGCCGAACGCGCGGGCGGGGATCAGCGCGAATCAGGGGCTGTTCGGGCACGGTTCGGCGGTTGTCGCGGTGCGGTGAGGCGCCCCGGGGGGCACGGGGGACGCGCTGGGGAGGCGCTGATGAGGCACCTGGGAGGCGCGCGGAAGCTTCGGGGAGGCGTGGGCCCGTAGGCGCCCGGGGCGGCTGCACGGGTCCCCGAGGGCCGCGCGCACCCGTTCGAGTGCGCCGGAAGGGTGCGTGAACAGTGCGTGAATCACGCACCGTTCGTGTTCCGAGTGGGCATTCTGCTGCCGTGCCTGCCTGGACGGACCAGCTCCGATTCGCCTTCCAGCCCGTCGTGAACCTGGCGACCGGTTCGGTCGCCGCCCTGGAGATACTCGCCCGCCCGGAACGCGGCGACGTGCTGACGGCGGCGCGGCGCTCCGCCGACCTGGACGCCGAGCTGGCGGGGCTCGCCGTACGGTCGGCCGCGCGGCAGGAGACCCTGCTGCCGCTGCACCTCAACGTATTCGCGACGACCCTCGCCGAGCTGCCGTGTCTGACGGCGCTGCGCAAGGCCGTGCACGAGGTGGGCCGCCGGCCGTGGGAGATCACCGTCGATGTCGGCGGGCCGTTCACGCACGTGCCGCGGCGGGCGCTGCTGGAGGCGGTGGCGGGGCTGCGGCAGGACGGGTACCGGATCTGTGCGGACGGGGTCGGTGACGGGGACTTGCCGCTGCGGCTCCTCGGTGATCTCGCTCCCGACCTGGTGAAGCTGGACGCGTCGCTGTGCGCGGAGCTGGACGGCGACCGGGGCGGGCGGGCCGCCGTGGCCGCGATGCGGCAGCTGTGCGAGGTGCTGGGCAGCGTGCTGGCGGTGGAGGGGGTGGAGACGGAGCGGCAGTACGCTGCGGTGCGGGCGGCGGGCGCGCAGCTGGCGCAGGGGTTTCTGTTCGCGCCGCCCGCGCGGCGTCCGGCGGCCGATGTGTATCTGCCGGAGATGCGGGACGGGTACGGGCCGGTGGCGAGCGGTTACGCCGGTGGGGTCGCGTCCGGAGCGGGGCTGCCGCCGGCCGGGCCGCCCGTGACGCGGTTTCTGCAGCCGGCCGCGCTGTTGCCGATGTCCGCCTCGGCGGGTTCCGTGCGCAGCCATCTGACCGGGTTCCCTGGGGTCTCGGGCGTGCTGCTGGTGGATCCGGACGGCGTACCCGTACGGGCCATCGACCGGGACCGTTTCCTGCTGTCGTTGTCCGGCCGGTACGGGCACGCGCTGTACGCCGACCGCCCGGCGCTCCGGCTGGCCGACCGGCCGCTGACGGTGGGCGCCGACGCCACCGCCTGGGAGGTGCTGGACGTGGTCACCGGCGGCGACCGGGACCGGACCGGTGACGATGTGGCGGTGGTGGACGAGCAGGGCCGCTGTATGGGCGTGGTCCACCTGGCCGACATCCTGCGGGCGCTGGCGGAGAGCCGGGTGGAGGAGGCGGCGGGGCTCAATCCGCTGACCCGGCTGCCGGGTTCGGACGCGGTGAACGCGGAGGTGGACCGGCGGATCGCGGGTGGCCGGGCGTTCGCGTTGTGCTGGCTGGACGTGGACGGGTTCAAGCAGGTCAACGACGGGGCGGGGTTCGCGGCGGGGGACGCGCTGATCCGTGCCGTGGGGCAGGCGCTGGCCCGTACGGCGGCGGAGCTGCCCGCGGCGCGGGTGGGGCACATCGGCGGGGACGACTTCCTGGTGCTGGCCGCGCCGGAGGATCTGGAGCCGTTCGCAGCGGCCGTGCTGGACGCGCCGTGGTCGGCGGGCGGGCTGCCGGTGACGCTGTCGCTGGCGACGGTGGTGTGCGCGCCGGGCAGTGTGACCGGTCACGCGCAGGCCGCGGCGGCGCTGGCGCCGCTGAAGAAGGCGGCCAAGTCGCTGGCGGGTGCCAGCAGTTGGGTTCTGGGGGCGCCCGGCGCGCAGGGGCACGAGGTGCGCCGGGGGCGGCGGCGCGGGGACTGAGCGCCGTACCCTCCTGGCACCTTGACGCCCCGTCACCTGCGGTGAACACTTCCGGGTGTCCGTCGGCACCGCCACAGCCGGGCGACCCGGCCGCGTGGCAGCGGTACCCGCTGCCCGACTCCCCATGGGCGGTTCCGGCGCACCGGCACGCTCGACGCGGACGCCGCGCGGGGCGCGGCGCCGGGCGCCCGCCGCCCTCCCCGTGGCCCGGGGAAGTACGCACCCTGCACGGAGGACCGGGGCCACTCCCCCGGGCCAGGGACAAGGAGCCGCCATGTATTCCAACGGGGACATTTTCGTCGGTGAGGTCATCGGCACCGCCCTTCTGATCCTCTTCGGTGCCGGCGTGTGCGCCGCCGTCACCCTGCACCACTCCAAGGCGAAGGCAGCGGGCTGGGTCGCCATCGCGTTCGGCTGGGGTCTCGGTGTGCTCGCCGGGGCGTACACCGCGGCGCCGCTGTCCGGCGGGCATCTGAATCCGGCGGTGACGCTGGGGTCGGCGGTCGCGGGCGGTACGCCGTGGTCGAAGGTGCCGCTGTACTGCGCCGCCCAGATGATGGGGGCGGTGCTCGGCGCCGTACTGGCCTGGGCGCTGTACTACGCGCAGTTCGCGGCCAACAAGGAGGCGGACAAGGCACAGCCGACGCTGGGGATCTTCTCCACCGCCCCGGAGGTCCGCAATCCGGCCGCCAACCTCGTCACCGAGATCATCGCGACCGTGGGACTGGTGCTGCCGCTGCTGTTCTTCGGCAAGAACGAGGGCATCGGGATCGGGCAGGTGCCCGGTGCGGATGCCGGTGTCTACGGGTCCGGCATCAACGTCCTGCTCGTCGCCCTGCTGGTCGTCGGCATCGGCCTCTCCCTCGGCGGGCCCACCGGTTACGCCATCAACCCGGCCCGTGACCTGGGGCCGCGGATCGCCCACGCACTGCTTCCCATCCCCAACAAGGGCACCTCCGACTGGTCCTACGCCTGGATTCCGGTGGCCGGCCCGCTGATCGGCGCGGTGCTTTCCGGCCTGGTGTTCACCGCGGTCTTCTGACCGGCGGCGACCGTACGGCAGCCGGCCCGACCAGCAACGAGGAGTCAGGAGACGTCATGACGGACGGCACCACGGACAGGTATGTCGCCGCGATCGACCAGGGCACGACCTCCAGCCGCTGCATCATCTTCAACCAGGACGGCGCGACCGTCGCCGTGGACCAGCGCGAGCACCGGCAGATCTTCCCCAAGCCCGGCTGGGTGGAGCACGACGCCGAGGAGATCTGGGCGAAGGTGCAGGCGGTGGTGGCGGGCGCGCTCGCCAAGGCGGGGCTGCGCGCCGATCAGCTCGCCGCGCTGGGCATCACCAACCAGCGCGAGACGACGGTGCTGTGGGACCGCTCGACGGGCAAGCCGGTGCACAACGCGGTCGTGTGGCAGGACACTCGCACCGCGCAGCTCTGCCACGAGCTGGGCGGCGCGGACGGCCAGGACCGCTTCCGGGAGGCCACCGGGCTGCCGCTGGCCAGTTACTTCTCCGGGCCGAAGGTGGCCTGGCTGCTGGACAACGTGCCGGGGCTGCGGGCGCGGGCCGAGGCCGGGGAGATCGCTTTCGGGACGGTCGACTCGTGGCTGATCTGGAAGCTGACGGGCGGTACGGACGGCGGGGTGCACGTCACGGATGTCACCAATGCCGGGCGCACGATGCTGATGAATCTGCACACGCTCCAGTGGGACACCGCGATCCTGTCCGCGATGCGGGTGCCGGAGGCGGTGCTGCCGGAGATCCGGTCCTCGGCGGAGGTGTACGGGACGGCGGTGGGCCAGTTGCGCGGGGTGCCGGTGGCCGCGGCGCTGGGCGACCAGCAGGCGGCGGTGTTCGGGCAGACGTGTTACCGGGTCGGCGAGGCCAAGAACACGTACGGCACCGGCTCGTTCCTGCTGCTGAACACCGGGCAGCGGCCGGTGCCCTCCAAGAGCGGGCTGCTGACGACGCTGGGCTACCAGCTCGGGGGTGAGGCGCCGGTCTACTGTCTGGAGGGCTCGATCGCCATCACGGGCGCGCTGGTGCAGTGGTTCCGGGACCAGCTGGGCATCATCGACTCGGCCGACGAGATCGAGGATCTGGCGGCGCGGGTGCCGGACAACGGCGGCGCGTACATCGTCCCGGCGTTCTCCGGGCTGTTCGCGCCGTACTGGCGGTCGGACGCGCGCGGCGTGATCACGGGTCTGACGGGTTACGTCACCAAGGCGCACCTGGCGCGCGCGGTGCTGGAGGCGACCAGCTGGCAGACGCGCGAGGTGGTGGACGCCATGTACCAGGACTCCGGGGTGCAGATCACCGCGCTGAAGGTGGACGGCGGCATGACCGTCAACAATCTGCTGATGCAGCACCAGGCGGACGTGCTGGGGGTGCCGGTGATCCGGCCGGTGGTCGCGGAGACGACGTGCCTGGGCGCGGCGTACGCGGCCGGGCTGGCGACGGGGGTGTGGCAGGACCTGGACGAGCTGACGGCGCACTGGAAGCGGGACACCGAGTGGACGCCGCGGATGGACGGTCCGACGCGGGACCGCGAGTACGGCAACTGGCGCCGGGCGGTGGAGCGCAGCTTCGGGTGGCACGAGGCGGGTGACGGCGGCGGCGCGTAGGCCGTGTCTCGCGGATGAGCCCGTGGCAGGCGTACGGCCCGCACTCCGGACGGCGGGGTGCGGGCCGTGCTTCTCCACGTCTCAAGGGAGCGCGGGCTCGCGGCGCCGGGCGCCGACGTGCATCGCGTGTTCCACGACCGCGATCAGTACGTCCCTGGCGGAGTCCTTCTCGCGTGCGTCGCAGAGCATCACCGGTACCTCGGTGTCCAGGTCCAGCGCGTCGCGCACCGTTTCCGCGGGGTAGCGCTCGGCGCCGTCGAAGCAGTTGACGGCCACCATGAACGGGATGCCGCGGCGCTCGAAGTAGTCGATGGCGGCGAAGGAGTCCTCCAGGCGCCGGGTGTCGGCCAGGACGACCGAGCCGAGCGCGCCGCGGGCCAGCTCGTCCCACAGGAACCAGAAGCGGTCCTGTCCGGGGGTGCCGAAGAGGTAGAGCACCAGGTCCTCGCGGAGCGTGATGCGCCCGAAGTCCATGGCGACGGTGGTGGTCTTCTTGCCCTCGATCCCGGCGAGGTCGTCGACCGGCCGGCCCGCCTCGGTCAGCCGTTCCTCGGTGCGCAGCGGCTTGATCTCGCTGACCGCGCCCACCAGGGTCGTCTTGCCCACCCCGAAGCCGCCCGCCACCAGGATCTTGAGGGTGACGGGGTCGGGGGCGTCCTGCTTACGGCGTTTTTCAGAGCGCCCGAAGACCATGGCCGTCTTCTCCCGGTTCGCCGCTGGTGCTGGTCTCTCGCATTCCTCGGTCCTCGCTGTTCGTGGGGGGTGCGGCCCGGCGAAGGGCAGCGTGCCGGCAGGGCGTCACCGCCGTGCGGTGGTGCGCACGGGTGCGGTCACAGCGCCCGCAGCCCGTCGATCACCTCGCGGAGGATCTTCTCGTCGGGCAGCTCCGCCGGTGGCACGGGGCGGCTCACGTGGACCAGCTCCGCGTCCAGCAGGTCGCCGATGAGGACCCGTACGACGCCGAGCGGCAGGTCCAGTTCGGCGGCCAGTTCCGCGACGGACAGCGGTGCGTCGCGGCACAGGCCGACGATGTCCACGTGTTCCGGCGACAGGGTCTGGTCATCGAGCGGGTCGCCCTGCCGGTCCTCGGCGATCACCAGGGCGATCAGGTCGAGGTGCGGTTCGGCCTCGGTGCTGGTCCGGCCGCGGGTCATCGCGTAGGGGCGCACCACGAGGCCCGCCTCGTCGTCGTACCAACTGGCGTCCCCCTGCCCGGGCGTGGGCGGGCCGTCTGTGGTCATGGCGTCACCGTGCCGTCATCCTCCGCTCAGCCGCCGGCGGGCTGCCCGGCCCTGGGCGCGGTGCCCAGGTGGGCGCCCACCCGCTTGACGAGCAGGGTCATCTCGTACGCGACCAGTCCCACGTCGGAGTCCGCGTCGGCGAGGACGGCAAGGCAGCTGCCGTCGCCCGCGGCGCTGACGAAGAGAAACGCTTCCTCAAGCTCCACCAGGGTCTGCCGCACCCGGCCCGCCTCGAAGTGCCGGCCGACGCCCTTGGCCAGGCTGTGGAAGCCGGAGGCGACCGCCGCGAGGTGCTCGCTGTCCTCCCGGGTGAGGTCGGCGGACGCGCCGGTGGCCAGCCCGTCGCTGGAGAGGATGAGCGCCTTGCGGATGCTGCCCACCCGGTCCACGAGTTCGTCGAGGAGCCAGCTCAGCTCGCCCGACCCCTGCGGGCCCTTCGACTCGGCACTGGCCGCTGCTGCCTTCGGTGCGGTCATCGACCGTCCCCTCCCGATGTGGTTCCTGGTGCTGTGCTCGGTCTGCCGTCCCGCCCGTCGTCCTCGCCGTTGTCCCGGCGGCCGCGCTGCCAGCCGCGCTGGAGGGAGGCCATGCGGGCGCGGACCTCCTCGGCGTCGCGGTCGTCCGCGTGGCCGTCGGGCGAGCCGCCCGGCTCGTCCTGTGCGGCGGGCTCGGCCTTGAGCTGGGGCGCGAGGCTGGCCTGCCGTACGCGGCGGGGCAGTCCTCCTGCCGTCGTGGCGGGCCGGCCGGACGGGGCAGGGCCCGTATCCGTTGTCGTACCGGTGTCCATGTCCGCATCCGTGTCGCCGTCGGTTTCCGCGTCGGAGCGTACGTCGGCGCGGGCCGCTCCGTCGACCGGCCGGCCGTGGTCGGAGACCAGCACGGGCGGGCGGTGCCGGCGCGGCAGCGGCGCGGGGCCGTCACCGGCCGGTGCCTGGTCGCGGGTCTGCTGGTGCTGTTCGGGGGTGCCGGCGGGCGGTACGGGGGCGACGGGCGGGGTGCCGTCGCGGCGGGTGCGCGCGCGGTGCAGGGTGCCCGGCTCCCGGTCGGTGCCGCGTGCGGTGTCGCGCGGGCCACGGTGCGGGGCGCGGCCGCGGAAGAGGCTGTCCTCGTCGTCCGTTTCCGCGCGTCGGGCGAGTTCCGTCCGGGTCAGCGGGGGCTCCAGTTCGACCGGTCCGTCGATGACGTCCGGGGTGCGGTCGGCCGGTTCGGGCAGCGGCACGGGCACCTGGGCCAGCGCGGCCAGCTTGCCGCCGGGTGCTTCCAGTTCCCCGGTCCGGCTGCCGTCGATGCGCCGGCTGCCGGTGTCGTCGTCGCGGCCGGTGTCCTCGGTGAGGAGCGCGGCGGGCAGGAAGACGACGGCGGTGGTGCCGCCGTACGGGGAGGGCTGGAGCGAGACGCGGACGCCCTGGCGCTGGGCGAGGCGGCTGACCACGAACAGGCCGAGGCGGTCGGTGTCGGAGAGTTCGAACTCGGGGGTCTCGGCGAGCCGCAGGTTGGCGTCGAGGAGGAGGTCGGGGGCCATGCCCAGGCCCCGGTCGTGGATCTCCAGGGTGAAGCCGTTGGAGACCCGCTCGCCGACCACCTGGACCGCGGTGTGCGGGGGCGAGAAGACGGTGGCGTTCTCCAGGAGTTCGGCGATCAGGTGGGTGAGGTCGGAGACGGCGGGGCCCTGGACGGCCAGCCGCGGCAGCCGGCGCACCTCGATGCGCTCGTAGTCCTCGACCTCGGCGACCGCGGCGCGCACCACGTCCATCAGCTGGATGGGCTTGCGCCACTGCCGTGAGGGGGCCGCTCCGGAGAGGATGACCAGGCCCTCGGCGTGCCGGCGCATACGGGTGGTGAGGTGGTCCAGGCGGAAGAGGTCGGCGAGTTCGTCGGCGTTCTCGGTACGCCGTTCCATCGCGTCCAGGAGGGTCAGCTGGCGGTGCAGCAGGACCTGGCTGCGGCGGGCGAGGTTGACGAAGACCTCGGAGACGCCGCGGCGCATGTCGGCCTGTTTGACGGCGGCCTCGACGGCGGCCCGCTGGAGGGTGTTCAGCGCCTGCCCGACCTGCTCGGTCTCGCTCTGGCCGAACTCCAGGCGGGGCGCCTCGGTCTCCACGTCGACCTGCTCGCCCGCGGCCAGCCGCCGCATGACGCTGGGCAGCCGGACGCCGGAGACCTCGTGGGCGGCCTTGCGCAGCCGGGTCAAGTCCCTGACGTGCTTGCTGCCGATGCGGACGGAGACGATGACCGAGACCAGCAGGGCGACGAAGCCGAGGACGCCCGCGACGCCGGCCTTGATGAGGACGGCCACGGCGACCGGCTCGACGCGTTCCTTGTAGCGGTCGCCGGCCTCCCGGCCCATCCGCTGGAGGTCGCCGAGGACCTTGCCGGCGGCGGTGTTCCAGCGTTCGGCGTTGACGGCACGGGGCGCCGCGGCGGCGCCGCCGTCGATGATGCGGTCCTCGAAGGAGGCCAGCTCGCGGGCGGGGGCGGAGTCCCAGTAGTCGGTGAAGATGCTGCGGTCGTCGCCGGGCAGTACGGGCAGGCTGGTCGCGTACAGGACGCGGCGCTCGGCAACCCGGTCGGAGAAGTTGCGCAGGTCGTGCTTGGTCATGGTGCCGGAGACGATCGCGGCGGACATCAGCGCGTCCTCGCGGGAGACGGCCTCGCGGGCGCGGGTGACGTTGACCAGGGCGCGGCCCTGCTTGTCCATCTCGACGTTCTCCAGCGCGTGCAGCGCCGCGAGGAACTCGTAATTGGGGTCGACAAGGTCGTTGTACGACTCGAACGCCGCGTCGCGGGAGATGGTGTTGTCCTCGACCTGGGTGCGCAGCGAGGACAGCCGGTTGAGGCTCTTGACGATGTCGTCCATGCGCTCGCCGGCGACGCCGTTGAGGTCGTCGCGCACGGCGGGGTCGGCGGCGTTGTCCCGCAGCTTGTTGACGATCTTGTCGGTCTCGCGGGTGCGGTCGCGCAGTTCGGCCAGGGAGTCGGCGCCGCGCCGGTCGGCCAGGTAGAGCAGGCTCTGCCGCCGCTCCTGCTGGAGTGCCTGTACGGCGTCCTCGGCGGGGTAGCCGAGTTTGCCGACGACGCTGCCGACGTCCAGCAGCTGATTGGCCTCGCGTCCGGTGATGTACGTGGCGAACGCCCACATGGCCGTGAGGGACACCAGTGGCACCAGCAGCAGCGCTGCGATCTTCCGAGTGATCGTCTTCCCTCGAAAGCGCATGGCCTCCCCTACGTCAACCCCGGCGCACGGGGATGGTGTTCCGTCAACAAACGGCGCGAGCCTACTACTGACGAGGGACCTGACCGAAGTCCTGTCCGGCGGCCGGATCCGCAGGTCAGGGGCGGATCGTCCGCAGTTGTCGGCTGATTACCGGACAACCCTCCCACACATGTGGCCTCGAACACCTCCCCCGCTCCCGCTCATACGTCCCAGCGGTTGGCCGAAAATCACATCCGCCGGGAACCGGCCGGCGTTCCCGTTCGTGACCATGGTGGGCGGTGATGCGTCCCGGGGCGGACATGCAACGGGTGAAAGCCGGGCAGGCACCGGAGTACGGGGCAGGCGGGTTCGTGCGGGTACGGGGAGAGTGACGCCGAAGATGGTTCACGAAGACGGTGACGCTTACCTGGGCGGCGGCAGGCGCGCACTGTGGCAGGAGGAGCCGGCGGCCCGGCCCCGGATGGCCGACCCGGTGCGCACGGCGGCGGTGCGTGCCGTCATCATCGCGGCGCTGACTCTCATTCAGGCCATGGTGGCGTTCTTCTGCACGATGGCGGGCGCCTGGTTCGCCTTTCCGGCGGTGCTCAGTACGGTCGCGAGCACGGTGGTCGGGACCTGGGCGGTGCTGGACGTCTGGGTGACGCGCCAGGTGTGGGTGCAGCGCAACGGGGTCCGCTCGCAGCCGAGCAGTACGGCTAGGACGCTGCGCCGGGAGCGCCGGCAGGCACGGCGGGAGGCCCGCAAGGCACGGAGGCGGCCGCCACGAGTCGGCGGCGCAGCCGCATGAAGGGCCGGGGGCGGTTGACGGCGAGCGCTGCCGTGGTGTGCCCGTCGCGTTCGCAGACGGCCAGGAAGCTGCGGTCGCCGGGGGCGCCCTCGACGATGCGTACGGTGTCCAGCGGCCCGCGCCGGCCGGCCAGCTGGATGCGCGTCCCGTACTGGTCCGACCAGAAGTAGGGCACGGCGGTGTGCCGTGCGACGGTGGTCCCGGCGAGCAGGTTGCGCACGGCCGGGCCGGGCTGTTCGGTGGCGCTGGTCCAGTGTTCGCTGCGCACTTCCGCGCAGCGGGCCGCGTCGCCCACGGCGACGACCTGCGGTACGGACGTCACGCCGCCCGCGTCGCACACCACCCCGTCGTCCAGGCGCAGCCCGGAGCCGGCCAGCCAGCCGGTGGCGGGGCGCACCCCGATCCCGACGATCACCGCGTCGGCGTCCAGCAGCCGCCCGTCGGCGAGTTCGACGGCCCGTACCCGGCCCCTTCCGTCGTCACGCAGCCCTCTGACACCCGTACCGCACAGCAGCCGCACCCCGTGATCGGCGTGCAGTCCGGCGCAGATCCGTGCCAGGTCCGGGCCGAGCTGGGGCATCAGCGGCAGCGGCGCGGCTTCCACGATGGTCACCGGCAGTCCGAGGGCGGCACAGGACGAGGCCGCTTCGGCGCCGATGAAGCCGCCGCCGATGACGACCACGCGGGGCGTACCCTCGTGCAGGGCGGCGCGCAGTGCGCGGGCGTCGTCGTAGGTGCGCAGGACGTGTACTCCGGCGAGCGGCGGACCGGGCAGGGTCCGCGGGGTGGCTCCGGTGGCGATGACGACGCCGTCGGTGCGCAGGGTGCGCGCCGTGCGGCCGTCGTCGAGGGTCACCGTGCGTCCTACGGTGTCCAGTGCGGTGGCCCGGGTGCCGAGGTGCCACTCGGCGGCCAGTTCTTCCTCCTCTTCCCGGCCACACAACTGGAGCTGGCCCAACTCCAGCGCATTGGGCGGACGTTGGGTAAGAAAGGCCTTGGACAGCGGCGGCCGGTCGTACGGGCGGTGGCGCTCGGCGCCGACGATCACCAGCCGCCCGTCGAACCCTTCGGCGCGCAGCGCCCGTGCCGCGTACAGCCCGGCCAGCGAGGCGCCGACGACGGTGACGGTCCTCATGCGTAGGCGTCTTCCCGTACGGCGCTCCCCCGCGCGGCGGGCCGGACATGGATCATGCCGCCCGCCTCGGTGACCTCGTGGGTGCGGACGGGACGGCGGGCCGGCAGACAGCTGGGCATGCCGGTGCGCAGGTCGAACAGCGCGGCGTGCAGCGGGCATTCGACCTGGCAGCCCTCCACCCAGCCCTCCGAGAGCGAGGCGTCCTGGTGGCTGCACGTGTCGTCGAGGGCATAGAGCGCGCCGTCGCTGCGGAAGACGGCGATGGCGGGTGTGGTGGCGTCGAGCTCGATCCGTACGGCCCCGCCTTCGGGCAGGTCCTCGGTGCGGCAGACGGGAATCATCTGGCCCCCTCAGCGCTGATCGGTATCATGGCGTTCTGAATAACGCATCGCATAGCGCATTGCGCAACAGAATCCAGTCCGGGACGTGTGCCGTCAAGAGGCCGCCTGCGCTTCTTGGCCGTACCCCTTCAAGGTGCCCCGCCGGGGCCAGCGGGTGGTGACGCTAGAACTCATGGCGAAGACGACCGAGGCAGCCGACGACCGGTCCGAGGACAAGCGGGGCACGGCCGGATCCGTCCAGTCCGTGGACCGCGCGGTGAGCGTGCTGGAGATCCTGGCCCGAATCGGCGAGGCCGGGGTCACCGAGATCGCCGAGGAGCTGGGGGTGCACAAGTCCACCGCCTTCCGCATCCTGGGGGTCTTGGAGCGCCGCGGGCTCGTGGAGCAGGAGTACGAGCGCGGCAAGTACCACCTGGGGGCTGGGGTGTTGCGGCTGGCCGGCGCCGCCGCCATCCGCCTGGACATCTCGCAGGAGGGCCAGCCGGTGTGCCGGGCACTCGCCGACGAGACCGGGGAGACCGCCAACATCGCCGTCCTGGACGGGGACGCGGCGGTCAACATCATGCAGGCGCGCGGCGCCGCGGCGGTCACCGCGTACAACTGGCTGGGCCGGCGCACGCCCCTGCACGCCACCGCGAGCGGCAAGGTGCTGCTCGCGCACCTGCCCAGGGAGCGCCGCGAGCGCCTGGTGGAACGCAAGCCCGCCCGCTTCACCGCCAACACCCTCACCACGCCCGGCGAACTGCGCCGCCAGCTGACCGCCGCGGCCGACGAGGGGTACGCGTGCTCCTGCGAGGAGCTGGAGATCGGGCTGAACGCGGTGGCGGCGCCGGTACGGGCCCACGACGGGGCCGTGATCGGCGCGATCGGCGTCTCGGGGCCGGCGTACCGGATGGCGGAGGGGCTGCTCGGGGAGCTGGCCGGGCAGGCGGTGAAGGCGGCCGCCGACCTGTCCCGCCGGATGGGTTTCGCGGGCTGACGGGCGGCCACCCGGCCACCCCTTGACGGATCGCTCACAGGCTTCCAGCATGTCTCTCATGACGCAACATTGCGCGTCATGGGCAACACAAGGGATTCCACCGGGCGTTCGTTTGTCTGCACGGTCTCCTGCGCCTCCTCCGGTTCCCTCCGAGCCCCGTGCGGTCCCCGGGTCCCGTGGTCCCCGCGCGCCTCCGCAATCCCCCATAACGGCATCCGTGCCAGCTCCACACACCCGCCCCTGCCCCGCAGGCGCTGTTTAGGAGTGAGTCATGCCGCACGAAGCCCGCGCCGTCGTCGCCGCCAAGAAGGGCGCCCCCGTCGAGGTGCTGCCGGTCCTCGTCCCCGATCCCGGGCCGGGCGAAGTCCTCGTCACCGTGCAGGCGTGCGGGGTGTGCCACACCGACCTGCACTACCGCGAGGGCGCCGTCGGCGACGACTTCCCGTATCTGCTCGGCCATGAGGCCGCCGGTGTCGTCGAGGTCACCGGCCCCGGCGTCACCGGGCTCGCGCCGGGCGACTATGTGGTGCTCGCCTGGCGCGCGCCCTGCGGCCGGTGCCGCTCCTGCCGTCGCGGCCGCCCCTGGTACTGCTTCGACTCCCGTAACGCCGCCCAGCCGATGACCCTGCTCGACGGCACCCCGCTCACCCCGGCCCTGGGCATCGGCGCCTTCGCCGAGAAGACGCTGGTCGCCGCCGGGCAGGCGGTGCGCGCCGACCCGGCGGCCCGCCCCGAGGCCGCGGGGCTGATCGGCTGCGGGGTGATGGCCGGGTACGGGGCCGCGGTGCACACCGGGGGCGTGGGCAGCGGGGACACGGTGGCGGTGATCGGCTGCGGCGGTGTCGGCAACGCGGCCATCGCCGGGGCCTCCCGGGCCGGGGCGCGCCGGGTCATCGCGGTGGACATCGACGACGGCAAGCTGGACGCCGCCGAGCGGTTCGGCGCCACCGACACCGTCAACTCCCGTGGCACCGACCCCGTCGAGGCGGTGCGGGCGCTGACCGGCGGGCACGGCGCCGATGTCGTGATCGACGCGGTGGGCCGTCCGGAGACGTTCCGGCAGGGCTTCTACATGCGGGATCTGGCGGGCACGCTGGTGCAGGTCGGTGTCCCGGAGCCGGACATGCTGATCGAGCTGCCGCTGCTCGACGTGTTCGCGCGCGGCGGGGCCCTGAAGTCCTCCTGGTACGGCGACTGCCTGCCCAGCCGGGACTTCCCGGTCCTGATCGACCTGCATCTGAGCGGCAAGCTGAACCTGGACGCGTTCGTCTCGGAGACGGTCGGCCTGGCGGACGTGGAGGCGGCGTTCGCGCGGATGCGGCGCGGTGAGGTGCTGCGTTCGGTGGTGGTCCTGTGAACGCCCGGGCCGGTACGGGCGGTGCGGTGCCGCCCCGCATCGTGATCATCGGCGCGGGCATCGTCGGCTGCTCGCTCGCCGACGAGCTGACCGCACGCGGCGTGCACGACGTCACCGTGCTGGAGCAGGGCCCGCTGCACGCCCCGGGCGGCTCCACCTCGCACGCGCCCGGACTCGTCTTCCGTACCAATCTCTCCAAGACGCTGAGCGACTTCGCCATGTACACGGTCGAGAAGTTCTCCGCCCTCACCGAGAACGGACAGCCGTGCTTCGACACCGTCGGCGGACTGGAGATCGCCGCCACCGAGGAGCAGTGGGCCGAACTGCACCGCAAGGCCGGGCTCGCCGCCTCCTGGGGCATCGAGGGTGAGCTGGTCGACGCCCGGCGGTGCGCCGGACTGTGGCCGATGCTGGACGCGGCGAAGGTGCTGGGCGGCTTCCACACACCCGGTGACGGACTGGCCAGGGCGCTGCCCGCCGCCCGCGCGCAGACCGTACGCGCCCGGGCCCGCGGCGCCCGCTTCCTGGACCGGCACACCGTCACGGGCATCGAGCGGGAAGCGGGCCGGGTCACCGCCGTCGTCACCGACCGGGGCACTTTCCCCGCGGATGTGGTGGTCTCGGCGGCGGGCTTCTGGGGCCCGGTGACCGGGGCCATGGCGGGCGTGTCCGTACCGCTGCTGCCGCTGGCGCACCAGTACGTGAAGACGTCCGCGTTCGCCGGTCCGGACGGCCGGCGGCCGATCCTGCGCTTCCAGGAACGCGACCTGTACTTCCGCGAGCATGGAGAAGACAGTGCCGACGGTACGGGCCGGATCGGCATCGGCTCGTACGCGCACCGCCCGATGCCCGTCGACCCGTCCGCCGTGCCCGCCTTCGACGACGCGCCCGTGATGCCCTCCTCGCTCCCCTTCACCGCCGAGGACTTCGCCCCGAGCTGGGACGACAGCCGCTGGCTGCTGCCCGCCCTGGACGGAACGCGGGTCGAGGAGGGCTTCAACGGGGTCTTCTCCTTCACCCCCGACGGGATGCCGCTGCTCGGCGAGGCGCCCGGACTGCGCGGTTTCTGGCTGGCCGAGGCGGTGTGGGTGACCCACGCGGCGGGCGTCGCCAAGGCGGTCGCCGAATGGCTCACCGAGGGGCGCCCCGCCACCGACGTGCACGAGTGCGAGATCTCCCGCTTCGAGGAGGCCCAGCTCTCCCCCGCCTACGTGGCCGAGCGCGGGCAGCAGCAGTTCGCCGAGGTGTACGACGTCATCCACCCGCTCCAGCCGCTGCGCCGCCCCCGCCCGCTGCGCGTCAGCCCCTTCCACGAGCGGCAGCGGGACCTCGGCGCGTACTTCCTCGAAGGCACCGGCTGGGAGCGCCCGCACTGGTACGAGGCCAACGCCCCGCTGGCGGACGGCATCGCACTGCCGGAGCGGGACGCCTGGTCCGCCCGCCACTGGTCGCCGGTCGCCGCGGCCGAGGCGCGCGCCACCCGGGAACGGGTCGCGCTGTACGACATGACACCGCTGAAGCGGCTGGAGGTCAGCGGCCCGGGCGCGCTGGACTTCCTCCAGTACCTGACCACCAACCAGCTCGCGAAGAAGCCCGGCTCGGTCACGTACACGCTGCTGCTGGACGACGCGGGCGGCATCCGCAGCGACCTGACCGTGGCCCGCCTGGCGGCCGACCGCTTCCAGGTCGGCGTCAACAGCGGCATGGACCTCGACCACCTGACCCGGCACGCCCCCGCCGGCGTGCAGGTCCGCGACATCACCCCCGGCACCTGCTGCATCGGCGTCTGGGGCCCGCGCGCCCGGGACCTCGTACAGCCGCTGACCCGCACCGACTTCGGGCACCGCGCGTTCGGCTACTTCAAGGCGAAGCAGGCGTACCTCGGCGAGGTGCCGGTGACCGCGATGCGGCTGTCGTACGTCGGCGAGCTGGGCTGGGAGCTGTACACCAGCGCCGACCTGGGCCTGCGCCTGTGGGACACGCTCTGGGCGGCCGGGCAGCCGTACGGCGTGGTCGCTGCCGGGCGCAGCGCCTTCACCAGCCTCCGCCTGGAGAAGGGCTACCGCGCCTGGGGGCAGGACATGACCACCGAGCACGACCCGTACGAGGCGGGTCTGGGCTGGGCCGTCCGCATGGACAAGGGCGACTTCGTGGGGCGTGCGGCCCTGGAGAGGCGGTCGGCCGGCACCGTGCGGCGCAGGCTGACGTGCCTGACGCTCGACGACCCGGCAGCGGTCGTCCTGGGCAAGGAACCGGTGTACGTGGACGGCGCCCCCGCGGGCTATGTGACCAGTGCGGCGTACGGCTACTCCGTCGGGCGGACGGTCGCGTACGCGTGGCTTCCGGCGCGTGCCGCGGTGCCCGGGACGGCCGTGCACATCGAGTACTTCGGGGAGAAGGCCGCCGCGACCGTCGCCGCCGAGCCGCTGTTCGACCCCGCGATGGAACGTATCCGCAGCTAGGGCGCTGCTGCCCGCACCAGTCGGGTGTCCCCGCCGACCCGGGAGGTCCACTTGTCCCCCACCCATGACGTGATCGTGCTCGGCCTCGGCGGCATGGGCAGCGCCGCGGCCCACCAGCTGGCCGCGCGCGGCGCCCGCGTGCTGGGGCTGGAACGATTCGGCCCGGTGCACGCCCGCGGCTCCAGTCACGGCGGTTCGCGCATCACCCGCCAGTCGTACTTCGAGGACCCGGCGTACGTACCACTGCTGCTGCGCGCCTACGAGCTGTACGAGGAACTGGAACGTGCCACCGGGCGGCGCATCGCCACGCTGTGCGGCGGGGTGATGCTCGGCCGGCCGGAGAGCCGTACCGTCGCCGGATCGCTGCGCTCGGCCCGTACCTGGGACCTGCCCCACGAGATGCTGGACGCGCGGGAGGTCCGGCACCGCTTCCCGACACTCACCCCGGCCGACGGCGAGATCGCCCTGTACGAGGCCCGCGCCGGGTTCCTGCGCCCCGAGAACACCGTCGCCGCGCAGCTCCAGCTCGCCACTCGGCACGGTGCGGAACTCCGCTTCCAGGAGCCGGTCACCCGGTGGGAGGCGCTGCCCGGCGGGCGCGGTGTGCGGGTCCACACACCGGAGGACGTGTACACGGCAGGGCAGTTGGTGATCTGTCCCGGGGCCTGGGCGTCGGACCTGCTGGCCGATCTCGGGGTGGCGTTCAGCGTCGAGCGGCAGATCATGCACTGGTTCGAGCCCACCGGCGGCACCGGCCCGTACGTACCGGAGCGGCACCCCATCTACATCTGGGAGGACACCGGCGGCGTACAGATCTACGGCTTTCCCGCCATCGACGGCCCGGGGCGCGGCGCGAAGGTGGCGTTCTTCCGGCGGGGTGCCGTCTGCACGCCGGAGACCATCGACCGGACCGTGCACGAGGACGAGATACGGGCGATGGCCGGGCAGACGGCCCGGTTGCTGCCGTCGCTGCCCGGCCGCCACCTGAAGTCCGTCGCTTGTATGTACACCAACACCCCCGACGAGCACTTCGTCATCGCGCGGCACCCGGCGCACCGTGATGCCGTAACCGTGGCCTGCGGATTTTCCGGCCATGGCTTCAAGTTCGTACCGGTCGTGGGCGAGATCCTCGCCGACCTGGCGCTGACCGGGCGGACCGCGCACCCCGTCGGCCTGTTCGCAGCCGGGCGCCCGACCGCGGCCGCCCCGGCCGTCCCGTACGCCTCAGGAGGTGTCCGATGACCCTCGCTCCCGAGACCGCCGGAAGCACCACGGGCACCAGCCTCACCAGCACCCTCCCCGGCTCCTCCTACACCGACCCCGCCGTCTTCCGCCAGGAACAGCAGCACGTCTTCGAGTCGCTGTGGTGCTGCGCGGTGCGCGCCGCCGACCTGCCACGGCCCGGCGCGTTCCGTACGGTGCAGGTCGGCCGGGAGAGCGTACTGATCGTCCGCAACCGGCGCGGCGGCTTCGGCGCCTACCTCAACGTGTGCCGCCACCGGGGCGCCCGGCTGTGCACCGAGGAGTCCGGCGAGGTGCGGCGCAACCTCCAGTGCCCGTACCACGCCTGGACGTACGACCTGGACGGGCGGCTGGTGGCCGCGCCCAACCTCCAGCGGATGCCGGACGTGGACCGCTCCGAGCGCGGGCTGCTGCCGGTCCGGCTGCGCGAGTGGCTGGGCTATGTGTGGGTGTGCCTGGCCGACGAGCCGCCGTCGTTCGAGGAGACGGTGACCGGCGCGGTCAGCGAACGGCTGGGCGGCGCGGAGGCGATCGAGCGGTACGGGATGGACCGGCTGGACCTCGGGCGGCGTATCACCTACGACGTGCGCGCCAACTGGAAGCTGATCGTCGAGAACTTCATGGAGTGCTACCACTGCGCCACCATCCACCCCGAACTCACCGACGTACTCCCGGAGTTCGCGGACGGCTTCGCCGCGCAGTACTTCGTGGGGCACGGCGCGGCGTTCGCGGACGAAGCCGAGGGGTTCACGGTCGACGGCAGCGGCGGCTTCGCCCGGATCGCGGGCATCGAGGAGAGCCAGGACCGCCGCTACTATGCCATCACCGTCCGCCCGCAGGTCTTCCTCAACCTCGTGCCCGACCATGTCATCGTGCACCGGATGTTCCCGCTGGCCGCGGACCGCACGATCGTGGAATGCGACTGGCTGTACGCCCCCGAGGTCGTCGCCTCGGGGGCCGACCTGACCCGGTCGGTGGAGCTCTTCCACCGGGTCAACGCGCAGGATTTCGCGGCCTGCGAGCGGACCCAGCCCGCGATGGACTCGCGGGCCTACCGGGCCGGCGGGGTGCTCGTCCCCAGCGAGCACCACATCGGCGACTTCCACCGGTGGGTCACTCGGCTGCTGCCTGGGGCTCCGGGTGCTCCTGCGGCTCCTGAGACTCCGGCTGGTACCGCGTCTCCTGCCGGACCTGCGGCCGCTCGTCCTCCGGACGCCGGTACATCCGCGTCGCCGTGATCTTCCCGTGCACCGGCTCGGACTCGGGGTCCTGCTGCGGCAGGCCGGGCCGCAGATGCTCCTCGACGCTGATGTACTTCAGCCCGGCCCGCAGGTCCGCGTCATTGCGCAGGCGGATGACCAGCGGGAACTCGGCGAGCGCGGTGGTGTCGAAGAGGCCGGTGGTGTAGAGGAGCTGAACGCCCAGCGCGTCGGCGACGGCGCGCTGGAGCTCCAGCAGGTACGTCGCGTTGGCGCGGCCGATGGGGTTGTCCAGGAACAGCGTGCCGGCGTGCCGCTGCTTGTCGCGGCCGCGGTCGTTGCTGCGCAGCGCGGCCATCGTGCAGTACAGGGCGATGGCCGCGGTCAGCAGCTGGCCGCCGGAGAACACGTCGCCCATCTGCCCGACCGGGACGCGCTCGGCGCGCAGCACCGCGTCCGGCTTGAGGATCTCCACGGCCACGCCGCGCGGCTGGAGCGCCGCGCCGACGCCGCGCAGCAGCAGGGACATGCCGTCGCGCCGCAGGTCGCTGTTCTTCTTGACCGCGGAGCGCGTGGCCTCGTCGATCACCTCGCCCAGCCGCTCGGTGAGCGTGGCCTGGTCCGGGTCGTCGAAGCGGATGCGCAGGAATTCCTGCCCGGACCACTCCCCCAGGCCCTCGGGGAGCCGGGAAAGCCGCTGGGCGGAGCGCAGCGTCGTCAGGGACGAGTCGACCAGGCCGCGCAGCCGGTCCACAATGCTGTCGCGGTTGCGTTCGAGCTGGGCCAGTTCGTCGGTGAGCACCCGCAGCCGCGGCGCGAAGGCGTCGGCCCACTTGGCGGCGTGCTCGGGCAGCGCGGCGGCGGGCAGTTCGCGGATCTGCTGCCGCGCGGGTGTGCGGACCTGCTCGTACTTGGTGGAGTTGGCGTGCCGTACGAGCACGTCGCTGGCCTCGCGGACCGCGGAATCGGCCGCCGACAGGTCGCTCGCGCAGCCGCGCAGCGAGCGGCGGGACTCGGCGGCGGCCTGCCGGGCGTCCTCCAGGCGGCCCGCGTACGGTTCGGGGCGCTCGCCCTCGTCCTCCTGGGGGTCGCGCAGCAGGTCGCGCAGCATGGCGGCGGTCTCGTCGAAGCCGGCGGCGGCGTCCTCGGCGGCGCGGTGGGCGCGCAGCAGTTCGGTGTGGGTGGCGCGGGCCGTCTCCAGCGCGTCGTCGGCGGTGGTCAGTTCGGCGTTCGCGGTGCGCAGCAGTTCCTTGGCGCGGTCCGCGTCGGCGGGGACCATGTCCTCGGGCAGTTCGGTGTGTGCCTCGCCGTCGGCCGGGGCGAGCCGTTCGGCCTCGCCGCGCAGCCGGCCGAGCTGCTCGCTGGCGGCGGAGGCGCGGGCCTCCAGCCGGGCGACCAGGGCCTCGGCGCGGGCGGACGCGGCCTGCCGGGACGGGCCGTCGGCGGCGTCGGGGCTTTCCAGGAGCTGTTCGGCGCGGGTGCGGACCTTGTTGGTGAGGCGGTTCAGCTCGGCGAGCGCGGCGCTCTCGTCGCCTTCGGCGCGGGCCTGTTCGGCGCGCAGGTCGGCGCCGACGCCCACCTTTTCGTACAGCTGGGAGGCGGCGCGGTAGGCCTCACGGAGCGAAGGCAGCGAGCCCGCCGCGGGCTCGGTGCCGGCCTCGCCGATGTCGTCCGGCACACCGGCGATCTCGGCGCGTTCGGCGCGCAGCGCGTGGGCGGTGCGGCGGGCGTCGTCGGCGGCGCGCTGGGCGGTGCGGCGGTCCTCGTCCGCGGCCCGCGCCCGGTCTACGCACTCCTCGGCGCGGGCCTCCAACTCGGCAGATTCGTCGGCCAGTTCACGCAGCCTGACCTGCCAGGAGGCGCGTTCGCGCAACCGGTGGGCGAGCCCGGCGAGGGCGTCGGCGACCCGGCGGGCGCGCTGCGCGGCCTCCTGCCGCTGATCGCGCACCCGGGCAGTCTCGGCGGCCTCCTCGTCGGCCTCGGCGCGTACCGTGCGCACCTCGGCCAGTTCCCCGGCGGCGGTGTCGGCGGCCGTACGGGCTTCCTCGGCGGCGGTGGCCAGTTCGGCGAGGCGGCCGGGCGGGCAGCCGGTGCGCCAGGAGGAGAGGCGGGCGGCCAGCGCGCGGTCGCCCGCCAGGCGCGAGGCGAGGGTGCGGATCTCGTCGTCCCGCTCTATGGCGCGGGCCCGCAGCGCCTGGCGCTCCTCGTCGGCGGCGGACTCGTCGTGCATGGCCGGGTTCGGCGGGACGAGGAAGACGCCGCTGTCCTGGGCATCCGGCGCCGGGGTGGGCGCGAGGAGGGCGGCGGCGGTGCCGACGGCGACGGTGGAGCGCGGCAGCAGCGCGGCTTGCGCGAGCACGTCGCGGGCGCGGGCGTGGGTCTCCGGGTCGGTGATGATGACGCCGTCGACCAGCTCGGGGCGGGCGGCCAGTACGCGGGTGTGGTCGGCGGGGTCGACGGACTGGGCGAGGTAGCGCCAGCCGGGCAGCGCGGGCACGCCGTGCTCGCCCAGGTACTCGACGGCGGCGAGCACGTCGGGGCCGGGCGGCAGCAGGCCGCCGTCGCCCAGCGCGCCGAGGATACGGGCGTCGTCGGCGGCGGCGGTGCGCAGGTCGAAGAGCTGGCGCTCGGCGGAGGCGACACTCTCGTCGAGGAGTTCGCGCAGGTCGTCGGCGTTGCGGTCGAGTTCTTCGGCGGTCAGGGGGCCTTCGGAGGCGGGACGCGGGACGCGGCGGGGAGCGTCACCCTCGCCGGTTTCGTCCCCCGCGCGCTGCCCGGGCACGCCTGCCCTGGCCTGCGTCTGCGGCAGCCCGAGCAGGTCGGCGAGGCGCTGTTCGGCGCCGATCGATTCGGCGGCCTGCCGCTCGGCGTCGTACGCGCGCTCCGCGGCCTGGGCGGCGTCCTCGGCGCGGGCCGCGGCCAGTTCGGCGGCGGCGAGGCGGGTGGCGGCCTCCCGGGCCCGGTCGGCGGAGCGGGTGGCGGCCTCGCGGGCCGCTTCCCAGCCCTCGACCGTGGCCTTCTCCGCGTCCGAGGCGGCCAGCGCGGCGCGGGCCGGGTCGGCGTCCGGCGCCGAGTCGTCGAGCCAGCCGGCCCGTACGGCTTCGGAGGTCTCCTGCTCGACCTCGGCGAGGCGCTGCTTGAGGTGTTCGGCCTCGCTGCGGGCGCGCTGGGCGTGGGTGGCGGCGGCGGTGGCGTCGCGGTGCGCGGTGTCGCTGGTGTCCTGGAGGGCGGCGGAGCGCTCCTCCTGCTCGTTGGCGATGCCCTCGCTGATGCCGGCGGCGCCCTGGAGGGCGCGCACCAGCTCGGTGGCGGCCTTCGTCCGGGCGGCGAGCGCGGGCGCGGCGTCCCGCTCGGCCTCGCGGATCGCGGCGGCGACGCGGGTGGCCCGGTCGGCGGCGGTGCGGTGGCGCAGCACGGTCTCGGCGGCCTGCCAGGCGGAGTGCAGCGTACGGGCGTCGTTCAGCTCGCGGCGCTGGGCGGCGGCGCCCTTCTCGGCGGCGGCGAGGGCCAGCGAGGCGTGCCGGTAGGCGATCTCGGCGGAGATCAGCGCGCGGCGCTCGCGCACCCGCTCGGCGTCGGTGACCGCGTGCGCGGCGGTGGCGACCTGCTCGGCGAACTCGGCGGCGCGGCCGCGCTCCTCGGTGCCGCGGGCGTGCAGCCGCTGGGCGAGCGTGCGGGTGCGGCGTTCGGCGCCGGCGTGTACCTCACGGGCGGTTTCGCGCTGCTCGGCGGCGTCCGCGATACGGGACAGGAGGTCCAGCGAACCGGCGGTGAAGTCGCGCTCGGCGGTCAGTTCGGCGCGGCGTCCCAGCTTGTGCGCGAAGCCGTGCACCAGGTCGGCGAGGCCGTCGGTGTCGCGGGTGTCGGTGACCGCGCGCAGCAGCAGGTCGGTGAAGTCGGAGTCGTTCTTGACGGCGAAGAGGCCGGCGGCCTCGCCTTCGTCGGCGTTCATCTCCCGCTGGTAGCGGAACAGTTCGGGGTCCAGGCCCAGTTCGCCGAGGTGTTCGTTCCACCGCTCGTGGATCTCGACCCAGGAGACGTCCAGGTTGGGGTAGTTCTTGCCGGCCTCGACCAGGGCGTCGCGGAAGCCCTTCATCGTACGGCGGCGGCCCCGGGCCCCCGAGGCGCCCTCCGTCGGCTCGCCGCGCGGGCGGACGATGGTGGCCTCGGCGACCGGCAGCGAGTCCAGGCTCATCCCCGGGCCGGGGCGGAAGCTGTACCACGCCTCGGCGAACTTGCGCGGGTCGTTGGAGACCTGCCGGCCGCGCCACTCGCTGGCCTTGCCGACGACGATGGTCTCGCCGGTGAGGGTGTGCTGCCACTCCAGGGCGACGTGACCGCAGTCGTCGGCGAGCAGGAACTTGCGCAGCACGCCGGAGCTGGCGCCGCCCAGGGTGTTGCGGTGGCCGGGCAGCATCACCGAGAAGATGAGCTTGAGCAGGACGGACTTGCCGCCGCCGTTCTCCAGGAAGAGGACACCGGCGGGGGCGGGGCGGCGCGGCGGGCCGACCGGTTCGTCCTCGAAGAAGTCCGCCTGCGCCGGCGCCGGGTCGGGCACGGGCGCGCCGACTCCGCGCAGGTCCAGCACGGTGTCGGCGTAGCGCGCACCGGCGGGCCCGATGGAGTAGAGGCGGACCCGGGACAGCTCGTACATGGCGGCGGACTCTCGTTGTGTGGGCGGACGGTGGTCGGTGGACCGGCGGTCGGTGGGGGCGGGGCCGGTGGTGTGCGGCCCCGGGCGGTCAGGAGGAGTGGAAGGGCAGTCCCGCGTCGGAGACCAGGTCGAGGTCGTCGGTGTCCTCGGCGGGCAGCAGGCTGGCGCTGCCGTCGCCGACCGGGACGACGCCCAGCTCCAGCAGTTCGGCCATGGCGGCGCTGCCCGCCATGTCGCGCACCTGGAGCTGGTAGCGGGCGGTGGTGCGGTACGCGCCGCCGGCGTCGTCGCCGGTGCGCTGGAGGAAGCCGGAGTCGACGAGGAAGGCGACGGCCTTGGCGATGATGCCGGTGGTCGAACCGGCCAGCCGCCGCGCGTCCTTGGTGGCGCCGGTGGCGCTGCGCCGCGCGTAGGTCCGCCAGGCGGCTTCCAGGCCGGGGGCGCCGGTGGCCGGGTCGGTGTTCTCGCCCTGCTCTTCGGCGCGCTCCTCCAGGCGGCGGCACGCCTGCCGGACGAAGGCGTCCACGCCGTTGACGGTGATCCGGCCGATGTAGCCGTCGTCGGCGAGGTCCTCGGGGCGCGGGAAGGACATCGCGGCGACGGCGAGGTGGGCCAGGCCGTGCAGGAAGCGGTCGGCGGAGTCGGCGGAGGCGCGGCGGGCGTAGTCGCCCATCCGTACGGCGAAGACGGAGTCCTCGTCGGCGGTGACGGCCATCCCGGCGCGCGGGGACACCTCCAGGACGACCAGGCCGAGGCCGGTGGCGACGGCGTCGGCGAGGCGCGCGAAGGCGGGCTCGTCGCGGTAGCGGCGGAGCAGTTCGCCGTACTCGGCGTCCCGGGCGGGCAGCAGCTTGGGCTGGAGCCCGAAGGAGACCAGCCGCGCGGCGTCCGCGGCGTCGGCGGGCGTGACGGGGGCGGGGCCCGCCGGGGCGGGCGCGGTCCAGGCCGGCTGCTCCGCCGCGGCGGTCAGGTCTGCCTGCGCCGGGTCTTCGACGCCGCCCTCGGCGCCGGTTCCGTACTCACTCACGCCCGTACCTCCATGCGAACTTCCTTGTGCCGCTCTGCTGACGGCGTCCTGCGCGCGCTCTGTCCGGCCGCCGGCATCACGCCACCTCCGAGCGGTCGGCCGCCATGCCCGCCGCGTCCAGCAGGGCCTTGCCGACGATGAGGTCGGCGCCGCCGAACTCCTCGTCCTCCAGCACGGTGCCGTCGTCGACGGCGAAGAGCAGGTGCTGTTCGCCCTGGCGGTAGGCGGTGCCGACCGGCGGGCTGGCCGCGTGCACCGCCAGCAGGGCGACCAGGTACGGCAGGTCCGGGTCGCTGCGGCGTGCTTCGGCGAGCAGTCCGGACAGCCGGCGGGGCGCGTCGGCGGGCAGGTCGAGCAGGGTCTGCGCGGCTTCCAGCTGCTCCTCGGAGAAGCGGCTGTCGTCCGGGGTGGCGATCAGGTCCGGCTCGGGCATCTCGGCGCCCAGGTGCTCACGTTCGACGGGCGGCTGGAAGAGCAGGCCGACGAGGTCGCCGAGCCGTACGGAGGTGCCCGTACGGAAGCCCGTGCCGCGCGCGAAGAAGGCGTCGGTGACCCGGGTGGCCTGTTCCACGGGCAGCGGCAGGACCGGGGCGACGAGCTGGCCGTACAGGTCGAGGCCGGAGCGTCCGGCGGGCGGCGCGAACGCCTGGCGGTCCTGCTCGGCGCGGAAGAGCGGGCCCGCCTCCAGCAGCCGGGACTGCAGCTGGGTGTGCCGGCGGATGCAGTCCCTGACGATGTCGACCAGCTCGGCGGCGCGCCGCTTGTTCTCCTGGTCCTCGGTCTCGTCGCGGGCCTTGCGGATGTTGGTGAGGATGGCGTTCTCGTGGCGGTAGCGGTCGGCGACATGGTCGAGGGCTTCGGCGATCATGTCGGGGACGGCGCGCAGCCAGTCCACCGCGCGGACGTTGCGGCGGGTGGCGTCCAGGGTGCGGCGCAGCGTCTCGGCGTACTGCACGGTGCGGTAGCGGGCCTGCTCGGCGGCGAGCTGGGCGTCCGCCAGCCGGCCGCGGCTGATGAGCACCTCCAGCTTGACCTCGGCGGCGATCTGGGCGCTCGTCACGTCCGTGTCGAGGGCGCCGACCAGGACGTTGACGGCTTCGTCGGTCGTCCGGAGGTAGACCCCGCCGCCGGGCCCGGGGACCTCCTCGATGAGCTTGAAGTCGTAGTCACGGCGGACGTACTCGCCCTCGGGGCCGAACGTGCCGTACACGGCGCGGAAGCCGCGGTCGACGCTGCCGACGTTGATCAGGTTCTCCAGCACCCAGCGGGCGACGCGCTCGTGCTCGGCCGCGGGGCGGCGCGGGGTCTGCGCGGCGATGCGCGGGAGCAGCCTGGCCACTATCTGCTCGTGGTCGGCGCCGGTGTCGAAGTCCATGTGCAGCGTGACCAGGTCGATGGCGGCGAGCGCCACCTCCGCCATCGCATACACCCCGTACTCACCGGCGAGGTTGGCCTTGCGCGCGTCCAGGTCGTGCAGCGGCGCGGTGCACGCGAGGGCGCGCAGCCGGCGGGCCAGGCCCTCGTCGGCGGCCGGGCCCGGCGCGGGCCGGGAGGGGCCTTCGGGCCGGGCCACGCCGTTGAGCTGGGACGCAGCGGTCCCCGGGGCAGGAAAAGTCACGTCGCACAGCGTAGGCGCTCGCACTGACAACGGACGAAACGGCACGGGCCCCGAGGTCAGTGTGTGGCGCCTCCGACGGCCTTGATGTCCGTATTTGTACGTACGGCGGTGGCAGCGATCACACACAGTCCCTCGGCGACGGCGCTCACCGCGAGTGAGGGCAGCGACCGGCCGGCGACCTGATGCGGAGCGTACGGCACGTGGACGAAGCCGCCGCGCAGCGCGGGCCGCTCGGTGGCGACCAGGTGCATCAGGTCGTAGAAGACGTGGTTGCAGACGAAGGTGCCGGCGGTGTTGGAGACGGAGGCGGGCACCCCCGCCTCGCGTACGGCGGCCACGCACGCCTTGACGGGCAGCGCGGCGAAGTACGCGGCCGGGCCGCCGGGCACGATCGTCTCGTCGATGGGCTGGGCGCCCGAGACGTCGGGGATCCGGGCGTCGTCGATGTTGACGGCGATCCGTTCCACGGTCAGGTCGGGGCGGCCGCCCGCCTGCCCGACGCACAGCACGAGGTCGGGGTCGTGGGCGGCGACGGCCTCGCGCAGCGCGGTGCGCGAGCGCCCGTAGACGCAGGGCAGTTCGACGGCGGTGATCTCCAGGCCGGCAGGCGGCGCCGCGGCGGCCTGCCGCACCGCCTCCCAGGAGGGGTTGGAGCTCTCGCCGTCGAAGGGCTCGAATCCGGTGAGCAGGATGCGTGACGTCCGCGTCATGGCGTTCCCTGTGGTTCGTGAGCCGCGCGGTACCCCCCGGTCCGGGTGCGGTTCGTGTCGTGCGGTGGCGGGTGGGGCGGTGGGTGCGGTCAGAAGGCGAACAGGGCCATGACCACGATGTTGCAGCCGAGCAGCACGCCGGCCGTGGGCAGTTGGGCCTTGATCGGGCCGTACTGGTCCTTCAGTTCCAGCAGCGCGGCCGGGACGATGTTGAAGTTGGCCGCCATCGGGGTCACGAGTGTTCCGCAGAACCCGGCGAGCATGCCGATGGCCAGGACGGCGGGCGCGTCACCGTGGAAGTGCTCGATGAGCACCGGCCAGCCGACGGCCGCGGTCATCACGGGGAAGGCGGCGAAGGCGTTGCCCATGACCACGGTGAACAGGGCCATGCCTATGCAGTAGACGATCACCGCGACGTACAGGGAGTCCTCGGGCAGGACGGCGGTGGCCACCTTGCCGACCTGGGTGCCGACGCCGGAGAGCTGGAAGATGGTGCCGAGGGTGGCGAGCAGCTGCGGCAGCAGCATCGCCCAGCCCATCGCCTCCAGCATGGAGCGGCCGGCCTGTACGGGGACCGCTATCCGCTTCTCGCGCAGCATGATCATGCCGACCACGAGGGCGACGACGGCGCCGATGCCGAGCCCCAGGATGGTCTCGCTGCCCTCCTGGAGGATCGGTTCACCGCCGATCGAGAGCTTCTTGACGCCGACGGCGCACACCAGGGCGACGACCGGGATGGCCAGCGCCGGCACGAACAGCTTGTTGCCCAGCTTCAGGGCGCTCGCCGCACGCTGTTCGGGCGTGGTGGTGCGCGGCGTACCGCGCCCGGTGAACCCGAAGCCGGCCAGCACGATCATGATCAGGACGGCCGCGCCCAGCGGTTCGGCGGGGGCCTTCTTCTCGACCACCCAGCTGCTGTAGATGAAGCCGACGCCGAGCAGGCCCCAGAAGGCGGTGGTGCCCAGACGCTTGGGGTTGCTGCGGTCGGTGAGCATCTGGGAGGCCATCACCAGGAAGCTCAGGCCGACGAGCCAGTAGAACCACTCTGCCTTGATCACTTGGCTGCTCCCTCGGCGACGGGCTCGATGTTGGCGGCGACCAGTTCGCGTTCCAGGTACCGGTCCAGGCGCAGCAGCCGCCAGCCGTGCACGGCCAGGGCGCACAGCGCGGTGGGGATGGCCCACAGCGCCAGGTGCAGCGGCTCCAGGTGGGTGTTGTACGTGGTGTTGACGAAGCTGGTGATCAGCAGGATCGAGCCGACGGCGAGGAAGACGTCCTCGCCGAAGAACAGCCCCACGTTGTCGGCGCTCGCGGAGAACGAGCGGACCTTCTCCCGGCCCTTCTCGGTCAGCCGCCCGTGCTTGCGCTCAGCGGCTCCCTCGGCCATCGGCACGGCCAGCGGGCGCACGGTCTGCGCGTGTCCGAAGACGTGCGTCAGTCCGACGGCCGCGCCGATCTGCCGCATGGCCAGGTAGATCGCGAGGAAGCGGCCGGTGGTCAGCTTGGCGAAGCGGGCGATCAGGCGCCGGGCCTGCTCCTGGAGGCCGTAGCGCTCCAGGAGGCCGATCACCGGAAGGGTGATCGCGAAGATCGTCACCGCCCGGCTGCTCGCGAAGCCGGTGCCGAAGGCCGCCAGGACCTCCTGCGGCGACAGGCCGCCGAGCAGGCCGGTGACGATGCCCGCAACGCCCACGACCAGCAGGGCATTGCGTTTGGTGGCGAAGCCGACCACGACCACGAGCACGCCGAGAAGCACGATCATGGGTCCGCCTTCCGCATACGGGACCCCACGCGGACCGTGAGGAGGATGCGAGGAGGTTAGGCGATTGTTCAACGATCCGACAAGGGGTTGACGGGAGTGAAACTCCAGCCCTCCCATACGCCCTATTGCGCCGCTATGCGCTGGGCGTACGCCCCGGAAAGCTGCGCCCTGGAGTCCTCCAGATAGACCTCCAGCAGCCGCTCGGCGGCGGCCCCGTTCCCGGCCTGCAGCTCCTCCAGGATCTGCCGGTTGCGGGTCAGGTACGGCGCGTGGAAGCGGCGCGGATCGTCCATCACGTGGAACACCAGCCGCAGCTCCGCGAGCACCCCGCGCATCAGCTCGTCGGTGCGCGGACTGCCCGCCAGGCCCGCCACCGCCTGGTGGAAGCGGAGGTTCGCGGTGCCCAGGTCGCGCCAGGCGCGCTCCTCGAAGGCGCTCTCGCCGGCCACCACGGCCGCCTCCATCGCCCCCACCGGGTGCGGCGGCTCGCCCAGGCTGCGTACCGCGGCGCACTCCACGAGCGTACGGACCCGGTAGATGTCGTCCAGGTCGGCCACCGTCACGATGCGCACGAAGACGCCGCGGTTGAGCTGGTGCACCAGCAGGCGCTCGTGCGTGAGCAGGCGGAACGCCTCGCGCAGGGTGTTGCGCGAGACCCCCAGGGCCCCGCCGATGCTCTCCTCGGACAGCCGCGCGCCGGGCGGGAAGTAGCCCTCGGTGATGCGGTCCCGGAGAATGTCGGCGACCCGCTCCGCGGTGCTGGACCGTCCCAGCAGCACCCGGTCGCCCGCCAGGTCCGAGACCTCGGCGAGCCTGTGCCGATCGCCCCGTGTCGTCCCGCCCGCCATCGCCGTCCCCGCTTTCGCCCCGTACGCGCACCCCTTGTGCTCTGTGCGGCAGTCAATCCCAGATGGCAGAACGAGACAACACACCTCTTGTCGGATCGTTGAACGATCGCTTACGTTGGCCTGACCACCGGCCGGCCCGAGTGCCCTCAGGGGGAGAGCCACTACGGATACGGGCCGGCCGGTTCAGAACCAGTGATCTGCTGCCCGTGGGCCCACCCGCGTGGGCCACTTCCGGAACGGACTTGCGACTTCTATGAGCGACCCGGTGACCACCCCCCTCGTCGATCTCAACGCCGACCTCGGGGAAGGCTTCGGGCGCTGGGAGCTCACCGACGACGAGGCCCTGCTGTCCGTTGTCACCAGCGCCAACGTGGCCTGCGGTTTCCACGCCGGGGACCCGGGCACCATGCGCCGGGTCTGCGAGCTGGCCGCCGAGCGCGGCGTGGTCGTCGGCGCCCAGGTCTCCTACCGCGACCTCGCGGGCTTCGGGCGCCGCGCCATGGACGTACCGCCGCGCGAGCTGGCCGACGAGATCGCGTACCAGATCGGCGCGTTGGAGGTCTTCGCCCGCGCCGCCGGGACCCGGGTCGCGTACGTCAAGCCGCACGGCGCGCTCTACAACCGCTGCGTCCACGACGAGGCGCAGTCCGCCGCCGTCCTGGAGGGCGTACGGACCGCCGGCACCCCGCTGCCCATCCTCGGCCTGCCCGGCTCCCAGCTGCACGAGGCGGCCCGCCGCGTCGGCCTGCCCGTCGTCGGCGAGGCGTTCGCCGACCGCGCCTACACCCCCGAAGGCACGCTGGTCTCGCGCCGCGAGCCGGGCGCCGTCATCCACGACCCGGACGAGGTCGTCAAGCGCGCGCTGGGCATGGCGACGGAGGGCACCGTCACCGCCGTCGACGGCAGCACCGTACGGACCGAAGCGCGCTCACTGTGCCTGCACGGCGACACCCCCGGCGCCGCGGACCTCGCACGGCGGGTACGCGACGAGCTGACCGCGGCTGGCGTGCGGATCGGCAGCTTCGCGTGAGTACCGGTACGTCCGGCGGCCGTGCCCCGGCCGTCCGGTCCCGGCTGCCCCTGCGCCCCGTGCCGGTCGGCGACCACGGCCTGCTCGTCGAGCTGGACGACGCCGCGGCCGTCGAGGCGTTCCACGCCGAGCTGCTGCGCCGCGCCGCCGCGGGCACCCTCCCCGCGGTCCGCGAGATCGTCCCGGCCGCCCGCACGGTCCTGCTCGACGGGCTGGCCGACCCGGGCCGGCTGGCCGCCGAGCTGCCCGGCTGGGACATTCCCCCGGCCACCGCCGGCGACCGGCCCGCCATCGAGATCCCGGTGCGCTACGACGGTCCCGACCTCGCCGATGTGGCGGCCCTGTGGGACACCACGCCCGAGGACGTGGTCCGCATCCACTCCGGTACCGAATTCCACGTCGCCTTCTGCGGGTTCGCGCCGGGCTTCGGCTATCTGACGGGCCTGCCGGAGCGCCGCCACGTGCCGCGCCGGGCCACGCCACGTACCAAGGTCCCGGTCGGCTCGGTCGCCCTGGCGGGCCCGTACACCGGCGTCTATCCGCGCTCCTCGCCGGGCGGCTGGCAGCTCATCGGCACCAGTGACGTCGACCTGTGGGACCCGGACCGCGATCCGGCGGCCCTGTTCTCCCCCGGCACTCGCGTCCGCTTCATTCCGGTTTCAACGCAAACATCCCAGGAAGCCCGATGACCGACCGCGCCTTCTGTGTCGTACGCGCCGGAGCCCTGACCACCGTCCAGGACCTCGGCCGCGCGGGCCACGCCCACCTCGGCGTACCGCGCGCGGGCGCCCTGGACGAGCCCGCCCACCGGCTCGCCAACCGGCTCGTGGGCAACCCGGAGACGTCCGCCACCCTGGAGACCACCCTCACCGGCTGCGCCGTACGGGTCCGCACGGACACCGTGGCCGTGGTGACCGGGGCGCCCTGCCCGGTCACCGTCGACGGCCGCCCCGCCCCCTGGGGCGCGCCGGTACGCGTCCCCGCGGGCGCGGTGCTGGACGCCGGTCCGGCCACCGCCGGACTCCGCTCGTACCTCGCCTTCGCCGGCGGCGTCGACGCGGAGCCGGTGCTCGGCAGCCGCGCCGCCGACCTGCTCTCCGGCCTCGGCCCCGCGCCGCTGACCGACGGCGGTGTGCTGCCGCTCGGCACGCCGTACGGCCCGCCCGCCCAGGTGGACGCCGTCCCGCGCTCGGGGCTGCCCATCACGGAGCTGGTACTGCCCTGCGTACTGGGACCGCGCGACGACTGGTTCACCGAAGCGGGCCTGCGCACCCTCGCCACCGGCCGCTTCCGCGTCTCCTCGGCGAGCAACCGCATCGGCCTGCGCACGGAGGGTCCGCCCCTGGAACGCCGCCAGGAGGGCGAACTCCCCAGTGAGGGCATGCCCTTGGGCGCCCTCCAGGTGCCCCCGAACGGTCTGCCGGTGCTCTTCCTCAACGACCACCCGACGACAGGCGGCTATCCGGTCGTCGGCGTCGTCCCGGAGCGCTTCCTCACCGCGGCGGCACAGGCGGCACCGGGGACGCCGGTCCGTTTCGTGCCCCGGCGCTCACGCGCCGCCGCCTGAGCCGGGCGGCGGCGGCCCGTACCCCCCGCCTCCCGGCGTCCGGATCACCAGCACGTCCCCCGCGCCGATCTCCGCCACGTCGCACCCTGCGAGCGCCTCTTCCGTACCGTCCGCCCGGCGGACCAGGTTGTCGCCGGTCGCGCCCGGCCCACCGCCCGCCATGCCGTACGGCGGCACCCGCCGGTGCCCGGTGAGCAGGGCCACGGTCACCGGTTCCAGGAAGCGCAGCCGGCGTTCGACGCCCTGGCCGCCGCGCCAGCGGCCGGAGCCGCCGCTGTCCTCGCGTACGGCGAAGTACTCCACCCGTACGGGGTAGCGCCACTCCAGTACCTCGGGGTCGGTCAGCCGCGAGTTGGTCATATGGGTCTGTACCGCGTCCGCGCCGTCGAAGCCGTCGCCCGCGCCCGAGCCGCTGGCGACTGTCTCGTAGTACTGCACCCGGTCGTTGCCGAAGGTGAGGTTGTTCATCGTGCCCGAGCCCTCGGCCTGCACGCCGAGGGCGGCGTAGAGCGCGCCGGTGACGGCCTGCGAGGTCTCCACGTTGCCCGCGACCGTGGCCGCGGGGAATTCGGGCGCGAGCATGGAGCTGGGCGGGATGCGCACCTCGACCGGCTTCAGGCAGCCGCTGTTGAGCGGGATGTCCTCGGCGACGAGCGTGCGGAAGACGTAGAGCACCGCCGCCATCACCACCGAACTCGGCGCGTTGGCGTTGCCGGGCAGCTGTTCCGAGGTCCCGGCGAAGTCCAGCACGGCGCTGCGGGCCGCGCGGTCCACGGTCAGCGCGACCTGGATGACCGCGCCGCTGTCGGTCTCGTAGCGGTACGAGCCGTCCGCCAGGCGCGCGATGATCCGGCGAACCGATTCCTCGGCGTTGTCCTGGACGTGTCCCATGTAGGCGCGCACCACGTCCAGGCCGAACTGCCCGATCATCGTGCGCAGTTCACTGATGCCCTTCTCGTTGGCGGCGATCTGGGCCCGAAGGTCCGCGATATTGGCGTCCGGGGCCCGTGAGGGGTACGGCCCGGCGGCGAGCAGCTCGCGCGTCTCCTCCTCCCGCAGCCGGCCGTCCCGCACCAGCAGCCAGTTGTCGAAGAGGACGCCCTCCTCCTGGATGGTGCGGCTGAAGGCGGGCATCGAGCCCGGGGTGATACCGCCGATCTCGGCGTGGTGGCCGCGCGAGGCGACCAGGAACAGCAGCTCCTCGCCGGCGTCGTCGAAGACCGGGGTGACGACCGTGACGTCCGGCAGGTGCGTACCGCCGTGGTACGGGTCGTTGACCGCGTACACATCGCCGGGGCGCAGGTCGCCCGCGCCGCGCCGCCGCTTGAGCACCTCCTTGATGGACTCCCCCATCGACCCGAGATGCACGGGGATGTGCGGGGCGTTGGCGATGAGGTTGCCTTCGTGATCGAAGAGAGCACAGGAAAAGTCCAGCCGCTCCTTGATGTTGACCGAGTGGGCGGTGTTCTCCAGGCGGACGCCCATCTGCTCGGCGATCGCCATGAAGAGGCTGTTGAAGACCTCCAGCAGCACCGGATCGGCGTCCGTGCCGACCGCCGACCCGCCCGCGCGGGGCCGCGCCCGGGTCAGCAGCAGATGGCCGCGCTCCCCCGCGCACGCCTGCCACCCCGGATCGAGGACCGTCGTCGCGTCGTCCTCGGCGATGATCGCGGGGCCGGTGAGGGTGTCACCGGGGCGCAGGTCGCCACGTGCGAACAGATCGGTGTGCTGCCAGCGCCCCTGCGCGAACATCTCCACCGTCGCGACCGGCTCCAGCTTCCCTGCCCGCTCCCCCGTCGGCACCTCGTGCCCGGCCGTACCGCCCGCCGCGCCCACCGCCTCCACCGAGACCGCCTCGGCGATCAGCGGCTTGTCCATCGTGAACGCGTACCGCGCGCGGTGCGCCCGTACGAACTCGGCGGCCATCGCCCGCGGGCTGTCCAGCGCCACGCCGATCGCCGAGTCCGTCCCGGCGTAGCGGAGCAGCACCCGCGCCCGGGTGGTGACGCTGCCCTCCGGGACGCCGTCGTCGAGCAGTTCGCGGCGGGTCCGGCCGGCCAGCCGGTCACAGACACCATGCACCTCGGCGAGGTCTGTTGCGTCCGACTCCGGGTCGATCTCCACCTCGACGGCCTGCTCCCGCATGGCCGTCGCGTCGGCGACCCCGATGCCGTACGCGGACAGCACACCGGCCAGCGGCGGTACGACGACCGTGCCGATGCCCAGCGCGTCGGCGACCGCGCAGGCGTGCTGGCCGCCCGCGCCGCCGAAGCCGGTGAGCGCGTAGCGCGTGACGTCGTATCCGCGCTGGACGGAGATCTTCTTGACCGCGTTGGCCATGTTCAGCACCGCGATGTCCAGGAACCCGGCCGCGACCTCCTCCGGACCGCGCCGGTCGCCGGTGGCCTCGGCCGCCTCCTCGGCCAGCCGCGCGAAGCGGTCCCGTACCGTCACGGCGTCCAGCGGCTCGTCCCCGTCCGGCCCGAACACCGCGGGGAAGTACGCCGGCTGGACGCGGCCCAGCATCACGTTGGCGTCCGTGACGGTCAGCGGTCCGCCGCGCCGGTAGCAGGCCGGTCCCGGGACGGCGCCCGCCGAGTCGGGGCCGACGCGGTAGCGCCGCCCGTCGAAGTGCAGCACCGACCCGCCGCCCGCCGCGACGGTGTGGATGTTCATCATGGGCGCCCGCATCCGTACGCCCGCGACCTCGTTGCCGAAGATCCGCTCGAAGGAACCCGCGTAGTGCGACACGTCGGTGGAGGTGCCGCCCATGTCGAAGCCGATCACCCGGTCGTACCCGTCGCCCGCCTCGGCCGAGGCGCGGGCCATCCCGACGACGCCGCCCGCCGGGCCGGAGAGCACCGCGTCCTTGCCGCGGAAGTGCGCGGCCTCCCGCAGCCCGCCGTTGGACTGCATGAACATCAGCCGGATGCCGGGGAGCCGGCGGGCCACCTCGTCCACGTACCGGCCGAGGATCGGCGAGAGGTAGGCGTCCACGACGGTGGTGTCGCCGCGCGGCACCAGCTTCATCAGCGGGCTGACCTCATGCGAGCAGCTGACCTGCGCGAAGCCCGCCTCCTTCGCCAGTGCGGCCACGGCCTTCTCGTGGCCGGCGTGGCGGTAGCCGTGCAGCAGCACCACCGCCGCGCTGCGCAGCCCGTCCCCGTACGCCCGCGCCAGCTCCGCCCGCACCGCGTCCGGCTCCAGCGGCCGGACGACCCCGCCGCGCGCGTCCACCCGCTCCGGGACCTCGATCACCCGCTCGTACAGCGCTTCGGGCAGGACGATCCGCCGGTCGAAGATCCGCGGCCGGTTCTGGTAGGCGATGCGCAGCGCGTCCCGGAAGCCCTCGGTGGTGACCAGCACGGTCGGCTCACCCGTGCGCTCCAGCAGGGCGTTGGTGGCCACGGTCGTGCCCATCTTGACGACGGCGATCCGCTCGGCGGGGACCGGTTCGCCGGGCGCCAGGCCCAGCATCGCCCTGATCCCGGCGACGGCGGCGTCCTCGGTGCTTCCCGGGCGGTGCGAGAGCAGTTTGCCGGTGACCAGCCGCCCGTCGGGCCGCCGCCCCACCACGTCCGTGAACGTGCCGCCCCGGTCGATCCAGAACTCCCAGCGTCCCGTCATGCCGCCATTGTGGCAGCGGACTTGGCGGGCCCGGCGATTTCCGCCACCGGCGCCGTCCGGCGTGCGCGGCGAACCGGCCGCGAACGGCCGGGAAGCCTCCGGCGCATTTCAGCTCATCGCCAATACGCCCCCTCGATCCCTCGCCGAAACGTCACTTCCGTGGTAGGCGCATCAGATCGTAAGGAATTCCACTTTACGGGTTTGACCTGCACCGTTTCCCCAAACGGGTGCTGCTTCCCGAAATCCTTTTACTCGCCCTTGGTTTCCTGGGACCGTCGGGTCAAGAGCACCCCAAGAACCCGCGCCCCGCGGGTTCGAGAGGCGGGAGAAACATGCAGCACGGCAGTGCCCTGCGCGAGGCGGTCCGGTCGCCTCGCACCACACCGCTCATCGGTATCTACGACATGTATTCGGCGTCCATCGCGGCCCAGCACTACGACGGGATGTTCGTCTCCGGATTCGGCTTCGCCGCATCGCATTACGGCCTGCCCGACATCGGATTCATCGCCTGGCCGGACATGGTGCAGTTCACGGAACGGCTGCGGCTGGCCTTCCCCTCCCACCACCTGCTGGTGGACATCGACGACGGCTATGTGGACCCCGAGGTCGCCTGCCACGTCGTCCAGCGCCTGGAGCGCGCCGGAGCCTCCGGCGTGATCCTGGAGGACCAGAAAAGACCCCGCCGGTGCGGACACGCGGACGGCAAGCTGATCCTCCCGCTGGAGGAGTACCTGGACAAGCTCAACCTGGTGCTGAGCAGCCGCACGGACCTGGTCGTGGTGGCGCGTACGGATGCCACGGAGGAAGCGGAGATCGTCCGGCGGGCGGCGGCGTTGGCGGAGACGGACGCGGACGTCGTCCTCGTGGACGGGGTGCGCAGCGTCGAGTGGATCGAACGCATCCGGTCCGTCGTGGGCGGCAAACCGCTGCTGTTCAACCAGATCGCGGGCGGCAAGTCGCCGCGCCTGTCGCTCACCGAACTGACCGACCTCGGCGTGGACGTGGCGATCTACAGCACCCCGTGCCTGTTCGCCGCGCACGGCGCCATCGACGGGGCGCTGGCCGACCTGAAGAACGCCGACGGCCGGCTGCCCGGCACGGGACAGACCGGCAGCGTCGAACTCCGGGGCGCCACCGAGCTGTTGGAGAAGAACATCAGCAGGCACCACACCCACCGCGAACCGGCCCCCGTCTGAGATGAGGTCCTCCTGATGGCACCGAACCCCTTCCGGGGCGGCGCCGGGCGGCGCCGGGACCGCGGCCAGCGGTCCCGGGCCGTGCGCCCCTCCACCCTGTCCGTCGCCGTCGCGGCGGTGATGGGCGTGCTGTGGGGCGGCACAGCGGCCCAGGCCGCGACGCCGTCCCCACCGGACCCGCCGCGACCGCCGTGCGAGTCCCAGGACGACGAGGAGGAGACACCGCCACCGCCCCGTGCGGGCACGTCCATCGGCCTGCTGGTGGTCGACAACTCCTCGGCGGACTCCTGGCTGGAGGTCGACCGGACGCTCAACACCCTCCTCGCCGGCAAGGGGACGGCGGGCAGCGACCACGACGGGGGCGGCGGCGCCATCGACGTCCACACCCGGGACGCGAACGGCCCCGGCGCCGACCCGTCGCGCGTCGGGCACCCGCCCTGGCAGACCGGTGACGATGAGTGACCCGGCGCGGGCCGCCCGGACGGCGCGCCGGCTGAAGCAGACGGTCGACCCGTATGTGGCGGCCCTCCTCGGCACGGTCCTGCTCGCCACCCTGCTGCCCGCCACCGGACAGGGCGCCGTGGCCGCGGGCACCGCCGCCGACCTCGCCATCGGCCTGCTCTTCTTCCTCTACGGAGCGCGGCTGTCCACCCGTGAGGCGCTGCACGGACTGCGGCAGTGGAAGCTCCACCTGCTGACCGGGGCGAGCACCTTCGTCCTGTTCCCGCTGCTGGGACTGGCGGCGGTCGGCCTCGTCCCGTTCCTGCTCACCGACCGGCTGTACACCGGGCTGCTCTTCCTGTGCGTCGTCCCCTCGACCGTCCAGTCCTCGATCGCCCTGACCTCCACGGCCCGTGGCAACGTCCCGGCCGCCATCTGCGCCGGCACGTACTCCAGCCTGTTCGGCATGGCCGCCACCCCGCTGCTCGCGGCCTGGCTGATCGGCTCCGCCCTCAGCTTCTCGGCGGCCGGCCTGCTGTCGATCGCCACCCAGCTGCTACTGCCCTTCCTCGCCGGCCAGCTGCTGCGCCGCTGGGCCGACGGCCTCCTCACCCGCCACCGGAAGCCGCTCGGCCTCCTGGACCGCTTCTCGATCCTCCTCGTCGTCTACACCGCTTTCAGCAGGAGCATGGCGCAGGGCATCTGGCAGCAGATCACCCCCGTCCGGCTGCTCGCCCTGCTGCTCCTGGCCGCGGGCCTGCTCGGCACGGCCCTCGTCACGACCTCGCTGGCCGCACGCCGGCTGGGGTTCTGCCGGGAGGACCGCATCACCATCGTCTTCTGCGGTTCGAACAAGAGCCTCGCCACGGGACTGCCGATGGCGGCGGTGCTCTTCGGCGGCGCGGCCGGTCCGGTCATCCTGCCACTGATGCTCTACCACCAGCTCCAGCTGATGGTCTGCGCGGTGATCGCCGCCCGCTGGTCCCGTCAGCCGGAGAACAGCCCGGCCGCCCCGGAACCGTCACTGCGCCTCGGTGCCCGGCGGGTGGAGGGGGAAGCGTCGGCCTGACCCTTCCGTACGGGCGGTACGGCGACGCCGTGGGCCGCGACTGACGAAAACGCCCCCCGAGAGGCGCCGTCGGCCTACTGCGCCCCTCCGTGCCCGGAAGGGCGGCCGGCCGACGCGTTCTCGGACACCGCCGCGAGCACCGGCCGCCCGGCGCCGTATGCCGCGGCCATGGGAGAGCTGCCGGCGGTGATGAACGTCTTGATGCCCGCCAGGTAGGCGTCGCGGCCGACCAGCCCGTCGCCGTCGGTGTCGAGGGCGTCGAAGGCCGCGGCGGCGTCGGGTCCGGCGTTTCCCGCGGCGGTGCGCAGGCGGACGAACGCGTCGCGGTCCAGGCACCCGTCGGCGTCGAGGTCGGCGATGTCGAACAGGGAGCCCAGCGCGGGCCGGCAGGAGCGTTCGAACGTCTCGTGTCCCACCCAGGCGCGGTACTCCTCGAAGGTCACGCGGCCGTCGTGGTCGGCGTCCATGTCCGCGAAGACCGCCTCATGGGCGGCGAGCGCGGCGGTGACGACGGGATGGTGAGCCTCGCGCTCCATGGCGGACGCCACGCGGCCGACCCGTTCGAGGTATTCCGCACGGGTGATGGCGCCGTCACCGTCCACGTCCAGCATGGCGAAGATGCGGTGCTGCGGTGAGTCGGACAGGGGGTGGGCCACGGTGCTTCCTCCCGGCTGCGTGCAAGATTTTTCAGCCACGAAGATACCCACGCGAAGCGCAGAAAACGCGCATTCCGTCAGTGTCGCGCGGAATGCCTTCCTCTCCGCAGACCGGAACGGCGCGCCGACGAGTCGACCAACCGGAGAGGCGCCCAAGGCGGGCACCACTACCGAGCGTGCGGGACCTGCAAATGCGGTGACGTGATAGCGGTACGCGACTCGAAGAACGAGGGTCGCCCGGCCCGGACGGCCTCTGCGCCCCCGGCCGACAGACGCTCAGACCGGCATCGTCACGGCGTGGAAGACCGTCGGCCCGGAGGGCGTCCGCGGCGGCCGGGCTGGCTCGGCTACCTCGAACGGAGCCGGCAAGAGCCAGTTCGCGCGCCTCGCCCGCTGCCGCAGGAATCGTTACTCCTTGTACCGCCGCACCCACTGCCCCCTCGCGCCGTACGCGAGATCTTCGCGGCAGACGGAGACGAGTCGGTGACCTGCCGATTCTCTTGTCCAAGAGCAAGATCTGGCGGCTTTCTGCCGTATCTCGGTCAGCCCCGTGGTCGCGCCGTCATACGGCCACCGCCGTCCGTTCCGCGAGCACGTCCTCGTAGTGGCCCAGCAGTTCGTCGCCGACCACTTCCCAGGTGCGGTGCTCGACCGCTGCCCGGCCCGCCGCCCCCAGCCGGGCGCGCGCGGCCGGGTCACCGGCCAGCAGCCGGACCGCGTCGCGCAGCGCCGCTCCGTCCCCCGGCGGCACCAGGAGTCCCGTACGGCCGTGCCGCACGAGGTCCAGCGGGCCGCCCGCGGCGGGCGCCACGACGGGCGCGCCGCTTGCCATCGCCTCCTGGACGGTCTGGCAGAAGGTGTCGTAGCGGCCGGTGTGCACGAACACGTCCAGGGATGCCATGAGCCGCGCCAGTTCGTCGCCCGTGCGGCTGCCCAGGAAGCGCACATCGGGCAGCGCGGCACGCAGGCCGGGGGCGCTCGGCCCGTCCCCGATCACCACGGTCCGGACGCCGGGCAGCCGGGAGACCGGGGCCAGCAGCCGCACCTCTTTCTCCGGCGCGAGCCGCCCGACGTAGCCGACCAGCAGCTCCCGGCCTGCGGCGAGCGAGCTGCGCAGCACCTTGTCGCGCCGGGCGGGATGGAACCTCATGGAATCCACCCCGCGTGGCCACAGCCTCACCCGGGGCACGCCGTGCGCGGCCAGGTCGTGCAGGGCGGAGCTGGACGGGGCGAGTGTCCGGTCGGCCGCCGCGTGCACCGCCCGCAGGCGCCGCCAGGCCGCCGCGCTTCCGGCTCGCAGGTAGGTGCGGGCGTAGCGCCTCAGGTCGGTCTGGTACACCGCGACGGCGGGCACGCGGCGCCGCACGGCCGCGGCCATGGCGCGGGCTCCGAGGACGAACGGGCCGGCCAGATGGACGACGTGCGGGCGGTGCCCGTCCAGCGCGGCGGCCAGGCGGCGGCCGGGCAGGGCCACCCTGACCTGCGGATAGCCCGGCAGCGGTACGGAGGGCACGCGGACGACGGGGCACGGCCCGGCCCGCCCGCCGTCCGGCGTGCCGTCGGCACCGAAGGGGGCGACGACGAGTACGTCATGGCCGCGCCGGACCAGGTGCCGGGCGGTTTCGAGGGCGCAATGAGCGACGCCGTTGACGTCGGGCGGGAAGGACTCGGTGACGATGACAACACGCATAGGGCTGTTGTCGGCCCGCCGGGCGTGGTTCCGGCCACGTGGATCTTTCCAGCCGGGGAACGTCCCATGAGCGTTGGCGCCCGCGCCGGAGCGCGGGCACCGGGCGGGCGCCGGAGCGCGGGCGGCCCGTGAGAGCCTGTCTTTGAACCCCCGTCGTCCGCCCGAAGGGCGGGCGCAGCGGCGGTCGGTGCGTGCGATGGGGGTCCCCCTGCTCGAAGAGCTCGGGGGAGGGCGTGCCGGGCGTCGGGGCACAGGCGGGGGTTCAAAGACAGGCTCTCAGAGGGCGTTTAGCCCGCGTTTGTGACGTTTAAGGCCGTTTGATGGTGAGTGATTGGTGGGGTTGGAGGGGGCGGCGGTTCGAGTGGGGTGGAGGGGACAGCGAAGTCGTTGTTGCGCCCCATCTGCTCCTGTTTCATCCCAACAGGCGCTGGTTCACGCCGAATGCTTCCGCTCCGGTCTTGCGCGCCCTGCCGCCCTGCCGCCCTGGGCATGCTTGCCGCCTCCTGGCAGTATGAGCGAACGGCGGCGGTATCCCAGCGACCTGTCCGATGCCCGATGGGCCCTGGTAGAACCGCTGTTGACGAGCTGGCGGGACGACAAGGCCCGCCATGGGCTCAACATCGGCACCCCGCCCCAGCACGATCTGCGCGACCTGCTCGACGCCATCCTTTACGTCGCCCGCACCGGCATCCCCTGGCGCTACCTGCCGCACGACTACCCGCACTGGAACACCGTCTACGGCTACTTCGGCCGGTGGGAGAAGGACGGCATCTTCGAGCATCTCAACGCCCTGCTGCGGCGCCGGGTCCGCGAGGAAGAGAGCCGCAACGCGGAATCGACCGGTTTCGTGATCGACGCGCAGAGCGTGAAGACCTTGACCAACGTCCCCCTTCGTGAACAGGGCGCTGACGTGACCAAACGGATCGTGGGCCGCAAGCGGAGCATCATCATCGACACCACCGGCCTGATGCTCACCGTGCTGGTCACCGCCGCCAGCATCCAGGACTCCGTCGCCGGCGAACGCCTTCTGGACCGCCTCGCCGCCGACCACCCCGGCCTCCGCAAGGGCTGGGCCGACCGCGGCTACCGCGAGTACCTCGTCGACCACGCCGCCCGCCTCGGCATCGACCTCGAAGTCGTCCGCCGAGCCCCCGGCACGAAGGGCTTCAAGGTCCTGCCCCGCAGGTGGGTGGTCGAGCGCACCCTGGGCTGGCTCATGCACCACCGCCGCCTGGCCCGCGACTACGAAGCCCTGCCCACCCGCTCCACCGCCATGATCTACATCGCCATGATCGCCCTCATGACCCGCCGCCTCACCCATGAATCCACCCCAACCTGGCGAGGAGCCTGAACCACCATCACGTGCCCACCCGGAAGCCGGCCGAAGGATGCTCGCTGGTACCGATTCTCGGTGTCGTTGTGGAAGGCGCTGCGGGATACTCGCCCTGTGGAATGGCGGGAGCAGGTACAAGCGGCAGAACAGATCAGTGATTGGGATGCAGCTATCTCGCTGGTGAGCGCTCGTGCCGAGTGCTACTCCACCGATTTCCTCGCGCATGACAATCATCTGTGGCACATGGATCTGCTCGTTCGTGCGGAGCGATTCGACCAGCTCACCGAACGCGCACTCACAGACGTCCACGCGCGTCGGCGCCTCAACAGATCGCTTCACGAGCGGGGGATGGACACAGCGCTGCGCCACCGAGCTGAGGCTGGCGACAGTAGCGCCTTGTATCACCTCGTGAGGTTGCTGTGCGAAAGAGACCAGCTTCAGGAAGCCCACGAAGCGGTTGAGCGTCTAGATCCTGAGAACGAGTACGCGCACCAGCTCGTGGCCGACTTCCGGGCGGCCTCGGGCGGCACTCGGTAGCTCTCCGCTGCGGACTGCCGTACGTCCGTGAAACGATGCCATTTCCGGACGAAGTATCGGCAGAAAACACCCTCTCAGCCCCCCGCGCGCTCAGAGCGCCGGCGCGTCCGGCCCGAACCGGCTGCGTACCGCCGTCTGCACCTCGGCCTCCTCGGCCGGATCGGCGGCCAGCCGCCGCAGCTGCTCCACGACCCGGTCGTCCCCGGTCGCGGCGTGCCGGGCGGCCAGCTCCCGGGTGCTCTCCTCGCAGTCCCACAGGCACTCGACGGCGAAGCCCGCCGGGAACCCGGGATCGGTGACGGCCAGCGCGCCCGCGGCACGGCCCCTGAGGTGCGAGGAGGAGGTCTCGCGGTAGATGTGGCGCAGTACGGGCGCGGCGCAGGCCACGCCCAGCCGGCCCGCCCCGTCGACCAACTCCCACAGCCCGTCCGCGTCCGGGCCCTCGGTCCGTACCGTACGGCGCAAGGCGGCCAGCACCAGGTCGGCGTCGCCGCGGCCGCCGCGGCGGGCCAGCATCGTGGCGCCGGCCGCGCCGACGGGATCGGGGCGCGGGGCCCACCGGCGGGCCCGCTCGATGGCGGCCGGGCCCCGCATCCGCTCGAAGGCGGCGAGCGCGGCCTCGGCGAGCGGCCGGCTGGAGAAGGGATCGGCGGCCGCGGTCTCGATGAGGTCGAGGGCGTCCGGGTCGCCGCGCTCGGCGAGGTGGCGCAGGGCGGCGGCGCGGGCGGCGTCCGGGCCGGTGCGCGCGGCGCGCAGCAGCTCGGGGCGGTCCTCGGGGCCCGCGACGGCCGCCAGGCAGCGTGCGGCCGGTACCTGGCGCCACTCCTCCGGGTGCAGCTCCAGGCCCTGCTGGGCCCAGTCGAGCACTTCGGTCACGCTCCAGCCGGGGCGCGGCCCGCTCGGCCGCATCTGGCGCTGCCAGCGGTCGAAGCAGCCCTGTTCCTGGGCGGCGCGGATGCGTTCGCCGTACCGGGGGTCCTCGGCCCACAGCCGCCACGGGCGGGGTTCGAAGGCGTCGCGCACGGCGGCGGCCAGCTCGGCGTCGCCCTCCGCGGTGCGCGGGAAGCGGGCGAGGACGGCGGGGGCGAGGGTCGCCAGGCCCGCGTCGTCGTCCCGCAGGGCCAGCTCGTCCAGGGCCCAGCGCCAGTTCGTGCCGGCCGCGGCGTAGCTGCGCAGCAGCAGGAGGGCGGCGTCCCGGCCGTACGCGGCGAGGTGGCCGAGGACGGCGAGTGCCAGGCCGGTGCGCTCCTCGCCGGGGTCGGTGAGGTCATCGGGGTGGAAAAGATGCCGTTCGATCTCTTCGAGGCCGCCGTCGAGCTGCATGTAGAGGCGCGCGTAGTACAGGGAGCGGTTCTCGACCTGCCAGTCGCGGCGGGGGTCGCGCAGCACGCTGTCGTTCAGTGCCGCGAGCGCCTCGGCCCGCGGCGCCGCGAGGGCGTGCAGGGTCCCGTCGCCGCGGCCTCGCTGCAGGAGGCCGAGCAGGGTGCCACTGGGCGCTATGTCTGGATCGAACATGAGGTCAGCATCCGGTGCGGGGGACAGGCTGGCAACGGGATTTCCGCTGACCGGCATTCTTGCCGGTGACCGCGGGTCGTATGCGTCGTTCCCACCATGGATCGGTGGGACCGAGCGCGCTACGGCGGCCGAAGCCTAGCCTGGAACGCTCCGTTCCGCTGATTCGGCGGACGGTTGCCCCAGGGAGGCCGGGGGCATATGCCAAATGCACCACCGTATCGGGTAATGCCAAATCCCTTACGGGCGGTCGCAGCCTGTGCAACAGTCGTTACCGGCCCTTCCGTCAGACCTGGCCCCGGCGCCGCCTGATATCGGAGTACGTCATGCCGTCCCCACTCTTCGCGGACCGACCAGCCGCCCAGCCGCCCGAGCGCGACGTGGTCGAAGCCCTGATCACGCAGGCCCGCAGGCTGCGGGGCGGCCTGGACGCCGTACGCCGGGAGACCTCGGCGGCGGACGACGAACCCGCCGACCCCCGGCTCCGCTGGCAGCGCGCCTTGTGCGACCTCGCCGTCCACCACCTCGACGACCTCGGCGGGCACCTGGACCAGCTCCGGGAGGGCCTGCCCGCCGACCCCGGGACGGCCGCCGACGCCCCGGTGGAGGAATGGCTGCCGGTGGCCCCGCCCGAGCCCGAGCCCGCCGGGTATCCGCGCGGCTCGCTGCTCAGCCGGGTCGGCAGCGCCGAGTGGAACCTCCTCACCGACGAGGTGAGCTGGTCGGAGGAGCTGTTCGGGATCTTCGGCCGGGAGCCGGCCGAGGGCCCCCTGACCCTGGACGAGCTGCCCTCCCTGATCTTCAGCGAGGACCAGCAGCTGCTGACCACGATGGTCACGGACTGCCTGGTGGACGGCCGTCCGATCGACGGCGAGTTCCGCATCGTACGAAGCGACCAGAGCGTCCGTACGGTGCACATGATGGGCGAGCCGGTGCTCGAAGCCGACGGCAGCACGGCCTGCATGTGGGCCGTGCTGCGCGACGTCAGCGAGCTGCGCCGCAGCCAGCGGGCGGTGCGCGAGACCCGTGACTCGCTGCAGCGCCAACGGCACCAGGCGCAGACCGAGCACCGGCTTGCGGTCGAACTGCAGGAAGCCGTGCTGCCGCCGTGGCGCGGCTCCCTGCGGTTCCCGCAGGGCGGACCCGTCGCACTCGACCTCGCCGCCCGTTACCTCCCTTCCGGCACCAGCGCCCTGATCGGCGGCGACTGGTACGACGCGCTGCAACTGCCGGACGGCCGGACGCTGTTGAGCGTCGGCGACCTCACCGGCCACGGCGCCACCGCCACCTCCGGCATGGCCATGGTGCTCGGCGCGCTGCGCGGTATGGCGGTGTCCGGCCAGGATCCGGGCCCGCTGATGGGCTTTCTGAACCAGCTGCTCGACACCTCCGCACAGCCCGCTCTGGGCAGCGCGGTCTGCTGCCGTTTCGACCCCTCCTCCCGTCAGCTCGTCTGGGCCCAGGCCGGACATCCCGCCCCCCTCCTGTTCCGCGACGGCACGGGCAGCCCGCTGAACCCCCCGGAGGGGGTACTGCTCGGCGCCACCACCGGAGCCGCCTACACACAGCGGTGCGAGCAGCTGGCGCCCGGCGACGTGCTGGTGCTGCACACGGACGGTCTGGTGCCGCGCCGGTCGCACGGCACGCTCGCGCCCCACGAAGGGACCGAGCGCCTCCTGTCACTGGCACCGCGGTTCGCCGCGGCGCGTAACGCGCAGGACTGCGTCCGCGTCATCGCCGAGGAGTTCGGCGGCGCCGACCGCGAGGACGACGCGTGCGTGCTGATCGCCAGGGTGAGCGGGTAAGCGCGTACGTACGGGTACTACGTACAGGTACGCAGGGGCATGGGGCCAGGACCGGGGTCACGGGTCTTGGCTTCTCGCTGCTCGACATGGTCGTCTTGGTGGTCGGTGTGGGGGGTGTGACTGCCGTACACCGGTCCCGTACGGCCGGCCTCCTCCCGTACGCCGGTGACCGCCGGTGTCAGATCCGCAGGTTGGAGCCCACCGGCCCCAGCCCCGGTCCCAGCCCCTTGGCCTTGGCCGTGGGCATCACCCGCTGGATCTCCTCCCGCAGATCCTGGATCTTGGCGTAGTTCGCGTACCGTCCGGTGAGCCGGTACATCTCCCGCAGCCGGTCCCAGGTGCGGTGGGAGGAGTTCTCCTTGATGGACACCAGCGCCAGTCGCGCGTAACGGTCGGCCTGTTCGGGGTCGTTGCCGATGAAGCAGGCGGAGGCGAGCGAGAGATAGTCGAAGATCTGCGACCGCTGCCGGCCGTTGTCGCGCAGCCGCAGCGCCTGCTTGGCGTGCGCCTGGGCGATCTTCGCCGCCCTGGGGTCGTGCTCGGCCAGCGTACGGAAGGCCAGGGCCTGCATACCGTGCAGGTCGGCCTCGTCGAACATCTGCATCCAGCTCGGCGGCGGCACATCGCCCCGGTCGGAGACGAACAGCTCCTCCGCCTCACCCAGGGTGCGGCGCATCGCCTGGCCCTGGCCCTTGCTCGCCTGGGCCCACGCCTCGATGGTGTAGAGCATCGCGCGGGTCCGGGGCAGCGTCTCGCCACCGGAGCCCGACTTGGCCAGTTTCATCAGGTCCAGGGCGTCGTCCGGGCGGCCCAGGTGCACCATCTGGCGGGCCGCCCGGGAGAGCGCCTCGCCCGCGCGCGGCCGGTCACCGCCCTCGCGCGCCGCGTGCGCGGCGATGACGAAGTACTTCTGGGCGGTGGGCTCCAGCCCCACGTCGTGGGACATCCAGCCCGCCAGGACGGCGAGGTTGGCCGCCACCCCCCACAGCCTGCGCTGCAGATGCTCGGGATGGCGATAGGCGAGCATGCCGCCCACCTCGTTGAGCTGGCCGACCACCGCCTTGCGCTGCAGCCCGCCGCCGCGGGCCGCGTCCCAGGCGCGGAAGACCTCGACCGAGCGCTCCAGGGCGTCGATCTCCTGCGACCCCACGGGGGCCGCTTCATAGCGGTCGAAACCGATCTGGTCGATGGTGTTGTCGGCGAACGGGTCGTCGAATCGGGGTGCGTCGGCTGCCAGCGCCGGATCGGTGTGCAGCCAGTCGTGCATGGCGCTGCTGAGTGCGGAGCCCGCGGCAAGCGCCGCGCCCGCGCCCACCAAGCCGCGTCGGTTGAGCATGAGGTCCATTCCCGTGAATTCCGTGAGGACCGCCGCCGTTCGCTCGGGCGGCCACGGGAGACCGTCCGCGGCCTGTTTCCTCCCCGCGCGCCCGGAACGACCGAACCCGAGGTCCTCGATGGTTACGACACGGCCGAGACGCTCGGTGAACAGGGCCGCCAGCACCTTGGGCACCGGGTCGCGCGGGGTCTCCCCCGTGTCGATCCAGCGCCGCACCCGCGAGGTGTCGGTCGCCAGCTGCGGATGCCCCATGGCGGCCGCCTGCCGGTTGACCAGTCTCGCCAGCTCGCCCTTGGACCAGCCGGCCAGGCCGAAAAGGTCCGCGAGACGGGTGTTCGGCTCCCTGTCCACGTCAAGCCCCCAGGTTCCTCGACTGACTTGACAGTAACGGGCCGTCCGGGACGCCCGCGAGCATTCGCCAGGGTTCGCCAGGGTCCGCCAGATGGTCTGCCACCCGCGCCCGCGTGTTCTGTTAGGAGGGCAGCCCCCGGCCCGGTGTCGGTACCGCATTCCCCAGGGTGCGGACACCGGAATCGAGGCCTTCGGGCCCCGGTCATCGGGCCGGAGGCGGCACTGCAACTCGTCGGCGCACGAAGGGATCTGTCTCACCCATGTACGCAGCATCGTCCGCCGTGAGCGCCCCGAACCGGCCGTACCGTCCGCAGCCTCCGGGAAGCGGACCGTATCTCGACCCCTCCCAGTCTCCGGGGGCGGTCTCCGGCCTCACCGGCGGCCGCAACCGGCGGGTGCAAGGGGGGACAGCCCAACCGCTCAGCGGGAGACTCGACTTGTCCGGCCCCCAGGGCGCCCAGCTGCGCGCCGCGGTCGCCTCCGTGCACCGTATCTGCCCCGAGTTCCACCCGGTCCAGGTGCTGCGCCGGACCGGCAGGTCCGTCCTGCTGGTGGGCACCACCGGCCGGACGACCGCCGTCGCCAAGTGTTTACTGGACCATTCCCCCGCGTGGGCCGAGCGGTTCCGGCACGAAATAGCTGCTTATCGGTCCTTCGTACGCCACCGCCCGCCGGTGCGCGTACCCAGGCTGGTCGCCGCGGATCCTGACAACTGCACCCTGGTCGTCGAGCGGATGCCCGGCCGGGTCGCCTCCCTCCAACGGCATCCGACCGAAGCACCACCGCGCGCGGACGTACGGGCCGCGCTCGGCGCGATCTGCCGGGTCAACCTCTGGCGGCCGCCGGCCGGGATGTTCGACGCGCCGCTGGACTACGCGGGCCGTATCGGTCGCTTCCACGACCTCGGTCTGCTGACCGACCGGGACCTGGGCGACCTGCAGAAACTGCTGCACGGCCTGGCCCACACCCAGGGGCAGTTCTGCCACGGCGACGCGCTGCTGAACAACGTCCTGCTCTCCCCCGCCGGTCCGGTGCTGCTCGACTGGGACCACGCCGGCTGGTACCTGCCGGGCTACGACCTCGCGACCCTGTGGTCGGTGCTCGGTGACGCCCCCGTGGCGCGCCGCCAGATCAGCCAGCTCGCGCAGGCCGCCGGACCGGCCGCGCGGGACGCCTTCCTGGTCAATCTGATGCTGGTGCTCACCCGCGAAATACGGCGTTACGAAACCGCCGTGCAGCGCACCATGCGCGAGCCCACGCCGACGGGCACGCCGGGGCCGGGACACCCCGGTGCGTTGGCGGCGGGTGAGGAACAGCGGCTGCTGCTGCGCCGGCTGCACGACGACTGCCAGATGGCGCGGCGTGCGGTGCGGGCGGCGGTCGGCACCCGCTGATCCGCCAAGGGGGGTAGGTGAGCGGCACGCCGCACGGCGTGCCGCTCACGTGTGTCCGGGGCCGCCGGGAGCGCCCCTCTCGTACGGGGTTGCGGATGGCGCGCTGACATACGAAACCCTTGTGGCGCACGGTGATTGACGGATCGTCGGCCAGGCGATAGCTGTAGGGATTCCGTTCCGCGCACGGTCGTATGCACACCATCCGCCAGACGCCCCGGCTCGTTCCGGTCGGCCACAGGAGGCTGCATTGCGAGGATCCGACGAGAAGAGAACCTCCCGCTCCAGAGCGCGCAGGGCCGCCACCGCCGTCGCGGCGGCGGCCTTGTTGCTGCCCCTGGTCTCCGCCACGCCGTCCGCCACGGCCGGGCAGCCCCGCGCCGTGGCGGCACGGCCCGCCGCCGGCGCCCTCCAGCAGGCGTTCGCGGACGCCTCCGCGCGGTACGGCGTCCCGCAGGGCGTGCTGCTGGCCGTCGCTTACCTGGAGTCGCGCTGGGACGGGCACGGCGGCGCGCCCAGCGTGTCCGGCGGCTACGGCCCGATGCACCTGACCGACGCCCGTGCGGCACTGGCCGAGCGGCCGCACCACAGCGACGGCGACGAGGACCCGCGGGGCGACGGCTCCCGGGCCCGCAAGCGGGTCCACGCGCCACTCCCGGACGTCACCGAGCTGCCGGCCCGGCTGCGCACCCTGGAGCGGGCGGCGCGGCTGACCGGGCTGCCCGCCGAGCGGCTGCGCCGGGACCCGGCGGCCAACATCCGCGGCGGCGCGGCGCTGCTGGCCGCGGAGCAGCGCCGGATCGGCGTGCACTCCGCCGACCCGGCCCGCTGGTACGGCGCCGTCGCCCGCTATTCCGGCGCCGACGACGCCCGGACCGCGGCGGGCTTCGCCGACGACGTGTACGACGTCCTGCGGCAGGGCCAGTCCCGTACGACCGGCTCGGGCCAGCGGGTGACGCTGCCCGCCTCCCCCGGGCTGACGGCGGACCGGGCGCAACTCGGGCGGCTGGGCCTGCGGTCCGCCGCCGCGCCGGCCGGACCCCGCCTCGAATGCCCGCGCACGGTCTCCTGCGTATCCGTACCGGCGCCGTACGAGGAGTTCGGCGACGGCGATTACGGCAACCACGACAAGGCGGACCGGCCGCGGGACCAACGGATCGACGCCATCGTCGTCCATGACACCGAGGGGTCGTGGGAGACGACGCTGAAGCTCATCAAGGACCCGACGTATGTGTCCTGGCACTACACGATCCGGTCCGCGGACGGGCTGATCGCCCAGCACGTGCCGACGAAGGACGTCGCCTGGCACGCGGGGAACTGGTACGTCAACGCGCACTCCGTCGGCATCGAGCACGAAGGTTTCCTCGCGGCTCCGGACGCCTGGTACACGGAGGCGATGTACCGCGCGTCCGCGCGGCTGGTGCGCTACCTGGCGCACAAGTACGACCTGCCCCTGGACCGGCAGCACATCATCGGCCACGACAACGTGCCGGGCACGACGCCCGCCACGATCAAGGGGATGCACACCGACCCGGGCCCGTACTGGGACTGGGCGCACTACTTCCGGCTGCTGGGCAAGCCGTTCGTCCGTACGGCGGGCCCCGGGGGCGGCCTGGTCACCATCCGCCCCGATTACGACCGGCACCGGCCCCTCTACACGGACTGCGCCAAGCCGGGGCAGCCCTGCGCGCCGCACGGCTCCACGGCGGTACGCCTGCACACCGAGCCGAGCGGGAGCGCCCCGCTGGTCCGGGACATCGGCCTGCGCCCGGACGGCAGCCCCTCGACGACCGGCGTGAACGACACCGGCGCCCGCGCCACCACCGGCCAGCGGTACGCGGTCGCGGAGCGCCGGGGCGAGTGGACCGCCATCTGGTACCTCGGCCAGAAAGCGTGGTTCCACAACCCGCCCGAGCAGCCCACCGCGGTCGACGCGAAAGGGCTGGTGATCACACCGAAGGCCGGCCGGGCGGACATCCCGGTCTACGGCCGGGCGTACCCGGAGGCGGCGGCGTACCCGGCGGGCGTCCCCGTGCAGGCCGTCACCCCGCTCCCGTACAAACTGCTGGCCGGCCAGCGGTACGCCGTCGGGAACCGGGTCCGCGGCGAGTACTTCTACGCCCCGACGTACGACCTGTCCCAGCACGCGGTCGTGCGGGGCACGGATGTCTACTACGAGATCCAGGTGGGTCACCGGGTGGGCTACGTACGGGCGGCGGACGTTGACGTGCGGTCTTCTTCCAAGCGGTGACACGGGCGGGCACGGCGCCCGGGCCGGGCGCCGTGCACCGCTCGCCGTCCAACGGCTCCGCCCGTCCGTCAGTCCCACGTGTTGAAGAGGATCCCGCCCACGGTGGTGCTGCCGTGATAGCGCGCCTCACGCCATTCGCCCTCGGTGAGCGCCGAGGGGTCCAGCTCGGTGAGCGGTGTGGCCAGCTGCTCACTGCTCAGGACCTCGAAGCCCGCGGCGGTGAAAGGCGCGGCCCAGGCCGGTGGCGCGAGGAATTCCTCCCCGTACCAGTGCCGGCGTTCCGGGGAGAAGGCGATCCAGGGGTGATGGGCGTGGCACAGGACAATGTGCTCGCCTGCGCGGCCGGTGACCGTCGCGGTGTGGAAGGTCCGCGGGTACGCCCGTTCCCGCACCTCTCCGACGGTCCCTCCGCCGAGACGGGCGGCGGCGTACAGAGCGGTGCGGAACATCCGGAGATCGGTCTGCGGGAGCGGCCCGTCCTTCGGCCGGAAGAAGCCCGTCGCGCCCCGTGGCAGCGTACGTCCGGCGCCGCCGTCGCTGAACAGCATGCTCAGCCCTGCTGGAACATCTCCGCCGGCAGCGGCTTCAGGAGGGCGTACAGGTCGTCGGTGATCGGCCGGTCCCAGCTGGCGATGGTGACCAGGACGCCGTCGCTGCGGTCGAACTGCGCGCAGGAGATCCGGCCCTCCGAGCACTTCACGCGCTTGACGATGAGCAGGTTGTCGTCGTGCATGACCGGGGTGTCCTCGGTCTCGACGACGGTGACCGGCTCGTCGTTCTCCAGCGCCGCGAGGAGCTGCGCCACCTCGAAGGGCACCTGGCCGTCCGCGAGGTCGCGCGCCGGGGAGCCCTCCGGGAGGTTGCCGATGATCATCGCGGGGCCGCGGCCGCCGAACAGGTCGTAGCGCAGGAAGACCCCCTGGCAGCTGCCGTCGGGGGCGGGCAGCAGTCCCGCTCCGAGATTGCCGGGCCAGTCCCCGGGGTCCATGGCGAGGACGTCGAAGTCAGGCCCGGCGGGCGTGGCTGCGCTGCGGCGGCGGAGGAAGGACATACCGCCATCGTACGTGGCCGCCGGCCGCCGCCGGGCCCGGCGTCAACGCAGTGGCGGCCCGTCCGGCGCGGAGCCCGCGCCGGAGGTCTCCAGCAGCCGCGGCAGGCCCGTGTAGTCCGTGCCCATCTTGCGGCAGACGCTGGACAGCAGGCGGGTGACGACCGTCTCCGGGGTGGCCAGCTCCTCGGCGATACGGCTGGTGGGCCAGCCCAGCGCGAGCCGTTCGGCGGCCGCCCGTTCCTGGGCGGTGAGCGCCTCGGTACCGGTGCTGTGCAGCTGGAGCGGGCGCAGGCCGGCGGCGGACAGTTCGTCGCGGGCGCGTTCCGCCAGGCCGTCGGCCCCGCAGTGGACCGCGCCTTCCAGCCCGCGGTAGAGGCGTTCGGCGGCATCCTGGGGCAGGCCGGCCCGGCGCAGCGCCGCTCCGTGGTCGACCAGGGCCTCGGCCAGCGCGTGTCCGGCCGGTGAGTGCTCCAGCTCGCGTACGGCCTCGGCGAGGAGTTTGAGGGCCCGGCCGCCGCCGATGACGGTGGCGGCGCAGTGCAGCGCCTCGCCGATCGCCGTCGCGGTGCCGAACCTGCGGGCCCGCCGTACGCCTTCCTCGGCCAGCTCGACGGCGCGCGGGCTGTCGGTGAGCGCCGTGGCGCGGGCGAGGTGCAGCTGCCAGGGGCACCAGGCGGGGTTGCGCATGCCGCGGGCCTCCAGCCGCCTGCCGACCGTCCTGAGGTGGTGTTCGGCGTGCCGGTGCAGTCCGCGGGCCAGCAGCAGTTCGCTGTAGACGGTGCGGGAGTCGGGGTAGACGACGGCGTTGGGCACGACGTCGCCGTAGCTGAAGTGGTCGGCGAGTTCCTGGGCGTCGTTGACGCGGCCGCGCGCGAGCAGGATCTCGATGAGGATGCCGATGGCGTACCACTGGGCGGGCACCGCGCCGCCGACCCGTTCGGCGATCCGCAGTCCTTCGCGGACCAGCGTCTCGGCTTCGGTCAGCGCGCCGCGGCGGTAGCGGATGTAGCCGAGCAGGGCGTGGCCGAAGGCCAGGTGGGCGCCGCGCCAGCCCTTGCGTTCGCACTCGATCATGCCGCGGGTGAACAGTTCCTCGGCGCGGCCGGGCTGGTCGCAGTACATGAACGTCATGGCGACGGCGACCGGGACCTCGAACCCGCGGTTGTCCTCGGTCCAGCTCAGTCCGCCGACCAGCGCCGCCTCGGCGTAGCGCAGGGCGGTGGCGGCGGGCTCGCCGTGCACCACGCAGTCCCAGGCGCGCAGGCCCAGGATGTAGCGCTCGGCGAGGCCGTCGCCGGTCAGGTGGTCGGCGAGCCGGGCGAGCCTGCGGGAGCGGGCGGCGGAGTCCGGTTCGTCGGCGCGGAAGGCGCTCCAGACGAAGTTCTCGGCCTGCATCCGCAGCCGGGTGCCGGGGAGGCTGGTGCGGCGGGCCTCGTCGGCGGCGAGCGCCGCGGCCTCGGCGACCTGGTCGGTGTGGGCGAGTGCCTGGGCCAGCCGGTAGGTGACGGCTTCGCGCAGCTCGGGGGCGACGTCCGGTTCCTCCAGGGCTTCGCGGAGGTAGTTGACGGTGACTTCGGGGGCGGAGAGGAAGGTGGCGGCGCCCAGTTCGAACAGGACGGCGGCGCGGTTCTCGGGTGAGGGCGGCTCGCGCAGGGCGCGGGCCAGGAAGCGGCGGGCGGCGTCGGGCGCGCCGGCCCGTACGTATTCCTGTGCGGCCTGGCGCAGCCGGTGGACGACCCAGTCGTCTCCCTGGCAGGGCACCTCCAGCAGGTGCCGGGCGGCGACGGTCGGTCCGAGGCCGGCTTCGACCACCGCTTCGGCGGCCATGTTGTGCATACCGACGCGCAGCGCGGTCGGGATGGCGCGGTGTACGGCGGTGGCGATCAGCGGGTGGGCGAACTGCAGGACGCCGTCCGGTGCCTCGGCCTGGGACAGGATGCGTGCTGTGCGCAGCTGGGTGACGGCCTCGTCCGCCGCGTCGGTGCCCAGTGCGGCGACGCCGGCGGTGATGTCGGGTGTGGCCGAGGTGCCCAGTACGGCGACGGCCCAGGCGAAGCGGACGGTGGCGCCGCCGAGCCGGTCGAGCCGGTCGGTCAGGCCTTTGCCCTTGACGGCGGAGGCGAGTTCGCGCAGGGCGGGCAGGTCCTCGCGGCAGCCTTCGACGCCGCGTTCGCGGAGTCCGGCAGCGAGTTCGACGGCTTCGAAGGGGTTGCCGTCGGTGACCGCCCAGCATTCGGTGCAGAACTTGTCCTCGGCGCTCTCGCCGATCGCCTCACGGACGATGCTGGCGACCGCGTCGCAGGTGAGCGCGGTGAGGGTGAAGGGGCGGGTGGCGTGGCGTTCGGCGAGCTTGCGGAAGGGGGCCGCGTCGCGCGGCAGTTCTTCGGGCCGGTAGGCGACCACCACGAGCATGGGGAGGTGTTCGGCCCGTGGCGCGAACGCGGTGAGCCAGCTCAGGGACTCCTGGTCGGCCCAGTGGGCGTCGTCCAGGACGAGCACGGTGGGCCCCCGCTGCACGGCGAGACGGGTCACCAGCCAGTCCAGGCCGTCGCGTACGCCGGTCGGGTCGGGCACGCTGCCGCCCGCGTCCGCCTCCAGGCCGAGGGCCGGGGCGACGATGTCGTACCAGCTGCCCAGGACGGTGCGGGAGGCGGTCTCGTCGTATGCGGCCAGGACCGGCTGCACGAGCTGGCGTACGACGTGGAAGGCCATGCCGTGTTCCTGTTCGCCGCCGCGCGCGGAGAGTACGGTGCAGCCGTGGGACGCGGCCCGGGCGCGGACCTCGGCGAGCAGGGCGGTCTTGCCCATTCCGGCCGCCGCGGCGAAGGAGAGCAGGCCGCCGCGCGGTACGGCGGCGGGTCCGCCGCCGGGCCCGCAGAGCCGGTCCAACGCCGCCTCCAGGGATTCGAGTTCGGCGTTGCGTTCGAGCAGGGCGCGGCGCGCGTCGCGTGCCTGCTCCCATCCGTTGGCCATGACTGAATCCGTTCGCCGCGTTGGGTGCTCCCGCCCGCCGCGAGTGCGGGCCCGTACCGGCCGCACTCTGCCTGCGATAGCGCAGAGCGTACGCCCATACGGACCCGCGGTAACCAGGATGAGTGACATGCTGCACACCGGGGGCCGGGCCGTGCTATAAGCGCGCGCAGCCAGCCGTTCCGGCCTGCCCGGAACCCCCGTAAGCAGCCACTCTTACGGGGGAAACGGTTGTGCGCGGGGGCAGTCGCGCCACCCGCGCGCGACTCAGCGGCGATCCGGCGTGAGCGACCCCTCGGTGCGCAACCGGGTCAGGAGGTTGCGGGCGGCCCGCTCGCCGGACGCCACACTGCTGTTGGTGGTGGAGTGGCCCAGGATGTCACCGCCGGCGAGCTGGACGCGGCCGCGCGGGTCGAATCCGGCCGCGAAGCGGGCGATGGCACGGTAGTCCCCCGGCCGCCGGCCGATCAGGCACGGGGAGACTCGCCAGATGTGCGTCATCGTGGTGTGGCGTTCCAGTTCGGGCAGCACGCCCATCCGGTGGACGCCCGCCAGAACGTGGTCCACCACCTTGTCGTCCCCCAGGTCCCAGTTGCGGTCCGACCACGCGCCGCGCAGGTGGGTCATGACCAGCCCGGCCCCCTCCGGTACCCGCTGCGGGGAGAGGTTGTGCTCCAGCACGAACGCGCAGAGGTCCGGGTGTTCGACGCGGGACGCCTGCACCAGCATGGCCCGTTCCGCTGTCGGGCGGTCCAGCCCGAAGGCGACGTGGATGCTCCGGGCGTACGGCGCGTCGTCCAGGAACTCGCGCTGTTCAGCCGCGAGTTGTCCGTACAGGTGCGGTACCTGCGGCGGCGGTACGGCCAGCACGCAGGCGGCGGCGGTCTCCAGATGCTCCGCCTCGCCCGGCCGGTGCCAGGTGACCGCCACCTCGTCACCGCGGTCCTCGACGGAGGTGACCCGGGCGCGGTATTCGACGCTGAGCTGCCGGGCCAGTCCCTTGGGCAGGAAGCCGACGCCTTCCTTGGAGGTGAAGAAGCCGCCGCCGCACAGGATGACGTCGATGAAGACGAACGGCATCGCGGCGGAGACCTCTTCCGGCTCGCCCAGGCACAGCCCGGAGACGAGCGGGTCGAGCAGGTACTCCAGTGTCTCGGGCCGCAGTCCGCGGCGGGTGGCGTACTGGTGGACGGATTCGAAGTCGGCCGCGGCCATCGCGGACATGTCGTGCGGCGTCAGCAGGGGACGCACCCGGCGGTAGTCGCGCAGCAGCTTGGCGACGTCGCCGAGGGGGAAGCTGGTCAGCAGTCCGCCGGTGGCGAGCTGCCGGCGGGAGCCGAGGCGGACGCGGTCCACCCGGCCGCCGCGGACCAGGCCGAACAGGTCGGATCCCGGTACGACCTCGCCGGCCAGGCCGGCGTCGGCTATCAGCCGGATCAGGTCGCGGTAACTGTTGATGAGAATGGTCGCCGCCCGGTTGACGGCGAATCCGCTGACGTCGACGGTGGCCATCCGGCCACCGGTCAGCTCCGGTCCGGCGCTTTCCAGGACGACGGTCGCGCAGCCGGCCCGCTGGAGCCGGAAGGCCGCGGACAGGCCGGCGATACCGCCGCCCACCACGACGACACGGGGCTTTGCACTCACACCGGTTCACCCTTCCTGCCGGTGCCCGGCCCGCGCCCGCCGGGGCGCCGGCACGGGTACCGGAACGTGATGACTGGGCAGAAGGTCCGAGGGGCCGCCGGGAACGGCCGGCCCCGTGGACCGCGATGCCGGGGGTGTCCCCCGGCCTCAGAGCCCGGGGCTCAGCTGGTCCCACCACCACTCGACCGGGCGCAGCGGCAGCGGTTCGAGACTCCCATCACTGGGCGAGTCCGCCCAGAGACCGAACGCGGGCGCCGGGTCGGGGGCGGCGCTCGGGTCGGACCGGTAGCGCGGGGACACGGCGCTGTAGTCCAGGTTGCCCCGGATGAAGTGGTCCAACTGCCCGAGGTAGCACCCCACCTCGGGGGTGGCCCGTACGGCGGTCCGGTCCCGCAGGGTGACGTACAGGCACATCAGGCGGTCGTGCAGCGCGGCTGCCCGGATCATGGCTTCCTGGGGCGGTACCCGCAGTTCGTGCTCCAGGACGCCGACGAGGTTGGACTCCAGGGACTGCTCCTTGACCTCGCGGTGGTACGAGTAGACGTCGTTGGCGAAGGTCACCAGTGCCGACGCGATCTGGGTGAGGGCTCGTATTCGCGGTGTCTCGGCCGCCTCGTTGGGCAGCGAGGTGCCCTCCGCCAGTTCGATGACGGCGATGGACGCCTTGGTGCCGCGGTCCCGCGGACCGATGACCAGGTACTCCTCCAGGCTCGGCACGGTTCCCGAGGCGCGCTGGCCCATGCCGACGCACGCGGCGAGAAACCATTCGGCAACTCCGTCGACCCAGCGCCGTACGACCGTGCCGGTGGCGTGCCGCCGGTAGCGGTGCGAGACCTCGCCGAAGGCCGCGGTGTAGGGGTCGGTCGCCGCGTCGTCGGTGGTCTCGGGGTGGTCGGCTCCGTGGATCACCTGGACGGCCATCGGGAGGAAACGTTCCGGGTTCCGGCTGAAGAGCCCGCCGTCCAGATAGACGTCGTCCAGCAGCAGCCCCAGGCAGGACCAGTCGGCGCCGATCTGCAGCAGGTCGGCGGCGCCGTCGGGCGCGATCCGGCAGGCCCACTCGGCGGTGCGGTTGGCCAGAACCTGTGCGTGGTGGAAGTCGTTGTCGCAGAATCCGAACCGCGCCATCCAGTCGACCACCCGCGCTTCGATGCCGGCGGTCTCGTGGTGCGGCGCCGCCGGGATGGGGCAGAACAGCTGGGGGACGACGACCGCGCCTTGCGTCGCCGTCGGGTCCGGGTCGTTCTCCGGCCGGTCCCCGGTTAACGGGACCGTGGCCGACCGGGCGGCGGGGGTCTCGTGTTCCGGGGCGCCGTAGCCTGTTGCCTGCATGGTTCTCTCCATGTTCACGGTGCTTGAGACGGCACTGCCGGTGCTGTGCCGCCGTCCGGCCTGCTGCGGGGCTCGCAGACCATGGGCAGCGGGCCCGGGCTCAGCACGGCCGCCGGGACCGGGCGTACGGTCCTGGCGGACGGCGGGCGCAGGCGCCAGCGCGCGGCGATGGCGGCAAGGGCGAGCACGGCTTCGGTCATCGCGAAGTGGTCGCCGATGCACTTGCGGTTGCCGGCGGCGAACGGGAGCATCGCACCGCTCGGAACGCTTCCCGCGCGTTCCGGCAACCATCGGTCGGGGTCGAACCGTTGGGGGTCGGGAAAGGCCACCGGGTCCTGGTGCAGCACGTACGCGCTGTACAGGACGGTGCTTCCCGGTGCCAGCCGGTGGCCGGCCAGGGTGGTCTCGGTGGTGGTGACGCGGGTCAGCGCCCAGCCGGGCGGGTACATGCGCAGGGCTTCGGTGATCACGCGCCGGGCGTGGCCGAGCCGGGGCAGGTCTCCGGGGGCGGGCGGGCGGCCGGCGAGCACGGTGTCCGCTTCGGCGTGCAGCCGGCGTTCTTCCTCGGGGTGGGCCGCCAGGAGGTGGAAGGTCCAGGCGAGCGCCAGCGCGGTGGTCTCGATCCCGGCCACCAGGAAGGTCATGAGCTGGTCGTGGGCCTCTTGGTCGGTGAGCGGTTCCTTGGCGTGGGGTGCCTCCTGGGAGGTGGGTGCGGTGGTGCCGTGGCGCGGGTCCGGGCCGCCCGGGCAGACGGCCGGTGCCGCGTCGCCACCGGTCGCGGTTCCGCCGTCGTCCGTGGCTTCCAGGAGCGTGGCCAGCAGGTCGTCGTGCTTCTCGGTGCCGGCGCGGCGTTCGGCGATGATGTGGTCGATGATGTGGTGCAGCCGGGACAGCGCCCGGTCGAAGCGGCGGTTGCCGGGGGTCGGGAGCTTGTAGAGGGGGCCGAGCGGTACGACCGCGCGCAGCAGCACACCGCGCATGACGGTCGACAGGCACCTGCGTACCTCCGCCGCGAGCCCCGGGGCGAAGGAGGTGGACATCAGCACGCCGGTGGTCACCCGGGCGGAGAGGTCCATCATCGCGTCGGTGACGTCCAGCGTGTGGCCGGGCCGCCACTGCCGCACGGCGTCGTCGATCTCGGCGCTCATCACGGTCGCGTAATCGGCGATCCGGGAGGGCCGGAAGCAGGGCTGGGCCAGCCGGCGCTGCCGTCGGTGCACGTTCTGCTGGCAGGTCACCAGACCGTTGCCGAGCACCATGCGCATCGTGTCGTACAGCGGACCGCCCTTGTCGTAGGTGCGCGGGTCCATGAGGATCTGCTGCACCAGGGCCGGGTCGCAGGCCAGCCAGACGCGTTGCGGCCCGAGGCGGATCGCGACCAGGTCGCCGTGGGCGGGCAGCGAGGCGAGGAATTCCAGCGGGCGCCGCCACAGCGGGAGCGCGTGTCCCAGCAGCGGTGCGCCGCCGGGTGCCGTCGAGACGACCCAGGCGGTGTCCGGTGCAGCGGTCGCGGAGCCGTGCGCTCGGCGTACGCCCGCCTCTCCGCGCATTCCCAGTATTCCCATCGGAGACCACCTCGTTGTTCGGCCGGTGTCCCGGGGAGCCGCCGAGCGGGCCCGGGACGGAAGGGGACAGGTAGGTGTGACGCACCATTACCTACCCGGGCGACCCTGTCGGTCCCATGGACATACTTTCTTGAGGGGGCGCGTCGGAGTGGGGGTCAGCTCACCGGAGCGGCATACGCTGAAACGGTACGGCGCGCGCCGGAGCCGCCCCGACGTCGGCAGTATCGTTTCACTTTCGAGGTGGGCGCTCTCGGACGGACAACCGTTCGTGCGGACGAGGTGGCGCGCCGGGGCCGTCCGCCCAAACGCGCCGTTCCGGGCCGTGGTGGCGCGCGACGGGGACCGGTGGTATAGGGGCGCCGCCGCGGCGGGCGGCACCCGGGTGCGGTGCACGCGCCGCGCGGGGCGCCGGCGGCGGGCCCCGGGCGAATCATCCACCTTTCCGATCACCTCCTCTTCGTACCCTCCACGTCTTCTTGAGTTCACTTGGGGCCGTCCGGGCCGGGTACCCGTCCCTTAGTGCCGGGGGCTTTCGTTCCGCATGTATGCCTGACACTCCTGTGGATCAGCCGGTACGACGTCTCGGTCGGCGCTTCTTCAAGCCCGTTGGCATCTCCGACTCCCCCGCAACCGACCGGCCGGCGGCCGACGCGGAATGCGAAAGGGAATACTTCCGCCCGGAAATCTCCGCCGATCTGCTGGACCTCCTCGGCGCGGAACTCGACCGGATCAAGGCGACGCTGTGGTCGCAGCACACCGACGCCGAGTGCGGCGCCGGGCCCCGGCGGTGCTGAAGGCGGCTCGCGCCGCCTGACAGCCCGGGCCTCGACGCCGCCGCCCAGCCGCAGGGAAGTTGTTGTGTACGATCCCCCCACCCTCCATCTGCTGATGCCGTCCACCGCGGACGGGTACCGGATTCCCGCCCAGGTCAGCTCCGAGCCCGACCTGACGGCCGGCTTCGGCCTCGCCGACGGTCCGCTCTTCCGCGACCAGCCGGCCCACGAGAGCCTGGCGGACGCCTACGACGCGTACGACTCGGGCCCGATGGTCGTCCCCGACGACCTCGACGCCGAACTGGCGCAGCTGCTGGACACCGCCGAACAGCCCGCCGTCGCCGACCGGGTCCCGGCGGCCGAACGGCACAGCCACCGCAAGCCGACCTTCCTGCACGCCGCCCGCGGCGGCCGGGAGGGCGGCACCCGGTCGTGGCGGCGCACCCTGAGCCTGGTGACCGTCGCCCTGACGTCCGTGATCGTGATGGCGGTCGCCATGCTCGCCGCGGTGGCGTCCTACCCGCCGCTGCGGGCGCTGGCCGGTGAGGCCACGTCGCCGCGCATCGCCCAGCTGTGGCCGCTGCTGGTCTACGGGCCGTGGATGGCCGCCATCCTGTCCATCCTGCGGGCCCGGACCCACCGGCGCCGCACCGCCCACTCATGGTGCGTCGTGATCTTCTTCGCGGCGGTGGCCACGGTGCTGTGCATCGCCAAGGCCCCCACCACTCCGGCGGGGATCACCGTGGCGGGGCTTCCGCCGGTCACCGTGCTGCTCTGCTTCCACCAGCTCATCCGCCAGCTCGACCCCGGGCCCTCGGTGACGCCCACCACCCGGCACGCGTACAGCAACCGCGGCGCGCACCGCCATCGTTCCGGACGCTGAGCCCCGGCCCCCGGCAGCCGTCCGTGGCCCCGGCGCCCCTCCCGTGCGGGGAGGCCGCCGGGGCGCGGCGGTTGCCTTTTCCCGTTTTTCCGGCCCTTTTCGTTGCACCGTGCCGCCTGCCGGGCGGTGGCAGGAATTACTCCGTGCCGTTTGCGGTGGCATATCAGTAATACCGTTCCGGCGGATCGGCTGATTCTCCGATCACCCTGCCGGCCGGGCATGTTCGGGCGGGTTGTGGAAACACCGGTGCCGTTTCGGGCGGTCCGGCGGAAGGGGCCGTCGTGACACTTTTTCCCACGCCCCCCTCATGCGCCCGACTGTCCGGAGGAAACTCCGCAGCAGAAACGTTGTTTGACCCGGGCGAGCGTATCCGGCAATTCCGTTGTTCGTTGGTGGAGGCGTGAACCCGTGCGTCCGTGCCCGACGAAGGAGTGTGCAGCGATGGCAGTGAGCTGGGCGAAGAGAATCGCTGTCACGGAGCCCGCCCCGAAGCCCGTCCGTTACGCCCGCTATCTGGCCCCGCACTGGCAGGGCCTGCTCCGGGTGGACAGTGAGAACGGCATCGGCATCGTTCCGGCCGTCGCGTTCTTCGGCGTCCTCGCCTCGGTCCTCTTCGGCGCGGGCGGCGCGGGGGTGGCGCTGCTGGTCGACGTGGCCATGGACCGCGACCACATGGCGCGCGCCTGGGTGACGTTCGACCTCGTGGTGGTCGTGGCGCTGTCCGTCTCGTACTGGCTCGTCGGCCGGTACGGCCTGCGGTTCTACGACACCGACCCGGCCACCAACGACCTGTGGCGGCTGATCACCGTCGCCAACACCGCCTGGCGGTCGCTGCCCCGGGCACACCGTACGGCGCAGAAGCCGCGGCTGCGTGCCGTGAACACCGCCGCCCGCATCCTGCTGGCCGACCCCGAGGACACCCGTACGCACCAGATGCTGCACGCGCACGCGGACGTCCTGCGGCACCTGGCCACCACGGTCCTCGCGGACACCCAGCAGGACCAGCCGCCGGAGCCCCCCACCACCACGTACGCGTCCCGCGCGGCCGAGCCGGTGCCGCGTGGTGAGCACGACCCGGTGCCGTCGGCGTCGCTGGAGCGGGCTCCTTCCATTCCCAACCAGTGCTGACCTTCGGCCCTTTGGACACCGTCGTGCGGGCGGTGGCTCCTTCCTGCGTGCTGTTCCGGTCGTTGCTGATGCGCGCAGCCGGAACGGCGGAGCGCCGGTGCCGGGAATCCGGCCTTGTGGGCGGTGCGTACCCGGGCCGGGGCCGGGACCTGACCTTGGCCGGGTCTGGTGGCCGCACCGTCGCGCCCCGGGGAGCGGGCTCCTAGGGTGGGACGCCGGAACCGGAACTCTTCCCGTCCGCTCCCAGGAGGTTCCCGTGAGCGTCAGCGCCAAGGGCACGTACCTGATCAAGAATGTGAGCAGCGGCCTGTACCTGACCGTCAAGGGCCACACCAAACAGACCCCCGCGGACATCGTCCAGGAGAGGCTCTACGACTGGCCGCAGCGAGCCGCCCAGACATGGCGGCTGGAGTCGGCACCGGGCGGTGAGCGCACCTTCCGGATGCAGAACCAGCACAGCGGCGGGTACCTCCAGGTCCGCAGGTGCGGCAAGGACAAGGGAACACCCCTGGTCCAGGAGCACCTGAAGGAGAACACCCCGGCGTACCGCAGCCAGTCGTGGCAGCTCGTCGACGAGGACCCGTACCGCGTCTCCAACCTGCACAGCGGGCTGTGGATGAACGTCCGCGACAACGCCGCCGCCGCCGGCACGGTCATCGACCAGTCGACGGAGAACACCGGCGCCTACCGCACCGCCGAGCAGTGGACCTTCGAGCCGGTCGAGGCGCGCGGCGCCGACCCGGTCTTCGACGCGCTGTCCGGGGTGCTGGTGGAGCCGGGCGGCGGCATCATCTCGACCGTCACGCACGTCTTCAAGGCGTCGCTGGAGGCCGCCGGGGGTGTCTTCGGCACCGTCGCCAAGTACGTGCCGGGCGACACCACGCCGTTCGTACGGTTCGAGGGGTTCCGCGGCGACGAGGTCGTCCGGTTCTCCTCGCGCAACCGGGTCGAGGCGGGGCCGCGGAAGATCAGTACGCAGTTCCCGCACCTGCCCAAGGAGTTCCACGGCGGCTTCGACTTCGTCACCCGGGCGCCGCGGCACAGCGGCCGGACCTACCTCGGGATCAAGGGTGATCTGACGGTCGCCTTCTCCGACAAGGGCAACGACGGCATCGACCGGTCCGAGGAGTACTTCCCGTCCCGCGAACTGGAGCCGTACGGCCGGGTCCTGGAGGCGGTGCCCGCCCGGCCCGACGACTCGCAGTACCTGCTGTTCTGCGAGCAGGGCACGGTGCTGATCGACGGCCGGTTCCGCGCGCCGGACCTGCGCGAGGTGCAGCCGGTGTCGCTGGGCCAGCTCCCCAAGGGCTGGCAGAGCCCGGACGCGGTGGCCTCCGCCACCGTGGGCGACGAGGTGCACTTCTTCGCCACCAAGGGCAACGAGTACACCGTCTTCACCCTGCGCGACCTCGTCCAGGGGCCCGCCCCGGTCCTGAACGCCTATCCGTTCCTGCTGGGGCTGTGGGCGTAGCGAGCGGCCGGCCGCGCGCGAAAAGGCCGCCGGGCGTGCCTTAGCCTGCGTCCATGAAGAACGCCCCCGGCCCCGACGGCTCCCCGCAGGTGCTCAACCGCTGGAAGGCGGGCCTGCGTTCGGTGCCCGCGGAGGTCTGGGGGCGTACCGGCCTGCGGGTGCTGATCCTCGCCGAAAATGAGCTGGCCGTAATCCCGCCCGGGATCGGCCGGCTGCGCGCGCTGCACACCCTCGACCTCGGACACAACATCCTGACGGCCCTTCCCGAGCAGATCGGAGACCTGACCGGACTCACCCGCTGTCTCTACCTGCACGACAACCGGCTCACCGCGCTCCCGGCCGCCCTCGGCAAGCTGGCCCGGCTCGGCTATCTCAACGTCGGGGACAATCCGCTCGGCCGGCTGCCCGAGTCGCTCGGCGACATGGCCGGGCTGCACGAACTCCGCGCACAGCGCGCAGCCCTCACGGACGCCCCGGCCTCCCTCGGCCGGCTCGCGCGCCTGCGGGAGCTGTGGCTGCGCGGCAACCACCTCACGGGGCTGCCCGCCACCGTGAGCGGCCTGCGGGCGCTGCGGGAGCTGGAGCTGCGGGAGAACGCCCTGTCCCGGGTGCCGGAGGGCCTGCGCGGGCTGCCGTTGCTGCGCCGGCTCGACCTGCGCAGCAACGGACTGGACGACGTACCGCACTGGCTGGCCGAGTTGCCGTGTCTGGAGAAGCTGGACCTGCGCTGGAACTCCGTGGACCACGACGCGGCTGCACTGCGCGCGCTGCGCGAGCGCGGCTGTGTCGTGCTGACGTGACCCGGCCGCCACCTGGCACGGTCGGCACCGGCACGGCCGGACCGCCCCCGCCTCCCGCCCGCGGCACGTCAGGTCAGGTCGAACTCACCGTCGCGGGCGCCGAGGACGAACCCGCGCCACTCGGCCGGTGTGAAGACCAGCGCGGGCACTTCCGGCGTGCGCCGGTTGCGCATCGCGATCCAGCCCTCGACGAAGGCGACCTGTACGTCGCCCATTCCCTGGCTGCTCGACTGCCACGCGGCGCCCGTCAGGTCGAGCTCCGTCCTGGCTCCGTCCGCGAACCGCTGTTCGATGATGCCCTCGGCCACGTCGCTGCTCCTCCCGGTTCGGCGTCGCGGTCAGCCTAGCCACCGTGTCCGGTGTCGGACAGGGCGCGCTTCAGGTGGCGGGCGGTTCGGCGCCCACCAGCCACATGGAGAAGAACTGGGACCCGCCCCCGTAGGCGTGTCCCAGGGCCCGGCGCGCGCCGGGGACCTGGTGTTCTCCCGCCCGGCCCCGCACCTGGAGCGCCGCCTCGGCGAAGCGGATCATGCCGGAGGCGCCGATCGGATTGGCGGACAGCACCCCTCCGGAAGGGTTGACAGGCAGGTCGCCGTCGAGTTCCGTCACCCCGGACTCGGTGAGCTTCCAGCCCTCGCCGGGCGCGGCGAAGCCCAGGTTCTCCAGCCACATCGGCTCGTACCAGCTGAACGGTACGTACATCTCCACCGCGTCGATCTCCCGGCGCGGGTCGGTGATCCCGGCCTGCCGGTACACGGCGGCCGCGCAGTCCTTGCCCGCCTGCGGGGAGACGAAGTCCTTGCCCGCGAAGAGGGTCGGTTCGCTGCGCATCGCCCCGCCGTGCACCCAGGCGGCGGGCCGGGGCGCCCGCCGCGCGCCCGCGCGGTCGGTCAGGACCATCGCGCAGGCGCCGTCGGAGGACGGGCAGGTCTCGGAGTAGCGGACCGGGTCCCAGAGCATCGGGGACGCCTGGACCTTCTCCAGGGTGATGTCGTGCTCATGGAGGTGGGCGTACGGGTTCTTCAGCGCGTTGCGGCGGTCCTTGTACGCGACCAGGGAACCGACCGTGGCGGGCGCGCCCGTACGCCGCATGTAGGCGCGTACGTGCGGGGCGAAGAAGCCGCCGGCGCCCGCCAGCAGCGGCTGCTGGAAGGGGACCGGGAGCGACAGCCCCCACATCGCGTTGGACTCGGACTGCTTCTCGAAGGCCAGGATCAGGACGGTGCGGTGCACCCGGGCGGCCACGAGGTCGGCGGCTACCAGGGCGGTGGAGCCGCCGACCGAGCCCGCGGTGTGCACCCGCAGCATCGGTTTGCCGACCGCGCCGAGCGCGTCGGCGAGGTACAGCTCGGGCATCATCACGCCCTCGAAGAAGTCGGGGGCCTTGCCGATGACGACGGCGTCGATGTCCTGCCAGGTCAGTTCGGCGTCGTCCAGGGCCCGCCGGGCGGCCTCGCGTACGAGGCCGGCCAGGGAGACGTCGCGGCGCGCGGCGACGTGCCGGGTCTGGCCGACGCCGATCACGGCAACGGGCTCCTTGGACACTGCGGACCGGGACGCTCCGGCCTTGCTCATCGCGGCTCCCCTTCGAGTACGGCGACCAGGTTCTGCTGGAGGCAGGGCCCCGAGGTGGCGTGGGCCAGCGCCCGCCGCGACTCGCCGCCCCGGACGCGGAGCGCGGCCTCGCCGATCCGGATCAGTCCGGTGGCCATCATGGGGTTCGCGGCGAGCGCGCCGCCGGACGGGTTGATCCGCACCCCGTCGAGCAGCCGCAGCGCCTTGCGGAGCACGACCTCCTGCGAGGAGAACGGGGCGTGCAGTTCCGCGGTGTCCACCGGCCGTTCGAAGGCTCCGGCGCGCTCCGCGGCCAGGCGGGTGGACGGCGAGTCGGTGAGGTCCCGTACGCCGAGACCGTGGGCCTCGATGCGGTGGTCCATGCCGCGGATCCAGGCGGGCCGGTCGCACAGCCGCCGCGCGGTGTCACCGGCGGCGAGGACCACGGCGGCGGCGCCGTCGGTGACGGACGGGCAGTCGGCGGTGCGCAGCGGCCGTACGACGTACTCGCCGGGCGGCACGGGTCCGCCGATCCGGGCGTGCGGGTTGGCGGCCGCGTCGGCGCGGCTGCGGGCCGCGACTCCGGCCAGCGCCGCTTCGTCCGTGTCGCCCGCGTCGATGAGGGCCTGGGCCTGGAGTGCGGCCAGGGAGACGGAGTCCGGCCACAGGGGCGCGAGGTGGTACGGGTCGAGCTGGCGGGTGAGCACGTCGCGGACCTCGCCGGACGAGGACTTGCCGTACGCGTAGACGAGCGCGGTCTCGGCATCCCCGGTCAGCAGCTTGACCCAGGCTTCGTACAGCGCCCAGGCGCCGTCCGTTTCGACGTGCGACTCGGCGATGGGCGGCCAGGCGCCGACGCTGTCCAGCGCCATGGTGAAGGAGAAGGCCCGCCCGGCCAGGTAGTCCGACGACCCCGAGCAGGTGAAGTCGGTCTCCCCGGCCCGCAGGCCCGCCTGGCCCAGTACGTCCTGGAGCACCGGCAGCAGCAGTTCGGCCTCGGAGACCTCGGCGGTGTCGCGGGTGTGGTCGCTCTGCGCGAAGGCGACGACCGCGACCTGGCGGGGCGGCGCGGCCGGCTCGTGGGGCGCGGGCATCAGACCAGCTCCTTGTAGCTGTCGTAAGCGGCGTCGGGTTCGCCGGTGGGCCGGTAGTGATCGGGGAAACGGCCGTCGCCGCGCCAGACCGGCTCCACCCGCAGCCCCATGCGTACCTCGTCGTACGGGATGCCGCCGATGCGCGCGTGCAGGGCCAGGTCCGCGCCGTCCAGGGCGATGTGCGCGTACACGTACGGCACGTCGATGTCGAGGTTCTTGGCCTTGATGTTGACGATGCAGAAGGTGGTGACGGTCCCCTTGGGGCCGACCTCGACCCGGTCGCGGGTGGCCACACCGCAGGTGGGGCAGGCGCCGCGGGGAGGTACGTACACCTTCCGGCAGGACGGGCAGCGTTCGCCGACCGTCCGGTGCCCGGCGAGGGCGGCGAGGTAGCGGGACTGGGCACGGCCGGGCGAGTAGGTGTAGTCGAGGCGGGCGGGGGCGGTGATGCCGGTGACGGGGTCGGCGAACTCGCCGCTGTGCGGCGCTGCGTCCTTCGCATTCTCCGGCGCTCCGCCCTCGTACGGCTCGAAGCACGCGATGTCGGTGATGGCGCCGGTGCGTTCCGGCGCCCACCGGACGCGTACCCGCATCCCGGTGCGCACGGCGTCCGGCCCGGGCGCGTCCAGGGCGTGCAGCAGGGCGGTGTCCGCACCGTCGAGGCGCACCAGCACCCAGGCGAACGGCGTGTCCAGCGGCTGGTGGCGGCGCGGAGCCGGATTCCAGGCCCAGGTGGTGACGGTTCCGGTGCCGCCGACCTCGACGAGGTCGCGCAGCTCCTCGGCGGTGGCCGGGTCGTACTCGACGGGCGGCACCAGCACCCGCCCTTCGCGGGTGCGGACGCCGAGGACGACGCGCTCGCGCAGCCCGGTGAGGAAGGCGCTCTGTACGGGTCCGAGCGACCGGGTGAAGGGGAACTCGACGACGAGCGGGGCCGACAGGATGTCCGGGGTGTCCGAGGTATCCGGGGTGTCCGAGGTGCGGGAGGTCGGGGGCATACGGGCTCCTCGCTTCCGTACGGGGCCGGGTGCGACGGGAATCTGGCCCGGCGGGGTGGGGCGGGCCGGGGTCAGGCGCGCCGGAAGACGGGCGGGCGCTTCTCGGCGAAGGCCCGGGAGCCTTCCTTGGCGTCGGCCGTGTCGAAGACCGGCCAGCCGCGTTCCAGTTCGGCTTTCAGCCCGTCCTCCTCGGTCATCGCGGCGGTCTCGTAGACGGACGCCTTGACCGCCTCGACGGCGAGCGGGCCGCATGCGTTGATCTGTGCGGCGATCTCCAGGGCTGTGCCGAGCGCGTCGCCGTCCGGCACGACGTGGCCGATCAGCCCGATGCGGGCGGCCTCTTCGGCGGTGTAGGGCCGCCCGGTGAGCAGCATCTCCAGGGCGTGGGTGCGGGGGATCTGGCGGGCGAGGCGGACGGTGGAGCCGCCGATGGGGAACAGTCCGCGCCGTACTTCGAAGAGCCCGAATGTGGCGCTCTGTCCTGCCACCCGGATGTCGGTGCCCTGGAGGATCTCCGTGCCGCCGGCGACGCAGGGGCCTTCGACGGCTGCGATGACCGGTTTGCGCGGGCGGTGGTGGCGCAGCATCGCCTTCCAGTGCAGATCGGGGTCGGCCTTCAGGCGCTCGCGATACTGCTCGCCGTCCATGCCCCGCCCGGCCAGCGCCTTGAGGTCCATACCGGCACAGAAGGCGCCGCCCGCGCCGGTGAGCACGACCGAGCGCACGGAGTCGTCCTCGTCGGCCGCGGTCCAGCCGTCGTACAGGCCCACCAGCATCGGCAGGGAGAGCGCGTTCCGCGCCTCCGGCCGGTCGAGGGTGAGCACCAGGGTCGCGCCGTCGCGTGCCACGGTGAGGTGTTCGGTGCCGCCCATGCGTCCTCCTGTCCGTGCGGCCGCGGGCCGTGCGCGTCCGCCGTCGGGCGGCCGCCGGTCCGCCGGCCGGTCGCCGCCGGCCCGTTCCGGAACGTAGAACAGGTTGCAGTAGCGCGGGGACGACTTCAATAGTTTTCTGACAGCCAGTCAGTTTCCGGTGCTGTGCCCCTTCCCCCGTACGGCGCGCGGCGCTCTAATGACCGCGAACCGACGCCGCCGCCCGTTCTGGAGGAGACGTGGAATACAATCTCGCCGATCTGTTCGAGTCGGTCGTCGACACGGTTCCCGGACGCGAGGCGCTGGTCTTCCTCGACCACCCGGGTACGGGCGCGGAGCACCGGCTGACCTACGCCGAGCTGGACCGCGCCGCCAGCCGCCTCGCCCACCATCTGCGCGACCACGGCGTCACCCCGGGCTCACACGTCGGCCTGCACCTCTACAACGGCGTCGCATACCTCCAGACCCTCTACGCCTGTCTGAAGATCCGCGCCGTCCCGGTCAACGTCAACTACCGCTACGTCGAGGACGAGCTGGCCTACCTCTACCGGGACGCCGACCTGGTCGCCCTGGTCTTCGACGCGGAGTTCACCGGCCGGGTCGCGGCCGCCCTGCAGCGCGCGGACCGGCTGCGCCATCTCGTGCGGGTGGGCGAACCGCCCGCGGGCGCCCCGGAGCCCGGCATCGCACCGGTGCCGTTCACGGACGCCGAGGCGTCCGGCTCGCCCGACCGCGACTTCGCCCCGCGCTCCGGCGGCGACCGGCTCGTCATCTACACCGGCGGCACCACCGGAATGCCCAAGGGCGTGCTGTGGCGACACGAGGACATCTTCTTCTCCGGCATGGGCGGCGGCGCGCCGACCGGCGAACCGGTACGGCGCCCCGAGGAGCTGGCCGAACGCGTCGCCGCCGGCGGCGAAGGGCTCGTCTTCTTCCCCACGCCCCCGCTGATGCACGGCACCTCCACCCTCACCGCCTTCATCGCCTTCCACTTCGGCCAGAAGGTGGTCCTGCACCGCAAGTTCGTACCGGAAGAGGTGCTGCGCACCGTCGAACGCGAGAAGGTGACCAGCATCTCGCTGGTCGGCGACGCGATGCTGCGCCCGCTCGCCGACGCGCTGGCGGGCCCGCTCAAGGGCACGGACTGCTCCTCGCTGTTCAGCGTCAGCAGCTCCGGGGCGATTCTCTCGGAGACCGTACGGGCCCAGTTCGCCGCGCTCGTGCCGGGTGCCCTGCTGCTCAACAACTTCGGCTCCTCCGAATCGGGCTTCAACGGCACCGCCACCGAGGACTCCGGCCCGGGCAGCGGCTTCCGGTTACGCGTCAACGCGCACACCGCCGTCGTCGACCCGGCCTCCCCCGCGCACGCCCGGGTGGCGGCCGGCGAGGTGGGGCGGCTCGCGCTGCGCGGACACGTACCGCTCGGTTACTACAACGACCCGCGCAAGACCGCCGAAACGTTCTTCGAGGCGGACGGCGAACGGTGGGTGCTGCTCGGCGACATGGCGACCGTCGACGAGGTGGGCATCGTCACCGTCCTCGGCCGGGGCTCGCAGTGCATCAACTCCGGCGGCGAGAAGGTGTACCCGGAGGAGGTCGAGCAGGCGCTGAAGGCACATCCGGACGTGTACGACGCGCTGGTCGCCGGGATACCGGACGAGCGGTGGGGCAGCCGGGTCGCCGCGGTCGTACAGCTCCGCGAGGGGGCCGCGCCGCTGGGGCTGGAGGCGGTGCAGGACCACTGCCGCACCCGGCTGGCCGGTTACAAGATCCCGCGGTCGGTCGTCTTCACCGAGCACATCCAGCGGTCCCCGAGCGGCAAGGCGGACTACCGGTGGGCGAAGGCGGTCGCTTCCGGAGCGGGCGCTCCGTAGGGCACGGGGCCTGCGGCTGCCCCCGGGGCCGGACTCCGCAGGGGCCGTCCGTGGGGCCTCCATGGGGCCGCTGCCCCTCGGTACGGACCGGGCTCCGGCCGCCGCCCCGACGGCGGCCGGAGCCCCTGACCCGCTGGTTCAGGCGGTACGGCGGTGGCGGCGGCGCGGCCCACACACCCGGAATCCGGTGTGCGCCGCGCCTGGCCGGGGTATGACGGCGAGAATCTTCGACATGGGGAGTTCTCCTGAATGGGAAGAAGGGGACACCCGCACGGTTGCCCGCGCCCCGCGCCGGGTCGACAACCGGTCCGGCCGCTTCACCCGCTTGGCACACGCCGCGCCCCCCTAATGCAGCAAACCGGAGCCCGCGCCAAGGCTGGGAAGGGACCCGGCGGCGGTTCTAACCTGAAGCATGGACTTCGACGGCGTGGAGCTCGGTGACGCCCCCTCCGGGACGCACGGCATCCGGGTACGGCTCGACCCCGCGGAGCACGATCCCCGCTCCGGCACGGCATCGCTGTGCGCGGCGGGGCCGGTGGTGCCGGTCCTGCTGCCGGGCGGGGTGTCCGCCTGGCTGGTGACCCACCATCAGGCCGGGCGGGCGGTGCTGGCCGACAGCCGCTTCGTCAAGGACATCGGCGCCTGGCGCGCCTGGCGCGGCGGGGAGGTCCCCCGCTCCTGGCCACTGGCGCCACTGCTGACCGTCGCCAACATGACCACCGCGACGGCGGGCGACCACACCCGGCTCCGTGCGCCGCTGACCCGCGCGTTCACCGCGCGCCGCGTGGAGGGGCTCAGACCGCGCGTCGAGGAACTGGCCGGGGTACTGCTCGACGGACTCGCCCAGAGCCGTCCCGGGGAGCCGGTCGAGCTGCGGACCCGCTACGCCCACCCCCTGCCCATACGGGTCATCTGTGAGCTGTTCGGCGTGCCCGACAGCCGCCGCGACCGGCTGCGGTCACTGTGCGGCGCCCTGTTCGGCGCCCCGTCCGGCCCGTCCGAGGCACTGACGGTCCACCGCGAGCTGCGCGCTGCACTGGCCGGCCTCCTCGGCGAGAAAAGGGACCGGCCCGGGGACGACCTGACAAGTGCGCTGGTGGCCCCCGGCCCCCACCCGCTCAGCGAGAACGAACTCGTCGACACCCTGCTGCTGATGATCGTGGCAGGCCATGAGACCACCGTGAACCTGCTGGTCAACGCCGTACACGCACTGCTGACCCACCCGGGGCAGCTCGCCCTCGCGCGCAGCGGACAGGTGCCCTGGAGCGCGGTGGTCGAGGAGGCGCTGCGCTGGGACCCGCCGGTCGCCCACTTCCCGTTCCGCTACGCGCTGTGCGACGTGGACGTGGCCGGCCGGACCATCCGCGCGGGCGACCCGGTGATGCTCTCGTACACCGCCTTCGGCCGTGATCCGCGGCAGCACGGACCCGAGGCGGAGCGCTTCGACATCACCCGGACCCCCACCCGCCACCTCGCCTTCGGGCACGGCATCCACCACTGCCTCGGCGCGCCGCTCGCCCGGCTGGAAGCGGCCGTCGCCCTGCCCGCGCTCTTCGAGCGCTTCCCCGGCCTGGCCCTGCACATCCCGGAACAGCCGCCGTCCCGCCGTCCGTCCCTGGTCTTCAACGGCTTCGGCGAACTGCCGGTCCTCCTCTCCGCCGGAAGCGACCGGCCACAGCCCCCGCGTCCGCGCGACGGCGTATGACGGCCGCCCCGTCCCCGTCCGTCAGAGCCCCGTGGCACGGTCCGGGCCGCGGCACACGGACCGTACGGAACGGGCCAGCGCCACCGTGTGCAGGATGTCCAGGTGCTGTTCATGGCGGACGTGCGCGGCGGCGCCCGCCAGCGAGGGGACGCAGCGCGGCGATGTGCGCGCCGCGCCGGACGCGGCGATCGCCCGCACCAGCGCCTCGTTGACCCGGTTGATCTCCTCGCGCACCTCGCCCAGATCCGGCCGCTCTGCCGGTACCCGCGTGGGGTCCACGGTCCACCGGCGGTGCAGTCCGCGCTGCACGGTCTTGTTGGCCTCGATCTGGTCCCGGAAGATCCGCGCGGTCCACCGCGGGTCGGCGCCCAGCTCCGCCGCCCGCCGCGCCACCGCGTCCAGCACCTGCCGCTCACGCGCCGGGTCGTCGACGGGGCTGCCGGTGCCCCACTTGGCGGCGGCCACCAGATCGGCGGTGACGAGGCGTCGGGCGGACAGCACGGCGAGGGGACGCAGGGCGTTCGTCTCCCGGAGGGCCGGGGTGGGGACGGCGTCCGCCAGGGCGGGCACGGCACCCGGGGCCGCGGGCACGGCGCCGACCGACGCGGGCGCCGGTACGGCGGTGAGGAGGGCGACCGCGGCAGCACCCACGACCAGCAGCCGCCGCACGGGAGTTCGCATGTTCAGCACCACCGTCAGCCCTTCCGGACGTGGACATCTCCCGGCGATCCTACTGACAGCGGAGCGGGAGCGAGGCCCCCTCCTCGCTCCCGCCCTGCTCCGCTTTCCCCCGCTCAGCGCCGCCCGTGCAGAACGCGGTGCTCGAAGCGGGCAAAAGCGGCCTCCTGGCGCCACTCAAGAGCCGCCTTCAGGTTCTTGGCCAGGAACCGGCTGCAGGCCCTACGCGGCTGACGCGCACCGGGCCGTTCCGTACGGCACGGCCCCGAAAGCCCGTACGTACGCCGTCCGTCGACCCCGTCGCGCCACAGGCTGCGGCCCGGCAGGAAGGCGTGCTCCAGAGAGGCGCGGGCCAGGTCCTTCAGCTCGCGGTACCGCAGACCGTAGGTGACGGCCGCGTACCGGTACTCGCTGCTGATGTCGCTGCGCGAGATCCCGGGGTCGTCGGTGGCGAGCACGACCGGTACGCCGTAGCGCCGGTAGAGCGGGAACGGGTGCTCGGCACCGGAGACACCGAGGATCTGCCGGTTGCTCGTGAACGGCACCTCCACGGCGATGTTGCGCCGGGCCATGGTGCGCAGGAGAGCGGGCGCGCCGTCCTCGTGCGCCACGTCGACGCCGTGGCCGATGCGCTCCGCGTGCCCGGTACGCACCGCTTCGCTGATGTGGAAACGCAAGTCCTCGGGCTTGACCAGGCCGGGGACGAGTTCACCGGCGTGCAGGGTGATGTGGGCGCGTGGATAGACGCCGTGCAGATAGTCCAGCATCCGCATGTGGAGCCGGTAGTTGCGCAGCGCGTTCTTCTCGTCCTCCGGCTGGACGAGGTTCACCGCGACGTACCGGTGATCACGTTCGGCGAGGCGCATGCCGAGCGCCATCTGGGTGAAGACCCGCTCGGGCGTACCGCCGCGCGACACCTGCGAGATGTAGCGGACGGTCAGCCGGCAGCCGGGCCCCGGCCTGGCGGTGTCGCAGCGCGCCGCCCTGCGGAACTGCGCGGTGCCCTTGTCGACCTCCCGGCCCGCCTCGCGCACGAGCTTGTCCAGCTTGCCGCCCGCCACCAGCAGTTGGTGCATCCGGCGCAGGTCCGCGTGGTAGCCGACCCGTTCAGCCAGCTTCTTGCTTCCCGAGGAGGCAGGCGTCAGCATCGTCTCCAGGTAGAACTGGTTCTGCCGCGCCGCGGTGTTCGCCACGTCGGCCAGCAGCTCGCCGCCGTGCCGCCAGCTGACCTCGCCGAACTTCCCGAAGGCCGCGAAGAAGTGGTCGTGCCCCGACTCACCGGACGCCGACGAGAAGTCCTGCATCGACCAGGCCCGCAGGATCTGCCGGTGGAAGGCACGGTCCTTCCGGGCCTGCGCCGCCGGACGCGTGCCCGGCCCGCACGGTGCGGGCCGGGCGGCCATCGTCTTCTTGTCGATGCACAGCCCGTCGTCCCCGGCCAGCTTGATCAGCAGTTCGGTCGAGGCCGCGCCGGACAGGTGGTTGTGCAGGTCGGCGCCCTTGGGCAGGTCACGGAAGAAGGCGCGCAGCGCGGCAGGACGGTTTCGGAGCCCGTCGAGGCGGGCGGCGACCCGGCGTTCGGTGCCGGTGGGCACGGGGGCCGTACCCGGGAGTGCCGTGTCCGGGGCAGCCGGCCCCGGGGCCGCCGTGTCCGGGCCCGGTGGCGCGGCGAGCGCGGAGGACGGCAGCAGCGACAGCACGGCCAGGACGCCCGCACCCAGGACGAGCGGGGCGGACCGGCGGTGCCGTCGGCGATGGCGAGGGATAGTGATCACCCGCTCATCCTGGCGAGTCCGGCGGCCCGGACGGCGACGGCAGGCGGGACTGCGTCCCCTTGGGTGAACAAGATCCCGCCCAGGTGCGGGGCGGGGGTCCGGCGCGCGACGACACGTTGCCGCGGCCGGGGGCGAGTGGCCCCGCCTTGGCACGGCAGACCCGCCCCCGTCTCGGCAGAAGGTCAGCCGACAGTCAGCCGACCCTGGTCATCGTGGACTCGTACCCCCCGCCGCCCGGATAGACCCAGGCCCCGGCGAGGACGTTGCCGTCCGCGGTGAAAGTGCCCCTGAAGTACGCGGGCGAGCCCTTCTCGCCGCCCCAGATGGTCAGGGTGTCACCCTCCATCTCGTACACGTAGTCGAAGGTGTGGCCCTCGCTGTCATAGAAACGGGACCTGATGTCGTCCCCCGGCGCCTCCGCGCCGAAGGGCCGCTCCCTGCCGATCACCTCCATACCGGTGACCCGCTGTCCGTGCTGTTCCAGGTCGACGTCCTGCACCAGGAAGAAGCCTCCGTCGAGCGGGCGGAAGGTGACCGTGCCGGTCGCCCCGCCGTCGACCCGCCACCGGCCCACGAGCCGCTCCAGCGCCCGGATTCCCTCGTCCAGCCGCGCCGCTTCGCCGTGTTCAGTCCGCTCCGTCACGTCCGGCTCTCCGTTTCCGTACTCGTCCGTACGCCCTGCGCGCATCCTCGTGCGGCAGCGGCGCCCTACGGCTTACGGCCCATACGGCCGACGGGCCCCGGAAGGAATCGACACCCGGAAGCGACCCGCGTCACTCCCCGGCCGTACCGTTCCGGTCACTCCCCGGCCGTACCGTTCCGGACGTCGCCGGGCGCCAGGACCGAGGCGAGGCCGAGGGCAGGCAGCAGATCCGGCGCGAAGGTGGTGATCTCGGCGATCCGGCCGCCCTCGACACGCAGCACTCGGACGCCCGGGAAGCCGCGACGAACCGCTGGAGGAGCGCGCGCTCGGCCTCGGTGGGGCCGGTGACGCCTCTCCCCCAGTCGGCGCGCCGCTCGGGCAGCCGCTCACGCAGCGTGGCGCGGGCCCGTTGCAGTGCGCTCTTGACCGCGGCGACGCTCAGTCCGAGCGTTCCGGCCGTCTCCGCGGCGGGCAGGCCCACGACATCACGCAGGATCAGCACGGCCCGCTGCCGTGGCGGCAGATGCTGGATCGCCGCCAGGAAGGCCAGTTCGATGGTCTCCCGGGCGATCGCCACCGCTTCCGGACCGCCGTCGGCCGGTGCGGCCAGGTCCAACAGGGCGTCCGGATAGGGCTGCAGCCAGGTGACTTCGGCCGGTGCGGAGCGCGTCGGCACGCCCGTACTGCCGCCCGCGATCGCGATCTCCCGGCTGCGGGCGGGACTTGTCAGGGCGTCCAGGCAGGCGTTGGTGGCAATCCGGTACAACCAGGCCCGGAACGTCGCCCGCCCCTCGAAACTCGCCCTACTACGCCAGGCCCGCAGCAGCGTTTCCTGTACGAGGTCCTCCGCGTCGGCGAACGAACCGAGCATCCGGTAGCAGTGCACCCGCAGTTCGTGCCGGTAGCGCTCGGCGAGCCGCGCGAACGTCTCCTCGTCGCCTGCCCGGACCGCGGCCTCAGCCCGCTCGTCCACCCCACGCGGCCCACCGGCCCCACGCTCCCCCGTACCCGCCCCCGTACCCATACCCACGTCCGCCCCCTCCCCCTGACGCCCTGCACGCACCGCCTTCCGCCCGGTCGGTCACGATACGGCCGGGCGGACAGCGGTGTCGGTGCAGGGTCGGGGCCGAGTCGGCCGGACCCGCTCAGATCAGATCACATCCCGGTCAGTCCTGGTCCGACACGCTGGTGACACCCACATTGGCGTTCTTGGCGAGGCCGTCGACCGGAAACAGGAACCCGCTCTTCGAGGGCTGTTCGACCGCGGCATGACTACCGGAGGCGGGGCGGGACCCCGGCCCGTCGCCCGAGTCGGCGTGAGCCACCGCGGGCAGCACCGCGCCGGACAGGGCCGCGGCGGCCAGGAGACCCCACGCCGCACGGATGGTCATACGAAGTGATGTACGCATGATGTTCCTTTCGAGGGTTGCGCGGTCAGCGCACCACGGGAAAAGGGCATCGCCGCGGCATTGGGCCGTACGTGGGCGCGCCCGCGTACTCCGCTGCGCCCGGGGCTCCTCAAGGGTGGGGCACGAGGAACGTCCGGACCGCGTCCAGGAACTCCAGAGGCCGCTCCTCGTGTACGAGGTGGCCCGCCCCCTCGACCGTGACCAGACGGCAGTCCGGAATGCGCTCGGCCATGTCGTGGAGCTGCTGCTGCGGGATGTGACTGGTGGGGCCACCGGCGATCACCAGGGTCGGTGCGCTGATCTTCGCCAGACCGTCCCACCACACGGGGTCCGGCGCGTTGCGCTGCGCCACCACGGCCACCTTGGCCTGCCAGTCGAACGCCGGCGGCCCCGGCGGCGGTTCCGGGATCTCCTGCGGCGGAACCGCGGGAAGGGGCGGGGCGGCCTCCTCCAGTACCAGCCGCTCCACCAGCTCGGGCCGGTCGGCGGCCAGCAGCAGCGCGGCGACCGCGCCGACGGAGTGACCGATGAGCGCCACGGGCCCCAGCCGCAGCTCACGCAGGAACCCGGCCACGTCGTCGCGCCACCGCTCGAAGCCGTACTCCCCCGGCCAGTCGCTGTGCCCGTGCCCCCGGAGATCCAGTGCGTACACCCGGTGGGTGGTGGCGAGCTGGCCGACCACGCCGCGCCAGTCCTCGCCGTCCTCACCGAGGCAGTGCAGCAGCACCGCCGGGGGCGCGTCCGCGTCACCCCAGCACCGGTATGCCAGGCGAACGTCACCGACCTGCACTTTCTGAACGTCACTCATGCGCTGGAAGCTACCCGAGCGCGAGTTCGTCACGCCCCTTGACGCGTTCGCCGCCCGCTGATTACTTGGACCGGACTCGGCTACCGAATGATCGGTAGGGACACGGAACGGTGACGCACATGCCGGATGCGCGAAGCAGGGGCGGGGAGACGGGTCCCAGCACGGGAACGGAACGGGGAACGGGAACGGGAGGCAGCGGCCCGGTCGCAGCCCCGGAGGCGGTCGACGCGGTGCGGCGGCTCTCCACCGAGGAGCTACGCGCCCGCCAACTGGGCCGACTGCGCGCCTCGTTGCGGCATGCGTACGAGAACGTCCCGTTCTACCGGCAGTCCTTCGACCGGGCCGGCGTGCACCCCGAGGACTGCGGGTCGCTCGCGGACCTGGCCCGCTTCCCCTTCACCGTGAAGGACGACCTGCGGGCCAACTATCCCTTCGGGATGTTCGCCGTGCCGCAGAGCGACATCCGCCGCATCCACGCCTCCAGCGGTACGACGGGCCGCCCGACGGTCGTCGGCTACACCGAGCGCGACCTGTCCGTCTGGGCCGACGTCGTCGCCCGCTCGATCCACTCGGCAGGCGGGCGCCCCGGCCAGAAGGTCCACATCGCGTACGGGTACGGGCTGTTCACCGGCGGACTCGGCGCGCACTACGGCGCCGAACGGCTCGGCTGTACGGTCGTCCCGGCCTCCGGGGGCATGACCGCACGGCAGGTGCAGATCATCCGGGACTTCCGGCCCGAGATCATCATGGTGACGCCGTCGTACCTGCTCACGCTCCTCGACGAATTCGAACGGCAGGGCGTCGACCCGCGTACGACCTCCCTCCGTACGGGGATCTTCGGTGCGGAGCCGTGGACGGAGGAGATGCGCCGCGAGATCGAGGAGCGCTTCGCGATCGACGCGGTCGACATCTACGGCCTCTCGGAGGTCATGGGCCCCGGCGTCGCACAGGAGTGCGTGGAGACCAAGGACGGGTTGCACATCTGGGAGGACCATTTCTACCCGGAGGTGGTCGATCCGCTCACCGGTGAGCCGCTGCCGGACGGCGAGCACGGCGAGCTGGTGTTCACCTCGCTGACCAAGGAGGCCATGCCGGTGGTCCGCTACCGCACCCGGGACCTGACCCGGCTGCTGCCCGGCACCGCCTGCCCCGCCTTCCGCCGGATGGAGAAGATCACCGGCCGCTGCGACGACATGATCATTTTGCGCGGTGTGAACCTCTTCCCCGCCCAGATCGAGGAGATCGTGCTGCGCACCCCGGGCGTCGCCCCGCACTTCCAGCTGCGGCTGACCCGGGAAGGCCGGATGGACCACCTGACCGTACGGGCGGAAGCACGGCCGGACGCGACCCCGGAGGTCCGGACGGCCGCCGTCGGCCGGATCGCCCGCGACGTCAAGGACGGCATCGGCGTCTCGGTCGCCGTGGAGATCGTCGACCCCGAAACGTTGGAACGCTCCGTCGGCAAACTGAAGCGCATCGTCGACGCCCGCGACTGAGCCGCCGCCGCGACCCACCCGCACCGAAAACGGCTCCCCGCTCTCCCCCCTCGGCCCCCGCCCCTCTCCTCCGCGTCGTCCCACGCACAACCAAGGCCCAGCCCGGCCCGGCCCGACCCGGCCCGCGCCAACCCACACCGCGCGGCCTGGCCACAACTGCGCCCCCAGCCCCGACCGGCCCCAGCCCCGGCCCGGCCCGGCCAGCAACTCGCCGGCGCTCATCGTGCCGCCGTCGACGAGCACCGCCGGACCGGCTCAGCCAGGCCCACAGCCCGGCTGAGCCAGCCACGGCCGCAGCCCGGCCAGACCACGATCACAGCCCGGCCGCGCCAGCCACAGCCCAACCGGCCCAGCCCCAGCCACGGCCCGCCCGCCCACAACCGCAGCCCGACCGCCCCTCCCGTCTCCCTCCTACCTGTCTCCTCCCTGCCCCCTACTCCCCCAGCCCCAGCCCAGCTACTTCGGACCAGGCGTGATCAGCGCATACGGAGCGCCGAACGGATCCAGCAGCATGGCCAGCCTGCCTATGCCCTCGGCGTCCACCGGCGGGATGATGACCGTCGCGCCGCGTTCCGTGGACGCGGCCACCGTGGCGTCGCAGTCCGCCACGCCGAAGTACGGGTGCCACTCCGACGTCGAGCCGGCCTCCAGGTGCTCGGCGCCCAGCTGCAGGATGCCGGCATGGCCGGAGTCGCCGGCCGGGTCCGTGCCGGCGGGTGAGGCGACGGTGTAGATCATGTTCTCGCCCATTTCGTTGTCGGCCGTCTCCCATCCGAGGACCGTGCGGTAGAACTCCTTCGCGGCGGCCGCGTCGGTGGTGTACAGCTCGGTCCAGCAGGCGGCGTTCGAGGTGCTGACCACTTCCATCCCCGGGACGTCGCGGGGCTGCCAGACCGCGAACTCGGCGCCGGTCGGGTCGGTGAACCCGGCCAGCCGGCCGGCGGTGAAAACGTCGCACGGGCCGAAGCGGACCGTGCCGCCGGCCTGCTCCACCGTCTTGGCCAGGGCGTCCACGTCCGGGCTGTGGAAGTGGACGGTCCAGGACGGGTTCGCGCCCTCCTCGGTCAGCGGTCCGGCCCCGGCGACGGTTTTCCCGTCGAGCTGGAAGAAGCCGTACCCGCCGGCGTCGGGGCCGGCCGACACGAAGGTCCAGCCGAAGACGCCGCCGTAGAACGCGACGGCCGCGTCGATGTCGGGGGCCCCGAGGTCGAGCCAGTTCGGCGCACCCGGGACGTACTGGGTCGTGAGCATGATGATCTCCTCCGGCGTCCTGTCGTCGCGGCGCGACGCGGGCGGCCGCCGAGCGAGCACGAGCGCCCTCGTCACCGGGGAACACGCGGTGTGGGTCGGTGCTTTTCCCCGGCACTTTCAGCATGGCAGGGGGGTCTGACAATCGCCCTCCGCGACCGCCGGGAGGAGGCTGGGGGCGGCGAGATCGTTCAGGCTCCGCCGGAGCGGAACCGGTCCCGCAGTTCCCGCTTGAGGATCTTGCCGCTGGCGTTGCGCGGGAGCGCTTCGGCGAACAGCACCCGCTTGGGCACCTGGAACCCGGCCAGCCGCTCCCGCGCGACCGCGATCAGCTCCGCCGCGTCCGGTGTCCCGGCCCCTGCCCGCGGTACGACCACGGCGGTCACCGCCTCGATCCACCGCTCGTCCGGCAGCCCGATCACCGCCACCTCGGCGACCGCCGGATGTGCGTACAGCGCGTCCTCGACCTGTCGCGAGGCCACCAGCACGCCACCGGAGTTGATGACGTCCTTGACCCGGTCGACGATGGTGAAGTAGCCCGCCGTGTCCCGCACCGCCAGGTCCCCGGAGTGGAACCAGCCGTCCCGGAACGCCGCCGCGGTCTCCGCCGGTTTGTCCCAGTAGCCGGAGCACAGCTGGGGCGAGCGGTAGACGACCTCTCCGGGCGTGCCGTCCGGCACTTCGAGGCCGCGTTCGTCCACCACCCGGGCTTCCACGAACAGCACCGGACGGCCGCACGAGTCCATCCGGCCGTCGTGCTCGTCCGGTCCCAGAACGGTGGCCAGCGGGCCGATCTCGCTCTGTCCGAAGCAGTTGTAGAAGGCGAGGCCGGGCAGCCGCGTGCGCAACCGTTCCAGTACGGGTACCGGCATGACGGATGCGCCGTAGTACGCCTTGCGGAGGCCGCCGAGGTCACGGGTGGCGAATCCGGGGTGCTGGGAGAGGCCGATCCACACGGTGGGCGGCGCGAAGAGGCTGTCGGCCCGGCCCTCCTCCACCAGTTCGAAGATCCGGTACGGGTCCGGTGCGTCGAGGATGACGTTCTCCGCGCCGACGGCGAGGTACGGCATCAGGAACACGTGCAGCTGCGCCGAGTGGTAGAGCGGCAGGCTGTGCACCGGCCGGTCGGACGCCTTGAGGTCCAGGGCGGTGATCGCGGACGCGTACGCGTGGACCAGCGCGCCGTGCGTCATCATCGCGCCCTTGGGCAGCCCGGTCGTGCCGGATGTGTAGAGCAGCTGGACCAGGTCGTCGGAGTTCGATCCGTACGGGCTGCCCGTTCCGCCCGCCACGAGGACCATTGATTTCTCCGGCAGCCCCTCCTGGGCGCGTTCCAGCAGCGATCCGGTGGCGTCGCGCAGCCGCATGGTGCGCACACCGGGCGGCAGCCGGTGTTCCAGCACGGGGTCGGTCAGGACGAGGGAGCTGCCCGACTGCTCGATGATGTAGCGCAGTTCGTCGCCGGTGAGGTTGTGGTTGACGGGTACGTGCACCAGGCCGGCGCGGGCGCAGGCCAGGAAGCCGATCAGGTACGCGTCGGAGTTGTGCCCGTACGCGGCGATCCGGTCGCCGGACTCCGCTCCGGCGTCCAGCAGGGCGCACATGGCGGCCGTCACCGCGTCGTCCAGTTCGCGGTAGGTCCAGGACCGGTCGCCGTGGCGCAGCGCCGTGCGGTCGGGGGTCCGCCGCGCGCTGCGCCGCAGGACTCCGTCGACCGTGTTCGTCCGTACTCCCGTCATGGCGTGATCCTGTGCCCCGGCCCCGGGCGGGTCAAGGGCGCCCGGCGGGACGGGATGTTCCGAGCCAAAGGGCGCGCGGCACGGCGCCGCGGCGATCGATCGTCGTTATTCTCAAACTCCGCTGCACTCCCGCCAGTTGGCACACGTAACGCGTACGACGACCGTCAACGACGGCGCAGGCGTCAGGACCACAGGGAGGATCACCCGAAATGCGCGACCGACTCAGAAGACTCGCCGTGGCCGGGGTGGTGCTGCTGTCCGTGGCGGCGCTGGCGCCCGCCCCGGGCGCGGCGGCCGCCGCCGAGGTGTCCCGTCCGTCGGGCGGCGGCCTGGCGGCCGACATCCGTTACACGGAGTACGGCGTACCGCACATCGTCGCCCGCGACTATCCGGACCTGGGCTTCGGAGTGGGCTGGGCGCAGGCCGCCGATCAGGTCTGCACCCTCGCGGACGGCTTCGTCACCGTACGCGGCGAACGGTCCCGGTACTTCGGCGCCGGCGGCCGGACCGACGGTTCGCACTCCTCCGCGAGCACCAACCTGGCCAGCGATCTCTTCTTCAAGGGCGTCCGGCAGGCGGGCACCGTCGAGAAGCTGCTGCGGCAGCCGGCCCCGGCCGGTCCGAGCGACGACATGAAGGAGCTGTTGCGCGGCTGGGCGGCCGGGTACAACGCGTGGCTGGCGCAGCAGAAGATCACCGATCCGGCCTGTGCGGGCAAGCCCTGGGTCAAGCCGGTCACCCGGGCCGACGTGGCGGCCGGCGCCCACGCGCTCGCGATCACGGCCGGTCAGGGCGACATGGTGGACGGCATCACCGCGGCCACGCCGCCCACGGCCGGTACGGCGCCCGAACCCGGTGCCCACCGGAACCGGCAGCCCGACCCGCGGCAGCCTGATCCGCGGCAGACCGTCGCGGCCGTCCGTGCCCGTCTGACGCACGGCGCGGGCGACATGGGTTCGAACGCCGTCGCCTTCCGCGGCACCACCACCGCCAACGGCCGCGGCCTGCTGCTGGGCAACCCGCACTACCCGTGGTCCGGGAGCCGCCGTTTCTGGCAGTCGCAGGTCACCATCCCCGGCGAACTCGACGCGGCGGGCGGCTCGCTCCTCGGCGCTCCCACCCCCTCCATCGGCCACAACGCGCACGTCGCCTGGAGCCACACCGTCTCCACCGGCGTGCCCTTCAACTTCCACCAGCTCACCCTGGACCCCGCCGACCCGACCGCGTACCTCGTGGACGGGAAGTCCGAGCGGATGACGCGGCGGACGATCACCGTCCCGGTCAAGGACGGCGAGGACGTCCGGCGCACGCAGTGGTGGACGCGGTACGGCCCGGTCACCACCGATTATGGCGGTCTCGACCTGTCGTGGACGAACCGTACGGCGTACGCGCTGAGCGACCCGAACGCGGCGCAACTGCGCATGTTCGACACCGGCCTGAGCCTCGGCAAGGCCCGCGACGTGGCGGGCGTGCAGCGCGCGCTGCGCCGCTCGCAGGGGCTGCCCTGGGTGAACACCGTCGCCTCCGACTCGGCGGGCCGCACCCTCTACTCCCAGTCGCAGGTGCTGCCGCGCATCACCGACGACCTCGCGGAGCGCTGTTCCACCCCGCTGGGGCGGGAGCTGTATCCGGCCACCGGTCTGGCCGTGCTGGACGGGGCGCGCTCCGACTGTGCGCCCGGCCGCGACCGGGACGCCGTACAGCCCGGCATCTTCGGCCCGGCCGCGATGCCCACCCTCACGGACGCCCCGTACGTGGAGAATTCCAACGACAGTCCCTGGCTGGCCAATGCGGACCGGCCGGTCACCGGCTACCCGCGCGTCTTCGGTGACATCGGCACCCCGCGCGAACTGCGCACCCGCGGCGCCGTCCAGGACGTTGCCGCGATGGCGGACCGGGGTGGTCTGACGGTGGCCGACCTCCAGCGCCAGCAGTTCGCCAACCGGGTGCCCGCCGGCGATCTGGCCGCCGCCGACACCGCGCGGGCCTGCGCCGCGCTCCCCGGGGGCACCGCGACCGGCAGCGACGGCAAGGCCGTCGACGTGGCGGAGGCGTGCCGGGTGATCGGCGCCTGGGACCGTACGCTACGGACGGACAGCAAAGGCGCGCTCCTCTTCGACCGCTTCTGGCGCGCCCTGTCCGCGAAGGTGCCCCCGGCCGGCCTGTGGAAGACGCCGTTCGACCCGGCCGACCCCGTGCACACCCCGCGCACCCTGAACACCGCGGCTCCCGGCTTCGCGACCGCGCTCGCCGACGCCGTCGCCGAACTGCGCGCCGCCCGCATCCCGCTCGCCGCCCCGCTGGGCGAGCACCAGTTCGTCGTACGCAACGGCAAGCGCATCCCGGTCAGCGGCGGCGCGCACGGGCTGGGCGTCTGGAACATGAGCGTCGGCCAATGGAACCCGGCGGACGGCGGTTACACCGAGGTGCGGCACGGCTCCAGCTACATCCAGGCGGTGTCCTTCAAGGGCGAGGGCAAGGGAGAGGCCAAGGGCGGGGACTGCCCGGTGGACGCCCGTACGCTGCTGACGTACTCGCAGTCCTCCAACCCGCGCTCGCCGCACTACAGCGACCAGACCGAGCTGTATTCGGCAGGCCGGATGCCGCGTTCGCGCTTCTGTGAGAAGGACGTGCTCGCCTCGCCGGAGCTGCGGGTGGTGCACGTACGCCAGCGGTAGGTACCGCTACACGGCGCGCTCCCGGCCCGCCCAGTACGGGTCGCGGAGCCGCCGCTTGTAGAGCTTGCCGTTCGGGTCGCGTGGCATCTCCGCGATGAAGTCGACCGACCCGGGGCGTTTGTAGCCCGCCAGCCGCTCCGCGCAGTGGGCCAGGATCGCGTCGGCGAGCGCCGGGCCCGCCGCGTACCCGTCGGCGGGCTCGACAACGGCCTTGACCTGCTCGCCCCAGTCGTCGTGCGGGATGCCGAAGGCCGCTGCGTCGGCGACGGCGGGGTGGGCGAGCAGGGCGGCCTCGATCTCGGCGGGGTAGATGTTGACCCCGCCCGAGATGATCATGTCGATCTTGCGGTCGCGGAGGAAGAGATACCCGTCCTCGTCCAGGTGGCCGAGATCGCCGACGGTGAAGAAGTCGCCGATGCGGTTCTTCCGGGTCTTGCCCTCGTCCTTGTGGTAGCTGAAGCCGCCGGTGGTCATCTTCATGTATACGGTGCCCAGTTCGCCGGGCGGCAGGCGGTTGCCGTCATCGTCGAAGACGGCCAGTTCGCTGATGGGCCAGGCCCTGCCGACCGTACCGGGCTTCTTCAGCCAGTCCTCGGCCGTGGCGAAGGCGCCGCCGCCCTCGCTCGCCGCGTAGTACTCCTCCACGCAGCTCCCCCACCAGTCGATCATCGCCCGTTTGACGTGGTCGGGGCAGGGCGCGGCGCCGTGAATCGCGTGCCGCATCGATGTCACGTCGTAGCGGGCCCGTACCTCCTCCGGGAGGGCGAGCAGGCGGTGGAACTGGGTCGGCACCATGTGTGTGTGGGTGCAGCGGTACGTGTCGATCAGAAGCAGCATCTCCTCGGGCGTCCACTTGTCCATCAGGACGACCTGGTGCCCGATGTGCAGGGACGCGCCCGCGAACTGCAGTACGGCCGTGTGGTAGAGCGGTGAACACACCAGGTGCACATTGCCGTCGAAGGGACGGATGCCGAAGATGCCGAGGAAGCCGCCGAGCGGGGACTCCTCGGGCGGCTTGCCGGAGAGCGGGCGGCGGATGCCGCGGGGGCGGCCGGTGGTGCCGGAGGTGTAGTTCATGACCCAGCCGAGGGTGCGGTCCCGCGGCGGGGTCTCCGGCTGTCCGTCGAGGAGATCCGCGTACGGCCGGAATCCGAGCACCTCGCCGACGGCGTAACGGTGTTGCGGTGGCAGTCCCGCCGCGTCGGCGGCGGCGCGGGCCGCGTCGGCGAACCGTTCGTGCGCGATCAGCGCCTTGGCTTCCGAATCGCCGACGATCCAGGCGATCTCCGGGCCGACCAGGTGGTGGTTGACGGGTACGAGGTAGAAACCCGCCTGCGTGGCGGCAAGGTAGGCGGTGAAGAGTTCCACGCCGTTGGGCAGCACCACCGCGAAGGCGTCGCCCCGCTCCAGGCCCGCGGCGCGCAGACCGTGCACCAGGCGGTTGCAGGCGGCGTGCAGCCGGGCGGCGGTCCACTCCTGGCCGTCCGGGGCGATCAGGACCGTACGCCCCGGGTCGGCGGCGGCCTGCGCCCAGAAACCGTTGGGGGATGGTGACGCCATGGATGCCGACATACGTGTCCTCCTCGGCTGGGGAAACCGGTGGCTCAACCGCGTCCGGCGATGCGGTTGACACGGTCGATGGCCCGCTCGAATCCGCGGGTGAGGTCGTCGAAGACCGCCTGCACACTGCGTTCGGAGTTCATCTGCCCGACGATCTGACCGACCGGCGTACCCAGCAGCGGCTCGACCTCGTACTTCTGGATACGGGACACGGCCTCGGCGACCAGCAGCCCCTGGAGGGGCATCGGCAGCGGTCCGGGACTGGACGGGTCGTCCCAGGCGTCCGTCCACGCCGTACGGAGCTGGCGGGCGGGCTTGCCGGTCAGCGCGCGGGAACGGACGGTGTCGCCGGGGCCGGCGGCGAGCAGTTTCTCGGTGAGCCGGCGGGAGTGCAGTCCGGCCTCCTCGGTGGTCAGCCAGACGGAACCGAGCCAGACGCCCTGCGCCCCCAGGGCCAGCCCGGCGGCGATCTGTTCGCCCGTGCCGATGCCGCCGGCCGCGAGCACGGGCAACGGGCCGACGGCACGTACGACTTCGGGCGTCAGCACCATGGTGGCGATCTCGCCGGTGTGGCCGCCGGCCTCGTAGCCCTGGGCGACGACGATGTCGATCCCGGCGTCCTTGTGGTGCCGCGCGTGCCGTGGGCTGCCCGCCAGGGCGGCGACGAGGACGCCGTGCGCGTGGGCGCGCTCCACGACGTCCGCGGGCGGTGGGCCGAGCGCGTTGGCCAGCAGCTTGACCGGATACTCGAAGGCGACGTCGAGCTGAGAGCGGGCCACCTGCTCCAGCCAGCCGGTGATGCGCCAGCCGGACGCCTCACCCGCGGGCAGTTCGGGCACCTGGTGCCTGGCGAGGGTCTCCGCGACGAAACGGCGGTGCCCGGCCGGGATCATCGCCTCGATGTCCGCCTCCGTGACGCCCTCCACCTTCTTCGCGGGCATCACCACATCGAGGCCGTACGGCTTGCCGTCGGTGTGCCGCTCGATCCAGTCCAGGTCGCGGGCCAGGTCGTCGGCGGCCGCGTAGCGGACCGCGCCGAGTACGCCGAAGCCCCCGGCGCGGGTGATCGCGGCGGCCACCGCGGGAAACGGCGTGAACCCGAAGACGGCGTGCTCGACTCCCAGCCGGTTGCTCAGCTCCGTCTGCATGGGCGCAGGATGCCGCAGGGCGCCGTACGAGGGAAGGGATTTCCTGATGCCGTGTCAGGAAGCCGAGCAGGTCGGCCACGCGCATCACCGTGTCACGTCACAGGCGGGCCGACGAGGGCCCCGCCCCTCACCCGGCCTTCTTGCGGTGGTCGCCGTACTTTTTCCTCATGACCTTCGCGCGGCCTTTGAACGTACTGGGATTCATTCTCAGAACACCCAGCCCCAGCGAAGTCGAGGAGACGACCGGCCCGGACCCGTACATGACACCGTGCAGAAACTCCTCGAATGCCGGTGAGAATTTAGGAGCGTCATCCATCGCCACACCAGCGGGAGTTGCGGCCCACCTGGCGTAGTATGTGGAGTCCTTGGACTTCATCGCATCGATGATTCTCTGCTCGGTCTCCGTATTCGCACCGCGCGCCTGTTTCGGCTCCTTGCCCTCATCATCCAGTTTTTTCTGCAGCCCGGATGGTTCAAGACCGAACCATCGGGCGATCGCCGCCTTGAAGGGTTTGGGGCCCTCCATCCTGTCCGGGTCCGTCAGTTCGTTGATCAGGTGGATCAGGGGTGCCGGAAACGCACCGTACTCCACCCGCTTTTCCCCGCTTAGTCGCCTTTCCCTCTTGGCCCGGAGCTCCGCGTCCATCTTCCCCAGCAACAACGGCTCGATGTGCGCTGCGAACTCCGCCTTCGCACGGTCCGCCCGAAGATCCTTCGACTCCTTCGTGACCGGCGCCTGGCGACCCGCCGTGCCGCCGATACTGAATTCCCTGAAATTCGACGTCAGCACCGCCGTGTCGCCGTCCTCGGCCTCGCTGGCGGACGGGGTGTGGGCCTTCAGCATGATGTCGCTGTCGGGCGGGATCTCTCGTATGATCTCCCCCTTCTCGTTCGTCCTTTCCGGCACCGTGTATCGCTGCTCCATACCGCCGTCCGCTCTCGGCACGGCTTCTTCCAGGCCGTTCCCCGCGGAGGCGGGGCCCACGCCCCTCGGGGCCGACGCGTACATGAGACGATCACGGTTTCCCATGTGCTCGCGCAGATGACCCGCGACGTCCCCACGTTTCGACTCGTCGTGCCCTGCGAGGTGACGGACGCCGGATTCGACGGCTTCCGTGTAGTACTGGTTGCCCCTGCGGGGGTAGACCAGCTTCAGCCCGATTTCCTCCTCGAAGTAGCGGAACATCGCGAGACAGGCGTCGCACGGCTTCTTCGTGCCCCGGATATGGATGGGGTCGTGGGGCGTGTCTCCCGTGAATGCGGCGTTCTGGAGAAACATCAACAGCTTCTGCTCGGCGTGCATCTTCTTCGCGTTCGTGCCGTTGTGCACCAGGTAGGCGTACCCGTCGAAGGGCCCGTCCTTCGCGAGCAGTTCAGCCAGGTACTCGCGGTGCTCGGGATCCTGCGCCTTCTCGTTGGAGACATCGACGAGGCGGATGTGTGAAGTCTCCCGCAGGGCCTTCAGTGTGGCGTTGTCGCGCTTGAACGCGCCGGATGCCGCTCCGTCGACGTCCATGGCCCCCGGGTCCACCGGCTCCAGCGCCCGGATCTGCGGCCTGAACCCCTCGCGGATCTTCAGCAGGGCCTGGCGGTCTCTCCGCGTCAGCTCCTGGTTCTTCCGCGCCTTGGCCCTGGCGATCGCCGACCGGCCGCCTTCCGCCTCGTGGTCGGTTTCGCGGTCGGTCCTGCGGCGCTTCTTGTCCTGGTCGGCGCGCGCGGCCGCCGATCGCTTGCCCTTCCCCTTCTCGACCGGGGCGGCCTCGGTCCCGGAGTCCAACCCGCTGCCGCTGCCGTCGTATCCGGACTCATCGTCGCTCGACGCGTGCTCCTGTTCCCCGAAGTCCGCCGTCAGCAGCTTCTGGAGGCTGCCGCTGCCTCCCAGATCTTTCTCGGCACTGTCTCCGCCGCTCATATTCCGCAGCACCGCGAAGAGCTGATGCATGGACTTGTTGTAGTTGCCGGCAAAGGCCAGGTGCCCATTGATTTCCGCCGCCTGGATCTCCTGCTCCCGGACCGGCTTCGCGCTCTTCTTCGCTCCGGCGTCGCCCGACGACGCGGCCTTGCCCTTGCCCTTGCCCTCTTCCGCCGCCGCGCTCTCCCTCTCCTTCTGCTCCGCGGCGGTCACGGCGAGGAGCATCCGGCGAGGGAGGTGCTGCAGACTCTGCGCCGCCGGGTCCTCGTAGTCGCGGGCGTAGCTGATCACTATCTGACTGACGAGCCGGCCCCACTGCTTCTTGTTCTGCTTACACGTGCACAGCCTGGCGAGCTTGTCGATCTCGGCGCTGATTTCCTTGTGGTTGGGGTACGGGCCGCGCGGAGCGGCCTGCGCCCGTGCGGCGCCGGAACTGCTGCTTTCGCCTCGTGCGCTCCCGCTCCCGCTCCCGCCGGCCGTGCTCCGGCTGGTCTTGCCGCTGCTCCTGCTCTGGGAGCCCTTGTCCTTGGCGGTCTTGTCCTTGGCGGCCTTCTCGTCCTTCTTGCGGGCCACGACCAGACCGCCCGCATTCCCCACCGCACGCTGCGCGAACATCCCCAGACCGCCGCTGTCCGCGCCCCCACCAGGTCTGACCGGCTGCTGCCCGCCCCTCGACGACCTCTTGGGCGAGGGTTTCAACGGCCCTTTCGCCGGCGCTCTCGACGGCGCTCTGCCCGCGCCCGCGGCGAACGCCGCACCGTCGGCTTCCGCCTTCCGCTCGGAGCCCTGCCGCGGGTCGGTGACGGTGACGCCCGCGCTGTTGCGGTTTCCCGTCTCCTTCACCCCGGCGAGGTTCTCGCTCACGTGACTCAGTTCGTGACCGACGACCGACTTCTTCTGCGCCGCCTGCGGCGGGAGGAAGATGTGATGGCCGATCGTCATCGCCTCGGCCCCCATCGCCGCGGTGGCCCGCTGGGCGACCGCGTCGTCATGGATACGCGCGGGTGACAGGTCGTTCTGGTAGAACGACTCCGCCTCCTTGCGGAGCGGCTCGGGGATCGGGCGACCCGGGGAGGCCATGGCGGCGCCGAGCAGCGCGGCCTGGTCGACCGGCTCGCTGTCCCGCACCCTGCCCGCGTCACCCTTCCCGCCGTGCCCGCAGCCCGCACCGTGGACGTGCCGCTCCTCCTTGAGCAGACGCGCGACCACCTGGTTGCCCACCAGGGACTGGAGCGCGGCGGCCCGCTCCGGGCTCATCGGCCCGTGGTCGAGGCCCCCGGGCACGGACGGTGCCCGGCGCGCGCCGGGCTCCGGGCTCCCGGATTTCTTCCCGGAGCGTTCCTCGTGCGCGTGCATGGCGTTCCCTTTCCGGTCCGGTCGGCGGCGGGCCGGCGTCGCGCGCCGCGGAAGACCCCCACGTGACCTGGCGGGGGCTCGGTTCCGGGCCACGGCCCGCTTCCCTGAGCGACCGTTGTATCCGGTGGCTCCCGGGACGGACAGGTCCGCTCGGGCACGCGTGAGGGCACGTCCGCGGGTCCGGTCACCCCTCGTCGAGGACGGCCATGGCCGCGTTGTGGCCCGGAATGCCGCTCACCCCGCCGCCTCTGACCGCGCCCGCGCCGCACAGCAGCACGTTGGCGTGCGCGGTCCGCACGCCCCATCGGGCCGCCGCGTCGCCCCCGTCGGCCTCGGTGCCGTACTCCGTGGCGTACGGGAACGCCAGCTCGCGGTGGAAGATGTTGCCGCCCGGCAGACCGAGGTCGCGTTCCAGGTCGAGCGGGCTGCGGGCCTCGATGCACGGGCGGCCGTCCGCGTCGGTGGCCAGGCAGTCGGTGAGCGGTTCGGCCAGTACGGCGTCGAGCTGGGCGACGGTGGCCGTGAGCAGCCGCTCACGGGTGGCGTCGTTGTCCTCGGTGAAGAGGCTGGCCGGAGTGTGCAGGCCGAAGAGGGTCAGCGTCTGGTAGCCCTGCCGTACCAGGTCGGAGCCGAGGATGGAGGGGTCCGTCAGGGAGTGGCAGTAGATCTCCGAGGGTGGCGCGGCGGGGAGTTCGCCGGCGGCCGCCTGCCGGTAGGCGGTCTCCAGCTGCTCGTAGCCCTCGGCGACGTGGAAGGTCCCGGAGAAGGCCAGCCGCGGGTCGACGCCGGTGTCCCGCAGCCGGGGCAGCCGGGTGAGCAGCATGTTGACCTTGAGCTGGGCGCCCTCGGCGGGCTCCGAGGACGGTTCGCCGAGGAGCCCGGCGAGGGTCTGCGGGGCGGCGTTGACCAGGACGTGGCGCGCCCCGACCGTGCCCTGTGCGCTGGTCACCTCGGCCGTGCTGCCGTCGGTGGCGATGCCGGTCACCGGGCAGCCGGTGACGATCTCCGCGCCGGCCTTGCGGGCGGCGTCGGCGAGCGCGTCGGTCAGCGCGCCCATGCCGCCGATGGGTACGTCCCAGTCGCCGGTGCCGCCGCCGATGACGTGATAGAGGAAGCAACGATTCTGCGCGAGTGCCGGGTCATGGGCGTGCGCGAACGTGCCGATCAGCCCGTCCGTGAGCACCACACCGCGCACCAGGTCATCGTCGAACACCGACTCGACCGTCTCGCCGAGCGGCCGCTCGAACAGCGCCTCCCACGCCGCCTCGTCGCCGATACGGGAGCGCAGCTCGGCACGTGTCGGCAGCGGTTCGGTGAGGGTGGGGAAGACGCGTTCGGCGACCCGCCGGGTCATGCCGTAGAACCGCTGCCAGGCCGCGTACTCCCGGTCCGAGCCGGTGAGCCGGGCGAACGAGGCGCGGGTGGCGTCCTCGTCGGTGCTGACGTACAGACCGGTGGGACGGCCGGCGCGCACCGCGGGCGTATAGGAGGACACCGAACGTCTGCGGACCGCGAAACGCAGCCCGAGATCGCTCACGATCTTCGGCGGCAGCAGGCTGACCAGGTACGAGTAGCGCGACAGCCGCGCGTCCACACCGCGGAAGGCGCGCGCGGAGACGGCCGCGCCGCCGGTGTGGTCCAGCCGCTCCAGAACCAGCACCCGGCGCCCGGCGCGGGCGAGATAGGCGGCGGCGACCAGGCCGTTGTGCCCGCCGCCGATGATGACGACGTCGTACGAAGTCCGTTCCGGCATGTCTCTTGGTAGCACGCGGTGATCGACGCCGCCAGGTACGGACGGCTGAATTCCGGCGGACCCGCAGCGCGGCGCCTTGCTCCCCTCCTCCTACGTTCCTAACGTCCGACGATGCGTTGAATCGGCCTGCTCCGCTCCCCCGTGAGGTGCCTGTGCACGTTTCGTCGGCCACGCGTCCCCCGAGGCGCACCCTGACCCGCCTGAGCGCCGCCGCCCTGGGTGCGGCGGCTGTCCTGTCCGCGGCCGCCGCCTTCCCGGCGGCGGCCACCCCCACCGCACCGGGCCCGGCCGGGCCCGCGGACGGCGCGCGCGCCTCGGCGGCCTACCCGAACCTCACCCCGAAACCCCCGATGGGGTGGAACAACTGGTCGTACTACATGTGCGACATCAACGAGAAGGTGATCCTCGGCAACGCGCGGGCCCTGGTGAAGTCCGGTCTGGCGGCCAAGGGTTACGACACGGTCACCGTCGACGACTGCTGGATGCTCAAGCAGCGCGACGCCCGGGGCAACCTCGTCCCGGACCCGGCCCGGTTCCCGCGCGGCATGGCGTACGTGGGGCGCGAACTGCACCGGATGGGCCTGAAGTTCGGCATCTACGAGGACGTCGGCAACCTGACCTGCGAGAAGTACCCGGGCAGCCAGGGCCACTACCAGCAGGACGCCGACCTCTTCGCGAAGTGGAAGGTCGACTATCTGAAGATGGACGGCTGCAACCTGGCCGCCGCCCCGGGCAGGACGAAGGAGCGGACGTATCACGACGCCTACCGGGCGGTCAGCCGGGCCCTGCGGAAGACCGGCCGCGACATCGTCTTCTCGGTGTCGGCGCCCGCGTACTTCCAGTACGACGGCGACCGGGTCTGGCACCAGGTCATCCGCTGGTCCTCGCAGGTCGGCAACCTGTGGCGGGAGGGCCGCGACATCGCGGTGGAGAAGCACAGCGGCGCCAAGAAGTGGTCGTCGATCAAGTACAACCACGCGTACAACGCCAAGCTGGCGCCCTTCCAGCGGCCGGGCCGCTGGAACGACCCCGACTTCCTGCTGGCGGGCGACTCCGGACTGTCCACCCGGCAAATCCAGAGCCAGATGTCCCTGTGGGCTGTGATGGCCGCACCGCTGATCTCCAGCACGGACCTCACGAAGATTGCACCGGCCGCGCTGAGGGTCCTCGGTAACCGGGACATCATCGCCGTGGACCAGGACGCCAAGGGCCTCCAGGGTCGCGTGGTCCAGCAGGGCACGGGCTACGACGTACTGTCCAAGCCGCTGCAGAACGGCGACCGGGCGGTCGCGCTCTTCAACTCGGGCGACACGCCGCTGACCCTGTCGACGACAACGAAAACGGCCGGCCTGCCGAAGACAAGCGCGTACGAGCTGCGCGACCTGGTCACCAAGCGCACCACCCGAACCGCCGGGAAGATCTCCGTACGGGTGCCCGCGCACGCGACGGTGCTCTACCGGGTGCACCCGGTGCGCTGAGCGGACACGGCACCGGGCCGGGGAACGCCGGACCAGGGGGGAGCCGGACCTACAGCGGCCACCCCTCACCCCCGGCCCGGCGCGCGCCGCTGCCGCAGCTCGGCGACGCGCCGGTACAGCGCGACCGCCTCGGCGGAGCGCCCGAGCTGTTCCAGGCACTGGGCCTCGTCGCTGCGGCTGGCGAGGGTGTCCGGGTGGTCGGCGCCAAGCACCCGTTCGCGGGCCGCGGCGACCTGCCGGTAGACGGCCAGCGCGTCGGGCCAGCGGCCCAGCCAGCCGAGGGCGACGGCGATCTCCCGGCGGCTGACGAGGGTGTCGGTGTGATCGGCGCCCAGCACCTGTTCACGGAGCCCAGCCACTGACCGGGCCTCGACCAGCGCCTCTTCCCAGCGTCCGAGACGCCCGAGGTTGACGCCGAGGTTGTGCCGGGCGCGCAGCGTCTCGGGGTCGGCGGGGCCCTGCGCGGCCGTACGGGCGGCCACGAGATCCCGGTACAGCTCCAGCGCCTCGACGCTGCGTCCCAGCCGCCCCAGGCTTATGCCGACCTCGTAACGGGCGGCGAGGGTGTCGGGGTGGCCGGGCCCCAGGGCCTGGACCCGGTCGGCGGCCACCTCCCGATACGTCTGCAACGCCTCCGCCCACCGCCCCAACTGGCCTAATAAATACGCCACTTCATACCGCGTCACCAGGGTGTCCGGATGCTGCGCCCCGAGCACCCGGGCGCGGGCCGACGCCACGTCGCGCGCCATCCGGTACGCGTCCTCCAGCCGCCCGAGGCGGCTGAGGTTGAAGGCGAGGTTGTGCCGGCAGCGCAGCGCGTCCGGGTGCTCGGGGCCCATCGTGCGCTCCCGGGCCCCGAGGACGGACACATACACCTGGTGCGCCTCGAAGTGCCGCCCGAGCCGGCCCAGCGCGTACGCCGTCTCCTGCCGGGCGGCCAGCGTGTCCACGTGATCCGCTCCCAGACTCCGCTCGCGCCCGGCGGCCACCCGCTCGTACTCCCGCAGCGCATCGGCGGGCCGACCGGACCGGCCGAGGGTGAAGGCCACCTCGAACCGGCTGGCGAGGGTGTCGGGATGGTCGGGGCCGAGGGCGTGCTCCCGCTCGGCGGCGACCGCGCGGTGCACCTCCCCCGCCTCCGTCCAGCGGCCGAGCCGCCCCAGGCTGAGCCCGGCGTTGTGGCGGGCGGCCAGCGCGGCGAGGTGCTCGGGGGACGGCGCGGGGCGCTCGGGGACGTACGGCGCCGGCGTGTCGCGGCTGAGCGGGGGCAGGCCGCTCGTCCACGAACCGGTGAGCCCGGCGGCCCCCTCGGCACCGGAGACCCGCGGCGCGCGGGGACCGGCCGGGGACCCGCCGCGCATGCCCTGCGTCCAGGACGGCAGACGGTACGCGGCACGTGTCGGCGTCCGGCCGTCCGGCCGCGCGGGAAGCGTCGCCCCCACGGTGGGGTACTCCGGCGGCCGGCGGGCCGAAACGAGACGTTTCACCAGTTCCGAGGCGTCCCGTGGCCGGTCCTCCGGGTCCTTCGCCAGCAGGTCCAGGACGATGCGCTCGTACGCTTCGGGCAGGTCGGGACGGTGCCCGCGCGGCGGCTCCGGCGGCGTGTCACGATGCCCCACGAGCACCGCCCAGGCGTCATCGAGATCGAACGGCGGCACCCCGGTCGCCAGTTCGTACAGCACACACCCCAGCGAATACAGATCACTGCGGTGATCGACGGTCCCGGCGCCGATCTGCTCCGGCGACATGTAGTGCGGCGTCCCCATCGCTATGCCGGTACCGGTCAGCCGGGCGGTGAACCCGATGTCGTGCCCCAGCCGGGCGATGCCGAAGTCGCAGATCTTCACCGTCCCGTCGGCGATCCGCACGATGTTCGCGGGCTTGAGGTCACGGTGCACGATGGACTGCTCGTGGGTGTACGCGAGGGCCGCCGCGACCTGCTCGGCGATGTCGGCGAAGTCCGGCACCGGCAGCGGATCGTGCCGGTTGTCCTCCAGCAACTGGCTCAGGTTCCGTCCGTCGAGCAGCTCCATCACGAGAAACAGGATCCCGTCGTCCTCACCGAAGTCGTGGACGACCGTGATACCGCGGTGCTGCAGCGCCGCCGCCACCCGCGCCTCCCGCCGGAAACGCTCGCGCAGCACCCGCATGAAGGACGGATCGTGCTGCGGCCCGAGCGGCTTGAGGCACTTGACGGCCACCTGCCGCCCCAGCGACTCGTCGCGCGCCCGCCACACCTCCCCCATCCCCCCGCGCCCGATCAAGTCGATCAGCCGGTAACGCCCCTGAACCAGCCTGCTCTCCACCATCGCCCGCCCGCGCCCCCGTCCGCCGCGTCCAACGCGATCCCCCTAGGTGCCCCGCTCGCTCAGTATGGCGGGGGCGGGGCGCGGGGTGTAGGGCGCTGAGGGGCTCTGCGGGAGCGGGCCGTCGACGCGCGCTATCGCCGTACCCGCGGCATCCCCAGCCCGATCCACGCGATGATCTCGCGCTGGATCTCGTTGTTGCCGCCGCCGAAGGTGAAGATGACCGCGGAACGGTAGCCGCGTTCCAGTTCGCCGTGCAGGACGGCGCCGGCCGAGCCGTCCTTCAGGGGGCCGGCCGCGGCCAGGACCTCCATCAGCCAGGCGTATGCGTCGCGGCGCGCCTCGGAGCCGTAGACCTTGACGGCGGAGGCGTCCTGTGGGGTGAGCGTGCCGCGCTGGAGGGCGTCCACCATCTGCCAGTTGAGCAGTTTCATGGCGTCCAGCCGGGTGTGCGTACGGGCCAGTCGGCCGCGTACCCAGCCGAGGTCGATGACGCGCCGCCCGTCGGCCAGCTTTGTTCCGGCGGCCCAGCGCTGTACGTCGCGCAGGGCGCGGATGGCCATCGTGCCGTGTGCCGCGAGGGTGACGCGTTCGTGGTTGAGCTGGTTGGTGATGATGCGCCAGCCCTGGTTCTCCTCACCGACGCGGCGGGTGAGGGGGACACGGATGTTCTCGTAGTAACTGGCGGTGGTGTCGTGCGAGGCGAGGGTGTTGATGCGGGTGCAGGAGTAACCGGGGTCAGAGGTCGGCACGAGGAGCAGGCTGATGCCCTTGTGCGGCGGCACGCCGTCCTCGACGGGGGCGGTGCGCACGGCGAGCCAGACCCAGTCGGCCGTGTCACCGTTGGTGGTCCAGATCTTCTGTCCGTTGACGAGGTAGGCGTCGCCGTCGCGCACGGCCCGGGTCTTCAGCGACGCGAGGTCCGTACCGGCGTCGGGTTCGCTGTAGCCGATGGCGAAGTCGATCTCTCCGGCGAGGATCTTGGGCAGGAAGTACGCTTTCTGTTCGTCGGTGCCGTACCGCATGATCGTCGGGCCGACGGTGTTCAGCGCCATCAGCGGCAGCGGTACGCCCGCCTGCGCGGCCTCGTCGAAGAAGATGAACTGCTCCATCGGCGTCCTGCCCTGGCCGCCGTACTCCTCGGGCCAGCCGACCCCCAGCCGGCCGTCCGCGCCGAGCCGGCGGATGATCGCGCGGTAGAAACGCTTCTGCGCGGTGGGGCCCGGCGGCGCCGCGGGGTCGCCTTCGGGTACGTCCGGCGCGCCGTCGGGGCCGTGGAAGCGCGTATACGCGTCGTCGGGGACCAACGCGGCGAAGTACTCCCGCAGCTCGGACCGCAACCGTTGCTGTTCCGGGGTGTATTCGAGGTGCACGGCCCCTCCTGGTCTGACCGGCCCGGCTCATGCGGTGACGTGTTTACGTGCTCCGACGCGCGGCGGGTACGGCGCGGCCTGGCGGGGCCGGGAGCGGTCGGAGGCGTTCCTGACGGGCCGTCGGGTAACGGGTCGTGGGCACAGTAGAACGTGTTCCATTGATAGGGAAGGGTGCGAGGGCGCGCGCGCCGTACGGGACGTATCGGGCGGAGGTGCCCGGCCGGTGGTGCGGGAACCTCCGCCCGGGCAGATCGTCGCGGCGTCCGCCGTGCGCCGCTCACAGGAACCGGGCTGCGATCTTCTCCGGCGTCACCCGGACCGTGACCAGTTCGGGAAGTACGGCCGCCGACTCCGGGTGGTGTTCGGCGTACGGCACACCGCTGTACTTGACGGCCAGCTCGTCCAGCCGCTCCCGGCTGCCCGCGCTCTCGAACCGCGCGGTGCCGCGGATGACGGCATAGGCGTACGGCTCGTCCCGCGGATTGACGGCAATACTCAGCCGCGGGTCGCGTCGCAGGTTACGGGCCTTGATCTTGTCGACGCCCGTGACGAAGAACAGATCGCCGCCCTCCCTGCCCACCCAGACGACGGACTGCTGCGGGCTTCCGTCGGGCTGGAGGGTCGCCACCGTGACGAACACCCGGGAATCGAGGACTTGTTGCAACTTTGGGGACAGTTCGGTTGTGCGCATGGTGCAACTCCCGGGGGCGAGAACAGTAAGTGACACAACTATGTGGCAGTTCATGTCACAAGCGCAATGCTTTTGGGGCGCATGACTGGTCGTTCGGTCTCGGACGTGCGTATGCTCCGTGGCACGATGAGAGCTGACGCGGCACGCAACCTGGACGCGGTCCTGCAGACCGGCGCACGCCTGCTGGCGCACGACCCCGGTACGAGCATCGCCGCCATCGCCGCCGCGGCGGGCGTCGACCGGCGCACCGTCTACCGGCGTTTCGACAGCCGCGAGACACTGATGGCCGCGGTCTACGTGGCCAAGCTCGACGCCTGTGACGAGGTGTTCGCCCAGGCCCGGCTGACCGAGGCGCCGGTACCGGTGGCGCTGCACCGGTACGCAGAGGGCACCATCACCGTCAGCCGACGGTGGCCCGTGGACCTCCGGCGGGCGGCCGGCGAGACCGCCGCCGCCCGCCTGGGTCACCTCCTCGAACGCCTCGACGCCTTCATGGCCCGCGCGGCCCGCGAGGGTGTCCTGCGCCCCGGACTGCCGGACGGGTGGGGCCGCTCGCTGCTCGTCCAGCTCACCAACGTCGCCTCCCACGAGATGCCCGAACTCACCCCGGGCCAGGGAGCCGACCTGGTCACCCAGTCCCTGCTGCGGGGCATCGGCACCGCTACAGCGGCTGCGGCAGGAGGCGCAGGGCCAGCGGCCGGGTGACCGGGCTGTGGGACAGCCGGATCGCGGCGCGGCGGACCCGGGCGACGTGGCGGTTGGCGGGCAGGAACAGGTGCTGCATCCGGCGCGCCTGGTCGGCGTGGTGGCGGGCCGTGGGGCGCGTGCGCCGTTCCCACTCCGCGATCGCCGGGACGTGCGGGCGCCCGTCGCGTACCGCTACCGCATCCGCGAGACTCGCGGCGGCCTCCACGGCCAGGCACGCGCCGTACGCCGAGTACAGGCTCAGGCTCCACGCCGCGTCACCCAGCAGCGCCACGCGCCGGTCGGTCCACCGTGGCATCCGGATCTGGCTGACCTGGTCGAAGTGGACGGTGCCGGCGGCGTCGGCCGCGTCGAGGAGGCCGGGCATCAGCGGCCCCGGATAGTCGCCGAAGACCCGGCGCAGTACGGCGGCCGACGGCTGCCGCAGCTCGGCCGCGGGGTCGTCGCTGCGGTACAGGAAGTACGCGACGGGCCCGCAGTCCCGAAACCCGGCCACCCACGCGGCGCGGCCCGCGTCGGGCATGACGGCCGTGTCACCCGTGGCCAGCCCCTCCAGGGGCCGGTCGACCATGCACGCGGCGACGACATGGCCGAAGTCGTACCGGTACGTCCGCTCGGGGCCGAAGGCCAGGCGGCGTACCTCGGAGTGCGTACCGTCCGCGCCGATGAGCAGGTCGGAGCGGATCTCGGTGGCGTCGTCGAGGGTGGTCAGTACGTGGCCGGGAGCCTGCCGGACGCGTACCGGGGAGCGGCCGTAGCGTATCGGTACGTCGTCGGACAGACGTTGGTGGAGCGCGGCCTCGATGTCGCTGCGCAACAGTGTCAGAGAGCGGCGGCGCGCCTCGGCGGGCAGGCGCATGCCCGGCAGCGTGCGCCCCCGGCGGTCGATCTCGAACCACCGGCTGTCCGGGCCGAGCCGGTCCCGCAACTGGTCGGCCACGCCCAGACGGCGGGCCGCACGGTAGCCGTCGCCGCGGAAGAAGACCAGGTAGCCGCCTCTGCGGCGGTCCGGGGCCTGTTCGACGATCGTGGCGTCCCAGCCCACGGCGCGCAGAGCCAGGGCCGCGGCCGTACCGGCTATACCGGCGCCGATGATGAGAGCATGCGGGCGTGCCGCGGGAACTGGCATGGGGTGAAGGTCCTTGGACGGGGACGGGGACGCAGGCCTTAGCGGACGTGCGGCTCAGCGGACGCGCGGCTCACGGAGACCGGCAGTGGGTCCGGCAGCGGCCGGCGACTGCCGGACGAAGGTTGCATCGGCCGTGAGCGCGTCGGCCGACGTGTCCCATGTATCCGGTGTGTCCGCCGGGGCCGCCCGCGTGGCGGCGGCGTCGGCCAGGGCACGCAGTGCCGTGGTGAACTCCGAGGGCACGGCCAGCCGGTCGAGCAGGTCGTGGGCCTGCCGGTGCAGGCCGTCGCGTACCGCGAGGGTCGCCGCCTGCACGGCGGGGTCCAGGAGAAGGGCCCTGATCTCCGCGCGGCCGCCGGGGCTGTCGGCCGCCTCGGCCACGAGCCGGAGCGCCCGCTGCCGCGCGTCGCCGGAGAGCTGCCGCAGGGCGCAGACCAGGCGGTAGGTGGCGGTGCCGTTGCGGATGTCCTCCTCCCGTTCGTCCCGCAGGTCCTCCTCGTCGTTGCGGAACTGCAGGAGTGTGCCGACCGCGTGTCCGAACGCGCGCCACGCCTCGACCGCGGAGTCGTCGCAGCCGGCGATCCGCGCGGTCATGCCGCAGGCCATGGCGTACGAGGAGCCGCTCTTGTGCTCGTACGTCGTCAGTACGGCCGACGGGTCGGCCGTCGCCGCGGTGTTGACGAGGTCCCTGATCTGGCCGTCGTTGGTCAGGGTCCAGCCGTCGAGGTAGTCGCCGACCAGGCACTCCCGCAGGGCGGCCGGGAGATCGAGGGCGGCGAGGGCGCGCAGCGGCAGTCCGTGGCCGCATTCGAGCGCGGCCATCAGGGCGGGCCCGGTGCCGACGCCGTACATCGCGGCGCCCGCGTCCCCGTCCGCTATGTCGTCGAAGGCATTGGCCGCACGCCACCACAGGGCGTGTGCGGCGGCGATGGGCACGGCGGGCTCCGGGACGCCGGTGATGGCCGCATGGGTCAGCAGGGGCAGCGCGGTCTCGTTGCGTTCGTGACGGCCCTGGTCGATCACCTGCCGCAGGGTGGTGCGCAGCGGTCCGCAGGAGTCGGGGTAATCGTCCAGCTGCCGGTCGATGAAGGCGGTGACCTCCGGCAGCAGTCGGGCGAGCACGTCGTCGGCCCGTGCCATCGTGCTGGACATGCGTACCTCCGGTAGAACGATGTCGGAAGGTGCTGCTACGTCAACTGGGCGAGGGTGTTTCCACGTTCGGCTACCCGGGGTCTCGTCGCCCATGCGCGGCAGTGGGATGTCCGTACCGGTGTGGGGCGGGGAGGCGGAAGGCCAGTGCGGCGGCGCCGGCGGAGATGACGGCGATGGCCGCCGAGGTGAGGGCGAAGGCGGTGCCGGACGCCGCGCCGGCGTCCACGGAGCCGTAGTAGATGAGCCCCAGGAGGCAGACGCCGACCGCGGCGGCCGTCTGCTGGACGGTGGAGACCACGCCGGACGCGGATCCGGCGAAACGTTCCGGCGCGGTACGCAGTGTCGCGGTGAGGGCCGGGGTGATGAACAGCCCCTGGCCCGCGCCGACGACGGCCAGCGAGCACAGCAGCCAGCCCGGATGCAGGGACAGGGCGCTGCCGGCGGCCGCGGCGTACCCGACGGCGGCCGCGCCACCGCCCCACACGAGCAGCTGCCGCGAACCCACCTTCCGCAGCCGTGGGACGAGCAGCGACAGTACGGCGAAGAGACCGGCCAGCGGCAGCATGGCGCTGCCCGCCTCCATCGGCGCCCAGCCGAGGCCCTGTTGGAGGTGCAGTCCGAGGACCAGGAAGAAGGCGTTCAGGCCGCTGTTGAACAGGGCGATCAGCAGCAGACCGGTGGGGAAACGTCCCGCCAGCAGGGCGGGTGGCAGCAGCGGCGCCCGGTCCCGGCGCTGGGCCCGGCGTTCGTGGACCGCGAAGGCGGCGCCCGCCGGTACGGAGAGGCCCAGGCACACCCACACCCACCAGGGCCAGCCCAGGTCCCGGCCGAACGCGGGCGGTACGGAAAAGGCCGCCAGCGCCACGGCGCCGAGCAGCAGCCCGGTACCGTCCAGCCCCATCCGCCTGCGCCCGCCGCGTACGGCCACGAACGGCAGCGCGCACAGCGCCGCCAGCCCGATCGGCACGTTCACCCAGAACACCGAGCGCCAGCCCAGGCCGAACAGGTCGGCGCCGATCAGCCAGCCTCCCAGCAACTGCCCCGACACCGCCCCCAGGCCCATGACGGCTCCGGTCGCGGCGAAGCCCACCCGCTGCTCGCGCTCCCGGAAGAGGGTACGGGCCGCGCTGTAGACCTGCGGTACGAGCAGCGCCGTACCCGCTCCCTGTGCCAGCCGGGCCGCGACGAGCGCCACGGCGGTCGGCGCGAGCGCGCACCCCACCGAGGCGACCACGAAGACGGCCATGCCCGCCGCGAAGACGCGGAAGATGCCGAACATGTCGCCGAGGCGGCCGCCCGTGATCAGCCCCAGCGCGTAGACGAGCTGGTAGCCGGCCAGCACCATCTGCTGCTGGCCGGCATCGGCACCGAGGTCCCGGGAGAAGGACGGGACCGCCACCACGACGATGAACACGTCCAGGTTGGCCAGCAGCGTCCCGCACAGCATCACCGCGAGCGCGGCCCAGCGTCGTGTGGTGGACGCGGGCGCGGACGGCTCCGAAGTGAGCCGGTTCGCCCGGGAAGGTTCCGCTGACGCTTCCGTTCCGGAACCTTCCGTCCCGGGCGGCTTCCCCGCCGGTCCGGACTGCTCCGCACCGGTCTCTTCCGTCTCGGACGGCCCGGTCGTCGATGATCGCTCCGTCATGCTCCCAGCCTGGCCCATCGCAGCGTGGAAACGGCGGATCTCGCCGCCCCGGCACCGCCTACCCGCGCGTACCGGCGGCAGTCCAGGACGTACCGGTAGCACCAGCCGTACCAGCCGGTCCGGGTCGTACCGGCCGTACCCGGCCGAAACCAGCCGCACCTGGCCGTACCTCAGTCCCCCGCCTCCGCCAGGCGCCGCAGCAGCGGCTCGATCGCGGCGAGCCGGCGGACCTCGTCGGGCCGCAGCGAGGCGAGGCGCTTGGACAGCACCTCCGCCTCGCCGCGCGCGACGTCGGCGAGCGCGGTCGCGCCGCGTTCGGTGGCCAGGACGCGGCTGGCGCGCCCGTCCGTGGGGTCGGGTTCGCGGCGGATCAGACCGGCGGACTCCAGCCCCAGCACGGCCGCGGTGGCGGTCGGCTGGGAGCAGGGGACCCAGGCCGCGATCTCGCCGATCCGGGAGGGGCCCCGCTGCGTCAGCATGGCCAGGACGGCGAGTTGCGTCGGCTGGATGCCGCCCGCGGCGGCGGCCCTGCGCAGGCTGCGCGTCAGCCGGTGCAGGGATATCACCAGTTGGAGTGCCGCGTCGTCACCGATTGTCATCGCTCAGCCCATCGTGCCGCCCGTCCGGGTCAGGAAAGCGTAAGGCGGGGCTGGTACATGTCCAGCCACAGGGCCAGGTCCAGCGTCTTTTCGAGACCCTTGCGGGACGCCTGGGTGATCTGCGGCGCGGCGTGGTCGGCCGCCCGCTTGAGCCAGTTGCGGTCGACGACGTCGAAGACCGGGTGCGAGGAGCGGGCCAGCAGGTCCTTGGCGTGGTGCTGGAGGGCGATCGCGTACTTGGGGTCCTGGGTCGACGGGTACGGGCTCTTGACCCGGTCGTACACCGACTTCGGCAGGACGTCGGCGGTGGCCTCGCGCAGCAGGCTCTTCTCGCGCCCGTCGAAGGACTTCAGGGCCCACGGCGCGTTGTACACGTACTCGACCAGCCGGTGGTCGCAGAACGGCACCCGCACCTCCAGCCCGACGGCCATGCTCGCGCGGTCCTTGCGGTCGAGCAGGATGCGGACGAATCGGGTCAGGTGCAGGTAGCAGATCTTGCGCATCCGGTACTCGAAGTCGCTCTCCCCGTCGAGGCGCTGTACGTCCTTGATCGCGGTGCGGTATTGGTCCCGTACGTACGAGCGCAGGTCGAGGGAGTCGGCGAGCGCGGGCGTGAGGACGTCGCCGTCGTCGCCGAAGTGCTCGGCGAAGCGGACCAGCCAGGGGAACGTTTCCGCGTTCCGGGCCTCCTCGTCGAAGAACTGCTTGTAGCCGCCGAACACCTCGTCCGCCGACTCTCCGGAGAGGGCGACGGTGGAGTGCTGCCGGATCGCCTTGAAGAGGAGATACAGCGAGGCGTCCATGTCACCGAAGCCCATCGGGATGTCGCGCGCCCGGATGACCTTCGAGCGCACCTCGGGGTCGGCGAGGGCGTCCGAGTCCAGGACGATGTCCTGGTGGTCGGTGCCGGAGACGCGGGCCACGTCGTGGACGTACGGCGTGTCGGGGGTGGCGCGCAGCGCGTCGGCCACGAAGTGCTCGGTCTGGCCGACGAAGTCGACGGCGAAGCTGCGTACGGTCTCCCCCACCTCGCCCAGCTGCCGGGCCGCCAGCGCGGTCATGGCGGAGGAGTCGAGGCCGCCGGAGAGCAGGGTGCACCGCGGGACGTCGGAGACGAGCTGGCGGCGGACGATGTCGTCGAGCAGGGTACGGACGTGGGCGACGGAGGTGTCACGGTCGTCCTGGTGGGGGCGGGTCTCCAGCGACCAGTACACATGACGGCGCAGACCGCCGCGGTCGACGGTGACCACCGTGCCGGGCTCGACCTCGTGCATGCCCTCCCACACGCCGTGGCCGGGCGTCTTGACGAAGGCGAAGATCTCGCGGAGCCCGTCGAGTCCGACGGTCCGCTCGGCCAGCGGGTTGGCGAGGATCGCCTTGGGCTCGGAGCCGAACAGCACGCCGTCGGGCGTCTCGTAGTAAGAGAACGGCTTGATGCCCATCCGGTCGCGGATCATGACGAGCCGTTGGCGCTGCTCGTCCCAGACGGCGAACGCGTACATGCCGTTGAGCCGCCCGGCGACCGCCTCACCCCACTCGATGTAGCCGCGCAGCACGACTTCGGTGTCGGACTCGGTGCCGAACCGGTGCCCACGGGCCGTGAGTTCCTCGCGCAGCTCGCGGAAGTTGTACGTCTCGCCCGAGTAGACGATAACCACCGGGCTGCCGCCCGCCCGCTGCGCGGTCATCGGCTGGCGCCCGCCCGGCAGGTCGATGATCGCGAGGCGGCGGTGGCCGAGGGCGGCCGGTCCCTGCACCCACGTACCGCGGTCGTCGGGCCCGCGGCAGGACATCGTCTCCGTCATCGCGTCGATGGTTGCCTGCTCGGAACGCAGGTCACGATCGAAGGAAATCCAGCCGGTGATGCCACACATGCCATGTCCTCCTGTATCCGACCCGGAGAGCGGTCCGCCCGGCACCGAGGAACCGCGCGCGGGCACGGTGAAGCCCGGCGGCTCGGCACCCTCACAGGTCAGTTGTATCGAGCACCTATATATCGAGGTTGTTCCTCGCGGTGGCGCACCGTCAACCTGGCCGTAACACAGGGCCAGCCGCCCAACGCAGGGCGTGGCGGGCGCGTTTGGACGCTCGACAGGGCTCTGATCTGGGAGTTCGGCGGGAGAGGGCGGGAGAAGGCGAGCCCTGCGAACGGGCTGCCGCTTACGGCAATGTGGTGAAGGCTTTACTCCGCGATGGGGCGGCGGGGCGATGGAACGATGGGGTGGCGGCGGGCACGCGGGCGCGGCGCCCTGCCCGCCAACGCTGGCCCGCCTGGCGGCAGGCAAAGGTCACACACGGGCAAGCAGCCCTTGGGCCGCTCGGCAACCGTTGGTCACGGCTACGACTCGGCGGTGGGTACGGCTACGACTACGGCCACGGCCACAGCAGCAGCCACGGCCTGGCGGAAGTTACGGATGTGGCCACGGCCACGCCGCACGCCTCACCGACCTCACCGACCTCACCGACCTCACCTGCGGAAGATGTGCAGCGCCCGGCCCAGCGCGCCTCCCATCCGGCGGAAGAGGCCCCGGCGCCGGGGCCTGGGCAGGGTGATGTCGCCGGCGGCCCGCCAGTCGGCCGCCTGCGCCACCATCGCGGACAGGGTGCGGCAGAAGGCCGAGTACCGGTCGGCTCCGTCCAGGTCGGCCCACGTCAGTACGTGCGAGAGGACGCCGTCGTACTCGTGGTACGGGCGGGCCCGCATGTGGTCGGTGAGCTTGGTCCGTATCGCCCGCTGCCGCTCGGGCGGGAGGCCGGACGAGGGCAGTTCGTCGAGCAGCCGCTGCACATGGCCGACGACCAGGTCCACGAAGGCGTCACGGCGCCGTGCGTCCACCCGGCCCAGGCGGGCGTTCTGGTAGTCCTCCTCGCGTCCGGGCGTCTCGTTCTTCACCCGGTCTTCCTCCGCCTCGGACAGCCGCGGCACCCGGAAGTTGAGCATGCGGGAGTCGTACGCCTGGTTGACCGCGACGTGTGTCAGTTCGTGGACCATCACCGCGAGGTGGTCGCTGCGCGCCATGCCCGGCGTGTAGGCGTAGGAGATGGCGTACCGGCCCTGGCCGAGGTCGCGCGTGTTGCCGCCGCCCGTGCCCGTCGTCCGCTCGAATTCCGCCCGGTTGACGTGGCCGAGCAGCTCCCCCAACAGCCGCTGGACGTATGGGTCGCGGGTCTCCCGCGAGTAGTCGTACAGCAGTTGCCGGTCCTGTGCCGTCGAGTCGTCCGCCACGATGCCCTCCGCTCGGTGTGGTCCGGAGCGCGGTGGGCGGCGGCACCGGTGTCCGTGCGCGCCATCGCCGCACCGCGCCTGTGGCGCGGTGACGTGTGCTTGCGCGCCAGTCTGCTGACTCCGACCGCCGCCCGGTATACGTAAACCCGTCTCACCGCCCGCCACTGCCACCACCCCCGGCCCCGCCCCGACGCCTCCCCCCAACCTCTCCTCCAGCCGGGTCCGGCCCCCAGCACATCCAACGGTGTCCGGTTGGCCGTACCGCCGTCAGACGCCTGTGCTGCCGTCGATACGCTCCCGTATGAGGTCGGCGTGACCGCAGTGCCGGGCGTACTCGGCGATCATGTGGGAGTAGATCCAGCGCAGGCTGACCCGGTTGTCCCGCCACAGGCCGGTGTCCTCCAGCGCGTGGGCGGCGGCGTTCTCCCGTGCGCGCTCGATCTCGGCCTGCCACAGGAGGCGGGACTTCGCATAGGTGGCGTCCTCGCCGAGCTCGAACCCGCGGTCGGCGGGCTGGGTGTCGGCGCCGGTCTCGAAGACCGGCGGGACGTCCTCTCCGGTCAGGACTCTGCGGAACCACATGCGTTCGACCTCCGCCATATGCCGGACGAGACCGAGCAGGGTGAGCGACGAGGGCTCCGCCGACGCCTTACGGAGCTGCTCGTCCGTCAGGCCGTCGCACTTCTGGGCGAGGGTGGTGCGGTAGAAGGCGAGCCAGCCCTCCAGGGTGGCCCGCTCGTCGGCGTCCATGGGCGGGAAGGTGCGTTCAGGTGTAGTCATGTCCGTCATCGTGACACGTGGGTCTGACAATGCCGCTGAGCTGGGTGTTTCCGCACAGGACTTGGCGGAAATCGGTATCGGCCGCCCCCCGGCCGACTCACCGGCCCTGCCGCCTGAGTGACCCCGCCACCCTCAGCACCCCGGCCCCCGCCGTCGAAGGCGGCGTGCCCCGGCCCGTCCCCCGCGGCGGTCTCCCCCGAGGCGATCGCCCGCAGTGCCGCCAGGTGCCGCTGATACGCGGCCCTCCCCTCGGCGGTCAGCGCGAGCCACGTCCGGTGGCGGCGGCCGACCCGGCCCTTGTTCACGGCCACTCAGCCCGCCGCCTCCAGCGCCGCGACCTGTTTGGAGAGGGCGGAGTCGGTCACCTCGACCGGTCGCGAGGACGGCGCCCACGGCGAGCGGCAGCCTCGTGTACGGGCTTTCGGTGTATGTCTGACGGCGTTGCCCGTCACAATGACCGTCGCAGCGGCAGGCCGGGCCGGGCCACAGCAGAGCCGTGCCGTGCCGTGCCACAGCAGGGCTACGGGGACGAGTATCAGCTGCCATGCGGCAACGAACCGTAAGCGGAATCCGCTCCCCACCCCCGAAATACACAGCCCCCTTTCAGCCCTCCCCCGCACCCGGCAACGGCAGTTCCGTCCACACGGTTTTGCCGTCGCGGGTGTGGCGGGCGCCCCAGCGGTCCGTGAGCTGGGCCACCAGGAGGAGGCCGCGGCCGCCCTCGTCGGTGCTGTGGGCGCGTCTGAGGTGGGGGGCGGTGCTGCTGGGATCGGAGACTTCGCAGATGAGTGAGCGGTCGCGGATGAGACGGAGGGTGATCGGGGTGCCGCCGTACCGGTAGGCGTTGGTGACCAGTTCGCTCACCACTAGCTCGGCGGTGAACGCCAGTTCTTCCAGGCCCCATTCGGTCAGCTTGTCGGCGGTCAGTTCGCGCGCTTCCGCCGCGGCGGTCGGTTCGGCGGGCAGTTCCCAGGAGGCGACGCTTTCCGGTGGCAGCGCGCGCGTACGGGCGAGGAGGAGGGCGACGTCGTCGCGCGGGTGGACCGGCAGCAGTGCGTCGACCACCGCCTTGCAGCTGTCCTCCATGCGGCGGGCGGGCTGTTCCAGCGCTCCGCGCAGCAGTGCCAGCCCTTCGTCGAGGTCCCGTCCGCGTACCTCCAGCAGTCCGTCGGTGTAGAGGGCCAGCAGGCTGCCTTCGGCGAGTTCGAGTTCGACGGACTCGAACGGCAGGCCGCCCAGTCCGAGTGGCGGGCCCGCGGGCAGGTCGGGCAGGGTCATCCGGCCGTCGGGGCCGACCACGGCGGGCGGTACGTGGCCGGCGCGGGCGATGTTGCAGCGGCGGGAGACCGGGTCGTACACCGCGTACAGGCAGGTCGCGCCGATGACCTGCGGGCTCTGTGGGCCGCCGGCGGCCGATTCCTGTTCCTCGGCGAGGCGGTTGACGAGGTCGTCCAGGTGGGAGAGGACTTCGTCGGGTGCGAGGTCGAGTGCGGCCAGGGTGTGCACCGCCGTACGCAGCCGTCCCATCGTGGCCGCGGCGTGCAGCCCGTGGCCCACGACGTCACCGACGACCAGGGCGACGCGGGCGCTGGAGACCGGGATGACGTCGAACCAGTCGCCTCCGACGCCCGCCGCGGGGTCGGCGGGCAGGTAGCGGTGGGCGACCTCGACGGCCAGTTGTTCGGGCAGTTCGCGCGGCAGCAGGCTGCGTTGCAGGGTGAGTGCCCCGTAGTGCTCCTGGGTGTAGCGGCGGGCGTTGTCGATGCAGATGGCGGCGCGGGAGACGAATTCCTGGGCCAGTACGAGGTCGTCCTGTTCGAACGCCTGCGGCCGCTCCGCCCGCCACAGGCTCACCAGGCCGAGCACCAGCCCGCGGGCGGCCAGCGGCACCACGATCAGCGAGTGGGCACCCAGGCTCAGGGCCCGTTCCGACCGTTCCGGGTCCTGGATGTACCAGCCGGTGCAGTTGGCCAGGTCCGGTTCGAGGATGGGCTGTTGCCGGGTGAGGCACTGGGCCTGTGGCGTGCCCGGGGCGAAGCGGAACACCTCGCCCTCCGGGTACATCACGTCCAGGGCGTCCGGTACGACGGACCGTACGGCCGTGCGGTGCACCGGTACGTAGGTCCCCCGGGTGGGGTCCTGGCCGCGGGTGACCGGCTCCAGCAGGTCCACGGAGACCGCGTCGGCGAGGTCGGGGACCGCGACCTCGGCGAGTTCCCGGGCGGTCTGGGTGACGTCCAGTGTGGTGCCGATGCGGGCGCTCGCCCGGTTGAGCACCGCGAGCCGGTGCTGGGCCCGGTGCCGGTCGGTGACGTCTTCCACCATTTGGGTGACGCCGAGCACCGCTCCGGAGGGGTCGCGCATCCGGAACGCGGACACGGACACCACCCGTTCGTGTCCAGGGTCGGCGCGCAGCCGGCACGACTGCTCGGTGAAGATCAGCGGCTCGCCCGTCTCCAGCACCCTGCGCAGCCGCTCCTCGATGGTGGCGACGTCCGGGCCGATGAGGAAGTCCGCCATGCGCAGGCCCCGGTGTGCGGCGGCCGGGCGTCGGCTGATGCCCGCGATGGCCCGGTTGATGCGGAGGATGCTCAGGTCGGGGGCGTGCACGGCCAGGCCGATCGGGGACCGCCGGAACAGGCCGTCCAGGACCGAGCGGTCGATCTCCCACTGGACGACCTCCGCAGCGGGCGCGGCGACGACGAACCACTCGTGCCCGGAGTCGCCCCGCATGACGGACCGGACCCGCAGGCCCAGCTCGACGCGGTGCCCGCCGTGGTGCAGCACCGGCAGGATGCCGGACCAGCCTGCTTCGCGCCGTGCCGTGCCGACGGCTTCCGCGGCGGCGTCCCGGCCGTCGCCATGGAGCAGGAATGCGTCCGCCCGCCGTCCGATCACTTCCCGTGCCGGGTAGCCGAGCAGGGTTTCGGCGCGTTCGCTCCAGCCCACGACGGTGCCCTCGTCGTCGAGCACCGCCGAGGCGGCCCGGCTCAGCGCGAACGGGTCTTCCGGCCGCTCGGTGAACTCCGGCACCGGTGCGTCCATCGCTTCGCCCCTTCGACTCGCCGACCGGCCCCCGCGCCCTCTCAGGGTGACCCCGCAATCATGGATAGAGCAGCTGAGCCCAGTATCGTTTCGGGCCGCCCGCCCCGCGCTCCGGGCGGGGAGCGGGGTGCCGGTCACTCGGCCGAGTGGGTGGCGCTCGGGACGGGATGTCACGGGCCGGCGCGGCGCCCGTACCGGATCACTTGGCGGCCGTACTCCGACGGGCACGGTGCGCGGCGACGTTGAGCCGGTTGCCGCACAGTTCGGGCGTGCAGTACCGGCGCCGTCCCGCCTTGCTCGTGTCGACGAACATCCCGTCGCAGGCGGGCGAGGCGCAGGGCCGGATGCGGTCGTGGGACAGGGTGCGCAGGACGCCCAGCAGGCCCGCGCCGGTCACTGCCGCCAGCGCGTCGGCGAGCGGGGTCCGGGGCCCGGTTCCGGCGTACCACTGCCAGCGGCCGTCCGCGTCGCGCTCCATGGTCAGTGTCACCGCCGCCCGCCCCAGCAGGGCGTTGGCGCCGCCGGCGACTGCTTCCTCGCTGCCGGACTCCAGGAGTTCGCGCAGCTCCCGGCGCAGCGCGTGGACCTGTGCCAGGTCCTCGCCGGTCGGGCGGCGGCCGGGTCCCGTGGCGTCCACGGGGAGGGCGTGCTCGTCGAGGAATCGGCCGAGCGCCTGCGGGTCCGGGAGTGCCTCGCCGGTGCTTCTGCGGACCTGAGGGGAGGTGTTGACGAGGCCGGTGGCGACGGCCGCCCCGAGCGCGTAACCGGAAAAGAGAAACTTCACGCCTTACTCCACGCTAAGGTAACTGGAGAACAGCGATTATACCTCTTACGCGAGGAGAGATCGGCATGCGCACATCCACTCCGGCCCCACCATGGCAGCTCCACGAGCGCGTGGCGGTGACCGGCGGCGAGGTCGCCACCGGCGTCTTCGGCGAAGGCCCGCCCGTCGTCCTGGTCCACGGCAGCCCCGCCTCCTCCTACCTCTGGCGGAACGTGGTCCCCGTCCTCGCCCGCCACCACACCGTGTACGTCTGGGACCTTCTCGGCTACGGCGCTTCCCGCATCGCGCGGAGCGCCGCCCCCTCCATCACCCGGCAGGCCCGTACGCTCGCCGAACTGATCGCCCACTGGGGGCTCGCCGCCCCCGCGCTCGTCGGTCACGACATCGGCGGCGGCATCGTCATGCGGGCCCAACTCCTGGAGGGCGTACGGGTTTCCCGTACGGCTCTCCTCGACGCCGCGGTTCTCGGCCCCTGGAACACTCCCTTCACCGACCACCAGCAGCGCTACGCCGAGGCCTACCGCACCATGCCGGCGCCCGTCTTCGACGAGCTTGTCGCCGGCCGCGTCCGGACGGCCTGCCACCGGCCGATGTCCGAGGCGACCGTCGCTGCCTACTGCGCCCCCTGGGCGGGAGACGAGGGCCGGCAGCGCTGGATCGACCAGGTCTGCGCCGTCAGTTACCAGGACACCCGGGAGGCCGTGGCGCGATTGGGTGACATCACGACGCCCACCCTCGTGCTGTGGGGTGCCGAGGACCGGTGGCTGCCGCCCGCCACCGGCGACCGGCTCGCCGCCGCCATACCCGGTGCCGAGCGCGCCACCGTCCCCGACGCGGGCCACTTCATGGCCGAGGACCGGCCCGGGGCGACGGCCGAGGCGCTGCTGGAGTTCTTCGGACGGTCCTGAACGGCCTGCCGGCCGACGGCGTCAGCGCCCCCGCCCTCAGCGCCCCTCCGTCACCTGCCCTCCGTCACCTGCCCTCCGGTCCCCTCCAGCCGCAGCACCGTGACCGAGTACGCCGGAAAGGTGTGGGTGAACCGCGCGCCCAGGCCGCTCAGCGGGACGGAGCGGGGCACTACCGCGGTGGGGTCGTCGAGTGTGTTGGTGGCTTCGGGGCCGGGGCCGGAGAGGATTTCGGCCCGGCCGGTGGCCGCGATGTCCGGTACGCCGTCAATCCGTACGGTCGTGGTGCGGGCTGTGCCCCCGGTGTTGACGACGGCGACGTACAGCCGTCCGGTGCGGCGTTCGCGGGTGGTGACGGCGCTCAGACCCGGCAGGGCGCGGGTCCCGGTGGGCAGCACGGTGTCGCCCCGGTGGGTGCGCAGCAGTTGCTGCGCGTAGGAGCTGGGTGAGTGGTAGCTGGTCAGGCCGTCGTAGGCGATGAGGTTGGTGGCCCAGGTGTTGTCGCGTACGTGGCTGAAGAGGGGGGCGTAGCACTCCATCACCACGTGGTCGCTGTTGCGGATGAGGCCGGTGAGCCAGGAGGCGTCGCCAAGTGCTGCCCGGAGGTTGGCGGTGGGGCGGCCTTCCTGGGCCGCCCACTCGCCCACGAAGACCTTGGGAGTGGCGCGGTCGCGCCGGTCGTAGAGGTGCGATCCGGCCGCGAAGGCGGCGGGTGAGCGGTAGTAGTGCTCGTCGATGAGGTCGTGGGGACGGCTGCGGACGGGGGTGGTCGCGATCAGCTTCAGGTGCGGGTGGGCGCGGGTGAGGGCGTCGCGGAAGGCCGCGTACCGCTCCTCGTAGGAGCCGGAGGTGTCGAACCAGTCCTCGTTGCCGATCTCCACATACGTGAGCGGGTACGGCGCCGGGTGGCCGTCGGCGGCGCGCCGGGCGCCCCAGGGGGAGGTGGCGGGCCCGGTGACGTACTCGATCTGGTCGAGCGCGTCCCCCACGAAGGGCCGCAGGGCGTCGCCGGTGACGTGTTCGCCGTTGAGCGAGTAGCCCGCGTACACGCACAGCACCGGCTCGCAGTCCAGGTCCTCGGCCATCTGGAGGTATTCAGGCAGGCCGAGTCCGTCGGTGGACCAGTAGCCCCAGGCGGAGTTGCGGTGGCCGGGGCGTCGTTCGACGGGGCCGATGGTCCGCTTCCAGTCGAAGCGGTCGGCGATGACGTTGCCTTCGAGGTAGTTGCCGCCGGGGAAGCGCAGGAAGGCGGGGCGCAGCGCGGCGAGTGCGGCCATCAGGTCGGGGCGCAGGCCGTTGGGGCGGTCGCGGTGGGTGGGCGGGAAGAGGGAGACCTGGGAGAGCCAGAGGGTGCCGGTGGTGCCGGTAGTGCCCGCGGTGGTCACCGTCAGGCGGGCGGCAGTGGTGTGCGGGGCAGTGGGCGGGGTGCGCAGGACCAGGTCGTGGCGGCGCCAGTCGCGGCCGGGGGCCGGCGCGGCGGCCCGGGCGTACACGGTGCCGTCGGTGCCGGTGAGGGCGAGGGTGAGCGGTCCGGTGGTGCCGTCGGCCTTGGCGAAGTACGAGGCGCGGTAGGTGGTGGCGGGGCGTACGGGGATGCCCCAGTAACCGTCGTTGGCCGTGCCGGAGCCGGGGCCGCGCACGGTGATCCGCAGGGACCGGGTGAGCGCTTCGTTGAGGGGTGCGGTGGGGTCCAGGGCGATGGTGGCTCCGCCCAGCGGGCTCCAGTGCAGGGGGTTGCGCGGGTCGGCCATGAAGCTGCGGTTGTTGACGAGTTCGGCGTACAGGCCGCCTTCGCCGCTGTGGTTGATGTCTTCGAAGAAGATGCCGCCGTGCCGGGGCGGGACGGCGGGGCCGGGGCGGCGGGCGTCGATGGTGAGGAGTGGTGTGGTGTCCCGTTCCGGTACGCCGGCCAGCCGGGCGATCTGCGTGCCGTCCAGCGCGGTGTCGTAGCAGCGTACGTCGTCGATGCCGCCCTGGAAGTGGTCCACTTCGGCGCCGGCGAACAGGCCGCGTCCGACGGTGGTGGCGCCGGTGGCCCGCCAGCCGCCGGGGGTGGGCACCTCGCCTTCCGGTACGCCGTCGACGTACAGCCGTAAGACGCCTGCCGCGGCGTCGTCGACGCCTGCCAGGTGGTACCAGCGACCGGGTTCGGGGGCGAAGCCCGCGCCGGCGATCGCGGCGGCGCCGTTGGCGTCGGCGGCGTCCCGCGGCAGCCTGGTGAAGGCGAACGCCTTGGTGTCGTCGCGGAATTGCAGGTAGCAGGCGCTGACAGTGGTGCCGTCGATGGCGACGGCGGTGCGGTAGCCGCCGGTGTCCGTCAGGCGGACCCAGGCGGTCACGGTGAAGCCGCGCGCGGTGTCGACGGCGGCGCCGGCGGCAGTGGCGCAGGCGCGCCCGGACAGGGCGAGGCCCGGCCCGGTGTGCCCGTTTCCCCAGGTGGCGCCGGTGCACAGGGTGAGGGTGCGGCCGTGGCCCGAGCTGTCGGCCGCGGTGCTGCCGTGCCCTTCGCCGAAGGCCCAGTGGGCGGCGGGGGCGGGCAGTCCGGGCCCGGCGGCCGCGGCGGCGGGTGGTGCGGCGCCGGTGCGCAGGGCTTCGGTCAGGGCCGTGGCGCCCAGTGCGGCGATCACGGTTCTTCGTCCGGGCCCGTCCGGAACCGTCCGCGGACGGTGGTCCTCGCTCACCATGGGATTCCTCTCCCCTCGGCCACGTGCGTCCTGTCGCCGCACCCGTCGTTCGGTATCCCGAACGACGTACGGAATCTCGCGCGGCTTGCGAGGGAGGATGCGCCTCGGGCGCCGCCGCGTCAACACCCGGCACATCAGGAACACCTGAGCCGAACCGGTGAACGGCGACGGCTCCGCGCGCGCCCATTGACACCGTCCGACCGCGCTCACTACGGTCGCGCCACCATTTCGGACGCGTGACGAAATATCGAACACGATGGAGGGTCATCTCCCGTGCGCATCACCGGTATCAGCACGCACGTCGTCGGCACCCCCTGGCGCAACCTCACCTACGTACAGGTCCACACCGACGAGGGCCTCACCGGCGTCGGCGAGACCCGGATGCTGGGCCGCACCGACGCCCTCCTCGGCTATCTGCGCGAGGCGGCGGACCACCACGTCACCGGCTCCGACCCGTTCGCCGTCGAAGACCTGGTACGGCGCATGAAGTACGGCGATTACGGGCGCGCCGGGGAAATCGTCATGTCCGGCATCGCCTGCGTGGAGACGGCGTGCTGGGACATCAAGGGCAAAGCTCTGGGCGTGCCGGTGTGGCAGCTCCTCGGCGGCCGGGTGCGCGAACGCGTCAAGGCGTACGCCAACGGCTGGTACACCACCGAACGCACCCCGGAGGGCTACCACGCGGCCGCCCGCGCGGTGGTGGAGCGCGGGTACCAGGCGCTGAAGATCGACCCGTTCGGCACCGGGCACCTCGAACTGGACCCCGCCGCCACCCGTTACGCCGTTTCCCTCATCGAGGCGGTACGGGACGCGATCGGCCCGGACCGGGAGCTGATGGTGGAGATGCACGGGCGGTTCAGCCCGGCCACCGCCGTACGGCTCGCCCGCGAACTGGCGCCCTTCGGCCCGGCGTGGCTGGAGGAACCCGTACCGCCGGAGAACCTCAAGGCGCTGGCCAAGGTCGCCGGCAAGGTGGACACACCGATCGCGACCGGGGAACGCATCCACGACCGGGCCGAGTTCCGCGAACTGTTCGAGTCGCAGGCGGCCGACATCATCCAGCCGGACGTGGGCCACCTCGGCGGCATCCTGGAGACCCGCAAGCTCGCCGCGACCGCCGAGACGCACTACATGCTCCTCGCCCCGCACAACGTGGGCGGCGGGGTACTGACCGCCGCCTCCCTCCAGCTCGCGGGCTGCACCCCCAACTTCAAGATCCTGGAGCACTTCAACGACTTCGCCGACGCGGGCATCAAGCAGGTGGTCAAGGGCGCCCCGGAAGTAGTGGACGGGTACTTCGCCCTGCCCGACACGCCCGGCCTCGGCGTCGAACTGGACACCGAGGCGGCGGCCGAGTTCCCGCAGCGGCCCGCCCGCTTCGACCTGTGGGCGGAGGGGTGGGAGCGGCGTGCCCCGGACGCCGGGCGCCGGTGACCGCCGTCGCCGCGCCCGCGCGCACCCGGTCGGTGCTCGTCGACCGGCCCGGCCGGCACCGCCTGGTGAGCGCTCCCACCCCCTCCCCCGGCCCCGGCGAGGCGCTGGTGCGGGTGGTGGCGGCGGGGCTGTGCGGCAGCGACCGCGAGGTGTACGACGGCGGGCGGCCCGCGCCGTACGTCCGCTACCCGCTCGTCCCCGGTCACGAATGGTCGGGAACGGTCGCGGCGGTCGGCGACGGCGTGTCCGCGGAGCTGACGGGCCGCAAGGTCGTCGGCGAGAACTTCCGCACCTGCCTGACGTGCGAGCGCTGCCGGGCCGGCGCGACCTCGCTGTGCGCCGCCGCCTACGACGAGACCGGCTTCACGCGCCCCGGCGCGTTCGCGGACACCCTGCTGGTGCCCGCCCGGCTGCTGCACCCGCTGCCCGACGGCGCCGGCCTCGAAGCCGCCGCCCTGCTGGAACCGGCCGCGGTGGCCGCCGCTGCCGCGCTCGCCGCCCGGACCGTGCCCGGCGAGCGGGTCGCGGTGCTGGGGGCCGGCACCCTCGGACTGCTGGCCGTACGGTTCCTCGCCGCCGTCTCGCCGGCCGAACTGCTCGTCGTCGACCCGCGACAGGCACGTGCCGAACAGGCCCTGGCCATGGGCGCGACCGGCACGTCCGCCCCCCGCACCGCGGCCGGAACTCTCCCCGGCGGCTTCGACGTGGTGGTGGAGACCGCGGGCGCGCCCGGCACCGCGGCAGCGGCGGCGGAACTCGCCCGGCGTGGCGGCCGCGTCGTCCTGGTGGGGCTGCCGGGCGCCGGCGCCCGGGGCCTCGATCCGGCGCGGCTGGTGACGGACCACCTGACCGTACGCGGTGTCTTCGGAGCGCCGTCCGCCGCCTGGACCCACGCCGTACGGGCGTTCGCCACGGGCCTGCTGGACCCGGCGCCGCTGATCACCCACGCCTTTCCGCTGGAGCGCTGGGGCGAGGCGGTCGCGCTGGTCGGCAGCGGTGATCCGGCGGTGGGGAAGGTGCTGGTGCGCCCCGCGCTGTAAGGGCAGCCGTAGAGGCCGGAGTACGCACCGCTCGGGTGCCCCGCCGCGGTCGCCGGGCCTGAGCGCTCAGGCCGCCCCTGCCGCGCCTCTTCCTCCCCGAAGGCCGAAGCCCGAACGGTCCGAAGCCCCAAACGGCCCGACGCCTCGAACGCCGCCCGATATCTCGAACAAGGAGCCCCATGACCGCGCCCCCCTCCGCAAGCCACCCCCACCCCTTCCGGCACCCGGCCGGCCACGCCCTCGCGCCGCTGGGCCACGCCGCCCCCGCCGACGACCCCGCCGACGCCTCCCCGTACGCGTTCCCCGACGGCGGCACCTGGCGCACCGAAATCCCCTCCGTCGAAGGCCCCGAAGTCCTGGCCGCCGTCTTCGCGGAGGCCGGGCGGCTCGGCGTGCCCGTTCACCGCGTCAGCCAGGGCAGCGGCGTCTGGATGCTGACCGACGGCGAGATCACCGACATGCTCAGCGCCTGCGCCGCGCACGGGACGGAGCTGTGTCTGTTCACCGGGCCGCGCGGCACCTGGGACGTCGGCGGCGGCGCCGGGCCGCGCGCCCGGGGCCAGGAGGCGGTGGCCGGCTGCGTCGAGGACGCGCTGCGCGCCACCGGTCTGGGCGTGCGCTGTCTGCTGGTCGCCGACGAGGGCGTGCTGTGGTTACTGCACCGGCTGCGGTCGTCCGGTGTGCTGCCCGCCGGCACCACGTTCAAGGTTTCCGCGCTGATCGGGCCGGTCAACCCGGCGTCGTACGAGATTTTCGAGCGGCTCGGGGCCGACTCCGTCAACGTGCCCAGTGACCTCACGCTGGACCGGCTCACCCAGATCCGCCGTGTTTCGCGCGCGCCGATGGACTTCTATGTCGAATCCCCAGATGACCTCGGCGGTTACGTGCGGATGTACGACGTGGCGCAGCTCATCCGGCGCGGCGCGCCCCTGTACCTGAAGTTCGGGCTCAGCCGCTCCCCCGTGCTCTACCCCTACGGCGCGCAGCTGCGCGCGGCCGCCCTGGACTGCGCGCGCGAGCGGGTGCGGCGCGGCCGGCTGGTGCTGGATCTGCTGGCCCGGCTCGGTGCGGACGGCCGCATGTCTCCGCCCGGCTCCCGGCTGCCGGGCGACCTGCGCCGCTTCCCGATACCCGAGGAGGTCCGATGACCTCCCCCTTGCACGTCCCTCGCCGGACCGCCCTGGCCGCGACGCTCGCCCTGGGCTTCGGGCTGGCCGGCTGCGGGCAGGAGGCCAAGGGCGGCAGCCGGTACCGGCCCGGCGGCGCCGGGGGCACCGTCGGCATCGCGATGCCCACCAAATCCTCCGAACGGTGGCTGGCCGACGGCCGCCACATGGCGAAGGAGTTCCGGGCCAGGGGCTACCGTACGGACCTCCAGTACGGCGACGACCGGGTCGACAACCAGGTCGCGCAGCTGGAGAACATGGTCGCCAAAGGGCACCGGCTGCTGGTCGTGGCGGCCATCGACGGGTCGGCGCTCACCGATGTGCTGCGCCGCGCCAAGGAATCCGGGGCCGCGGTGATCTCGTACGACCGGCTGGTGCTCGGCACCCCGGACGTCGATTACTACGCCTCCTTCGACAACGCCCGGGTCGGCCGTCTCCAGGGCCGCTACATCGCCGACAAGCTGCGGCTCGACGCGCGCGGGGGCGAGCGGTTCACCATCGAGCTGTTCGCCGGGTCGCCCGACGACAACAACACCAAGTACTTCTGGAACGGCGCGCTGGCCGAACTCCGCCCCTACCTGACCCGCGGTCAGCTCGTGGTCCGCAGCGGGCAGACCGCGCTGAACCAGGCGACCACCCTGCGCTGGGACGGTGGTACGGCGCAGAAGCGGATGGACGACCTGCTGAGCAAGCACTACGGCGCCACCCGGCTGAACGCGGTGCTCTCCCCGTACGACGGCATCTCCATCGGCGTCATCTCGGCCCTGAAAAGCGTCGGTTACGGGTCCGCCGACCTGCCGTACCCCGTCGTGACCGGGCAGGACGCGGAGCTGGCGTCCGTGAAGTCCATCCTGGCCGGGCAGCAGACGCAGACCGTCTACAAGGACACCCGCAAGCTCGCGCGGCAGGCGGTGCTGATGGGCGACGCCGTACTGCACGGCAGGAAGCCGCAGGTCAACGACGCGAAGACGTACCACAACGGTGCCCGGGTGGTGCCCGCCTACCTTCTCGACCCGGTCAGTGTGGACCGCCGCAACACCCGCATCCTCGTCGAGGAGGGCTATCTGAAGGCCGCTGACCTGGGCGGTGCCCGGTGAGCGGGCGCGCGGCCGTTGACAAGGACGCGTCCGTGCTGGAGATGCGCGGCATCACCAAGACGTTCGGCGGTGTCACCGCGCTCGACGACGTACGGCTGACCGTGCGCGCCGGGGAGATCCACGCCGTCTGCGGGGAGAACGGCGCGGGCAAGTCGACCCTGATGAACATTCTCAGCGGGGTGTACCCGCACGGCAGTTACACGGGTGAGATCCGCTTCGGCGGTGTCCGGTGCGCGTTCCGCGACATCCGGGCCGGTGAGCGCCACGGCATCGTCATCGTCCACCAGGAACTGGCGCTGGTTCCCTGCCTGTCGGTGGCGGAGAACATCTTCCTCGGCAACGAGCGGGCCCGGCGCGGCGTCATCGGCCGGTACGAGACGCTGCGGCAGGCGTCCGCGCTGCTGGAACGGGTGGGCCTGGCGGAGGACCCGCGCACCCGCGTCGCCGGTCTCGGCGTCGGCAAGCAGCAGCTGGTGGAGATCGCCAAGGCGCTGGCCAAGGAGGTACGGCTGCTGATCCTCGACGAGCCGACCGCCGCGCTCAACGACACGGACAGCGACCACCTGCTGGACCTGGTGTGCCGGCTGCGCGACCAGGGCGTGGCCTGCGTCCTGATCTCGCACAAGCTGGGCGAGATCAGGCGGGTCGCGGACACCGTGACGGTGCTGCGCGACGGGCGCACCGTGAAGACGCTGACCGTACGGGAGCGGCCCGGCGCCGTACCGGCCGTCTCCGAGGAGCGCATCATCCGCGCCATGGTCGGCCGGGACCTGGACCGGCGCTTCCCGCCGCGCACCCGCTACACGGGACCGGACGCGGGCGAAGCGGCGCTCGCCGTCCGGGGGTGGACCGTGCACCACCCCGTCGACCAGCGGCGCAAGGTGGTGGACGGCGCGTCGCTGCACGTACGGCGCGGGGAGATCGTCGGCCTGGCCGGGCTGGTGGGCGCCGGCCGTACCGAGCTGGCGATGAGCGTCTTCGGCCGCTCCTACGGGCGGTACGCGGGCGGCACGGTGTGCCTCGGCGGCCGGCCGGTCGTGCTGCGTACGGTGCCGCAGGCGGTGGCGCGCGGCCTCGCCTACGTCACGGAGGACCGCAAGACCTACGGCCTGAACCTCCTGGACACCGTGCACCGCAACATCTCGCTGGCCGCGCTGCCCGGGCTGGCCCGGCGCGGGGTGGTCGACCGGCACGCGGAGCGGCGGGCGGCCGAGGACTTCCGTACGTCGCTGGGCATCAAGTCCCGTACGGTCTTCGAGCCGGTGGGGCGGCTCAGCGGCGGCAACCAGCAGAAGGTCGTGCTGGGCAAGTGGCTGCTGGCCGACCCGGAGGTGCTGATCCTCGACGAGCCGACCCGTGGTGTGGACGTGGGCGCCAAGTACGAGATCCACGCGGTGATCGGGCAACTGGCGGCCCGGGGCAAGGCGGTGCTGCTGATTTCGTCCGAACTGCCGGAGTTGCTGGGCCTGTGCGACCGCCTCTACACGATGGCGGCCGGCCGGGTGACCGGCGAACTGACGCGCGCGCAGGCGACGCAGGAGGCGCTGATGCGTCTCATGACCATCGAGCCGCCGCCTCCGGCTTCCCGGGAGCCGCAGGCCATCCGCCCCTTCCCCACGGACGAGAGCTGAGGCGCCCATGACCACCGCAGTCCGACCGTCCGCCGAGCATCCGGCAGGCCCGCCGTCCGGCGCGGGGCCCGGTCCGTCGGCCGGCGCCCTGCTGCTGCGTGCGATACGCGGCAATCTGCGGCAGTACGGCATGATCATCGCGTTGGCGGTCATCGTCGTGCTCTTCCAGATCTGGACCGGCAACGCGCTGCTGCTGCCCAACAATGTCTCCAACATCGTCCAGCAGAACAGCTACATCCTCATCCTGGCCATGGGCATGATGATCGTGATCGTGGCCGGGCACATCGACCTGTCCGTCGGCTCGCTGGCCGCCTTCGTGGGGGCCGTGGCCGCCGTTTTGATGGTGCAGCACCACGTCCACTGGGTGGCCGCGCTGCTGCTGTGCCTGCTCATCGGAGCGGCGGCCGGTGCCTGGCAGGGGTTTTGGATCGCCTACGTCGGCATCCCGTCCTTCATCGTCACCCTCGCCGGGATGCTGCTGTTCCGGGGCGCGACCCAGATCGTCCTGGCCGGGCAGTCACTGTCCCCGTTCCCCGGCGCCTTCCAGGATCTCGCCCAGGGCTTCCTGCCGGAAATGGGGCCGTATACGCAGTATCACAACCCCACCCTGGTGATCGGGCTGCTCGTGGTGGCCGGTTTCCTGCTGCGCGAACGGCGCGACCGCAGGCGCAGGGCCGCCCACGGACTGGAGGTGCTGCCGCGTTCCCTGTGGCTGCTGAAGTGCGCTGCCGGCACGGCGGCCGTGGCGGCGTTCACGCTGACGCTGGCCAGTTACCACGGCGTGCCGGTGGTACTGCTGATCATGTGCGTGCTGCTGCTGGGGCTGGGCTTCGTCATGCGGGACGCGGTCGTCGGCCGCCATGTCCACGCGCTCGGCGGCAACCGGGCGGCGGCCCGCCTCTCCGGCGTCAAGGACGCGCGCGTCACGTTCCTCGTCTTCGTCACGATGGGCGTCCTCGCCGCGCTGGCCGGCTGCGTCTACGCGGCCCGCCTCAACGCGGGCACCCCGCAGGCGGGCATCAACTTCGAACTGGAGGCGATAGCGGCGGCGTTCATCGGCGGCGCCTCCATGAGCGGCGGCATCGGCACCGTGTTCGGCGCGGTCGTCGGCGCACTGGTGCTCGGCGTACTGAACAACGGCATGTCGCTGGTCGGTATCGGCACCGACTACCAGCAGCTCATCAAGGGGCTGGTGCTGCTGGCCGCGGTCGGCTTCGACGTCTGGAACAAGCGGCGGACCGGTACGTAGCACGGCCGGCGTGAAAGGCCGGCCGCAGCGCGCCGGGGCCCTGCCGTTCGACGGCGGGGCCCCGGAATGGCGGGTGGCCCGTACGGCGGCGCCCGGGCCCGGTGTCCGGCCCGGTGTCTCGCGCCCGTGGACGGGTCAGGCGGCGGGCAGTGCCGTCTCGTCCCGGACCGGCAGGTCGGAGAGTACGGAGTCGTCCTCGACCCGGGCGCCCGGCAGCCGGTGCCGGGCCGCGATCAGCGCGGTGTCGACATCGCGGGTGCCGGTGGAGACGCACAGGGTGTAGGCGACGTCGTCCATCCGCTGCCGGACCTCCGGGCTCCCGTCCGCCGCGTTCAGTACGCGCAGCGTCTCGTACTGCTCGACCAGGTCACGCAGTACAACAGGGTGAGCCAGCAACATCAGGGGCCTCCTCGTTCGCCACCGTCAAGGAACAACTGCGCTCCTTGTACCCGGCCGCCCCACCCGTACGCCCCTGACTTTTCACCGCCCGTCTCACCCGGCGAACTCGGGCTGCGCCAGCCCCCGCCCCGCGTCCGGCACCACCAGCAGCGAACCGCCGAGCGGCGCCGCGCCCGGTCCGCCGCATGCCGTGGTGACGTACAGATCGGTGCGCGCCGCACCGCCGAACGCGCAGGCCGTGGGGCAGCCGACCGGCATCGGCAGGACCCGTTCCAGCACGCCGTCGGCGCTGTAGTGCCGCACCTGCGCGCCCTTGAACATCGCCACCCACACGCCACCGTCGGCGTCCACCGTCAGCCCGTCCGGGTAGCCCGCCGTGTCCGCCGGCTCCTCGATCTCCACGAACGGGCGGCGGCCGGTCACCAGCCCGTCGTCCGTCACGTCGAAGACGTCGACGCGCCGGGTGGGAGTGTCGATGTAGTACATCAGCCGGCCGTCCGGGCTCCACCCGGTGCCGTTGCTGACCGTGACGTGCGACAGGACACGGGTGGCCCGGCCGTCCGGCGCGATCCGGGTCAGCGTGCCGCGGCCCGGCGCCTCGTCGTACGCCATGGTGCCCGCCCACAGGGAGCCGTCGGGCGCCACGGCCGCGTCGTTGCCCCGGCACCCCGCCACCGGCTCGCGGCACAGCCAGGAGAACGCGCCCGCCGCGTCGTACACACCCACGCCGTCCCGCAGGTTGACCACCAGCCCGCCCCCGGCCCGTGGTTTGGCCGCGCCGACGTGCTGCTCGGTGGCCAGCACGGTACGGCGGCCGGTGACCGGGTCGAAGGTGTGGACGCGCGCGGAGAGGATGTCCACCCAGATCAGCCGCCCGGCGCGGGCGTCCCAGGTGGGCCCCTCGCCGAGCCGGGCCGGCGCGTCGACGGCCACCTCCCAGGCCCTGTCTCCGGACCTGGCCCCGGTCACGGCCGCCCCCGGTATCCGAGCCGCGCGGACAGCTCCCCGGCACCCCCGCGGGCCAGCCCGGCCAGCTCGGCGCACCGCTCCTCGCTCCACCGGATCATCGGCACCGAGACGCTGAGCGCCGCCACGACCCGCCCCGACCGGTCCCGCACAGGCGCCGCCACACAGCTGACGTCCGGGTTGGACTCGCGCTGCTCAACGGCGACGCCGCGGTCCCTGATCAGCGTGAGCTGGTCCCGCAGCTCCTGCGGCGAGGTGACGCTGTGCTCCGTCATCGCCGTCAGCTCACCACCCGCCGGTACGCGTTCGGCGAGCGCGGGCTCCGGCAGCGAGGCGAGCAGCATCTTGCCGACGGCGGTGCAGTGCGCGGGCAGCCGGCGGCCCGCCGCGGACACCATGCGTACGGCGTGGATGCTGTCCACCTTGGCGACGTAGATGACGTCGGCCCCTTCGAGCAGTGCGACGTGCACGGTCTCCCCGCACGTCTCGGCGACCTCACGGGCCACCCGTTCCCCCTCGGCCGCCAGGTCGAGCTGCTCCGCGTACCGGCTGCCGAGCTGGTACGCCCGCACCCCGAGCCGGAAGCGCCCCGGCTGCTCGGGTACGTACGCGAGGTAGTTGCGCGCGACGAGCGTGCTGACCAGCTCGTGCACGCTCGTGCGCGGCAGGCCGAGTCTGCGGGTGATGTCGGGGGCGGACAGCGTGCCGTCCCCGTCGAGGAAGAGCTCCATTATGTCCAGGGCCCGCGTCACCGCGGGCACGAGCCGCCCCATGTGCTCACGCCCTTCATCCGTCCCGTACCGCCGGTCCCGCCGGACGTTCGGCATACCGGCCACCTACCGGTATCACGGACAGAGCCTAGGCCGCACCACCCCCCTCGGCAACGGTCCCGGCCGGTGCCCGTGTCGTCCTGGTGGTGTCCTGTGGTGAACGGGTGGCAGCCTTCCCCGGCGGTCGGTCCCACGACCGCGTCGGAAGCCCCCGGTCAGCGCCGGATCGCGTCCGGCATACTCACCGTCGGGGAGGCCGACGACGGGGAAGCCGCGTTCGCGTGGCTGACCGAGCGGATCACGCGGGGCGCGTACGACTGGCAGGCCGCCCTCCAGGAGACCCGCCGGGTACGGGCGGCGGCTCGTAAGGCGAGGGCGGCGGCCGGAAACGGACGGCGCGAACGGCCGCACCTGTGCGAGCCCGGCACAGTCGTGGCGCTGTGGGAGGACGTGGCCCAGTCATCAGTCGTGTCACGCACCGGCGGCCGCCCCCACCGCCTCCGCCTCGCGGGTCGTCTTGGTCCACCCCGTCTGTCCGCGCAGCATGCGGAACAGTGCCCTCCAGGCGCAGAGGAACGACATGTAGTTCATCCCGACGAAGGAGTGGCCCATGAGCAGGGCCCGAGGCAGGCCGACGTTCCTGTCGCGGCGCAGATAGGCCCAGGAGGTGATCAGGGCGGGGGCGAAGGCCAGCAGGTACCAGGCGAGGAGGTTGAGGGGGAGGCGCAGCCAGGTGCCGTTGACGGCGGCGGCCGGTCTGCCCCGCAGGACCAGGACGTCAGGGTGGCGGACGAACCAGTACAGGCAGTACTGGAAGAGCAGGGACCAGGGCAGGTCGAGGACCCAGGGCACCAGCAGGTAGGCGAACATCTCCAGGGCCGCCAGGTGGCCCATGCGCGGGGCGCGCCAGATCTCGCCCATGCGCCCGATCGCGGTCATGTGGCCCTGGTACCAGCGGGTGCGCTGACGGATGAGACGCCGCAGGTCGCTGACGCCCTGCTGGTCGACGGAGGCGTGTGCGGTGGTGCGCAGCCGCCAGCCGCGCACGGCGAGGCTGATGGCCAGGTCGAGGTCTTCGGTGAGGGACGGGGACCAGGGGCGTTCGCCGAGGCCGTCGAGGGCGGAGAGGCGGGTGAACTGACCGTTGCCGCCGAGGCTGACGGTCTTGGTGAGGTTGCGGCCGAACTGGGTGACGGCAGCCATCGCCCAGAACTGGTAGTCCTGGAACCAGGTCAGGAAGTTCGAGCGGCGGTTGCGGATGCGGACGCCGAGCTGGACCCCGCCGACCCGCGGGTCGTCGAAGAGCGCCAGGACGTGGGACAGCGCCCGGTCGGAGAGGCGGCCGTCGGCGTCCATGACGCACACCACGGTCTGTGCGGGGTCCTGCCCGAGTGCCGCGACGCGCTCGCGCACCACGCGGATGGCGTGGTTGAGGGCCTCGCCCTTGCCCTGCCGGGCGTCCGGCGGCTCGCGCCGCAGAATGGTCACTTCGCCCTGTTGTCCGGCCGCGTGGGCCGCCGCGCCCGCCTGCTCGGCGACAGCCCCCGTGGCGTCCTCCGAGCCGTCGTCGACGACCAGGACGGTGGTGCGCGGGCCGAGGAGGCCACTGACCGTCGCGCCGATCACCGACTCCTCGTCGAGGCAGGGTACGAGGACGTAGAGGTGGTGGCGGTCGCGGCGGCCGAGGTGCGGGCGGCCGTAGGAGGTGTTGCCCTGGGCCCGTAATGTGGCTTTCTGGCGGCGCAGTTCGAGCAGCCCCGCCCCCATGGCCAGGGCGAGATAGCCGGCGGACAGGCCGATGACGGTGCGGCCGATGGTGTCAACGGTCTTGAGCAGGGCGGGTCTCACCCGGGTGCCTCCCTTTGTGACGACGGGCCTCGGCGGCCAGGGCGGGTGTGGCGGGAGACGGCCGGGTACGGATCGGCGCGTCCGGGCGGCCGGGCCGGGGCAGGTGCGCGGGCACGGGCCGGCCACCGCGCCCCAGCCTGCGCTGGATCTCCCGCCCCAGAACGAAAGTCAGCGGTACCACGGCCGCGCCGATGGCGGCTGTGAGGACACCGCGTCCACCGGACGTGCCGACGCGTGCCGCCGCCATGCCGCCTGCCAGCGGCCAGGTGGGTCCCAGGTACATGGACGGGCGGCACCTCCGGGCGGCAGGACGTCCTGTGCGCAGGCCAGCGGGTACGCAGGTCAGACAGCGGATCGGGCACCGGATCGAGCCGGGGCGGGGCGGGCAGTGACCACTGTGAACCACCACGCGGCCGATGGCCAGTCCCCGCCGTGGCGCCCCGGCGCCGCCCGGTGACGGTTTTGCGTCGATGGCCCGGGCCCGGGAAATCACGGACGGCCGTGGGCACCTGGGCTTTTCCGTTTTCCCAGCAGGCCTATTGGTTCGATCCGGCCAATCCCATGACTCCGGAACCATTGCCCACGTTATGTCCCGGCGTTTAGCGTCAGCGGACGCGGAATGAGTGCCGGACCACACCTGCATTCTCCGCCGTCGCCTGCCACAGGTGCAACACGTCGCATGTTCAACGTCAGTGAGCTGCCTCGCCCTTACGCGAACCCGCCGTATACCGACGCGATGAACGGTGTCTCCATGCGCCTGATCTCCCCTCCCGCACCCCACCCGGAAACGACTCGGAATTGAGCGGCCGACAGTGCGTCGCCATTGTCGTGGGCACCCGCCCGGAAGCCATCAAACTCGCTCCGATCGTCCGCGCATTACAACGGACGCGCTGGGCCGAGCCGGCCGTGCTCACCACCGGACAGCACGGCACGGTCGTACGGGACACCCTCGCCTGCTTCGGACTGCGCCCCGAAGCCGAACCGGACCCGCCCCCCGGTACGGGCCGCACGGCCAGCACCGGGTCGGTCACCGAGCTGACGGCCGGTCTGCTCAGCGGGCTCGGCCCCCGGCTGCGCGCACCCGCCGTACACGCGGTGCTCGTCCAGGGGGACACCTCGTCCGCGCTGGCCGGGGCGATGGCCGCCTTCTTCGCCAAGATCCCGGTCGTGCACGTGGAGGCGGGGCTGCGCTCCGGTGACGTGCTGAGCCCGTTCCCGGAGGAGGCCCACCGCCGGATGATCGCCGAGCTGAGCGGCCTCCACCTGGCGCCCACCCTCGCCGCCCGCCGGAACCTGCTCGCCGAGGGGGTGGCGGCCGACCGGATCGTGGTGACGGGCAACACGGTGATCGACGCCGTCGTCGCCGCGAGCCGGAGCCCGCGCCCCCGTGCCGTATCCGAACTCCGGGGAATCGACCGGAATTCCGCTCCCCTGGTCGTGGTGACCGCACACCGGCGGGAGAACTGGGGCGAGCCGATCCGGCGGGTGGGCCGGGCGGTGGCCACCCTGAGCCGTCAATATCCCGAGGTGACGTTCGTCGTCGCGGCGCATATGAATCCCGCGGTCCGTACGGCGATCGAGGAATCGCTGCGCGGCATACCCAACGTTCGGCTGCCCGGCCCGATTCCGTACGACGCCTTCGCCCGCCTCCTGTCCCGGTCCGTTCTGGCCATCACCGACTCCGGCGGAATCCAGGAGGAGGCGGCGGCCTTCGGTCTGCCGGTTCTGGTGACCCGGGACAACACCGAGCGGACCGAAGGGATCGATTCCGGTCTGGCCCGGCTCGTCGGTACGGACGAGACGGAGATCGTGGCGGCGGCCGAAAAGGAATTCGCCCGCGAGGGCGTGCTGGACGTCAATAAGCCGAACCTGCCATTCCCCCGGCCCAACCCGTACGGCGACGGGCGGGCCGCCCGGCGCTGCGCCGCCGCCTGCGGCTGGCTGCTGGGCCGGGCCCCCAGGCCGTCCGACATCTCTGCCGAGGCGATGCGATGACCGCTCCCGCCACCGTGCCCGTCATCGGCACGGTCATCACGGTCGCCGGCGACGGCGCGGCCGTCCAGCGCTTCAACGCCCCCACCGGCATCGCAGACAACTCCCCGTACGGCTGTTACCACGCCCAGGCCGCCATCGGGCGCCCGGCACCCGTACCGCTGTCCGTCCACGTCCTCTGATTCACGACAGGAGCAGCAATCATGACCACCGCATCCAGCACAGGAGCCGGTCCGCAGCCCGCGGGCCTGGCCGACGGCGCGATCGCCACCGTCGCCGGCAACGGCGTGGCCGGATTCATCTCCGACGGGGGGCACGGAGCGCTGACCCGGGTCCACTACCCCACCGGGGTGACCGTAGACAAGCAGGGCAACCTGTACATCGCCGACCGGTACAACCACCGCGTCCGCAAGGTCACCCCGAACGGCAACATCACCACCGTCGCGGGAGACGGCACCGCCGGTTTCATCTCCGACGGCGGGCCCGCGCTCGCCACCCGGCTCCACTACCCCGGCGACGTGGTCGTGGACGACGCGGGCAACCTCTACATCGCGGACACCAACAATCACCGGGTCCGCAAGGTGACGCCCAACGGCATCATCACCACCGTGGCAGGCAACGGCACCGCCGGATACGTCTCCGACGGCGGCCCCGCCATCGCCACCCCGCTCAACACCCCCTGGGCGCTGGCCGTCGACCGCTCCGGCAACCTCTTCATCTCGGACCACGGCAACCACCGGATCCGCAAGGTGAACCCCCAGGGCATCATCACCACCGTGGCCGGCAACGGCACCGCCGGTTACGTCTCCGACGGCGGACCCGCCATCGCCACCCGCCTCCACTACCCCTTGGGTCTGGCGGTGGACGCCGCAGGCAGTCTGTACATCGCCGACCGGCACAACCACCGCATCCGCAAGGTGACTCCCAACGGCATCATCACCACCGTGGCCGGCAACGGCACCGCCGGTTACGTGTCGGACGGCGGCCCCGCCCTCGGCACCCGGCTCCACTACCCGTGGGGCCTGGCGCTGGACGAGGCCGGGAGCCTGTACATCGGCGACGGGCACAACCAGCGGATCCGCAAGATCACTTCGGACGGCATCATCACCACCGTCGCGGGCAACGGCACCGCCGGATACGTGGACGACGGCGGTCCCGCCGTCGGCACCCGGCTCTACTACCCCTACGGCATCGCCCTGGACCGGAGCGGCAACCTGTACATCGCGGACTGCAACAACCACCGCATCCGCGGGGTGACGGCCGTGGCGCAGATGACGCCGCCGCCCCCGCCGACCGCCGATCTGTACGGCGAGGTCGTCAGCCCCTACCGCGTGCAGCGCGACCAGGAATTCGACCTCGGCGCGCGGATCCGCAACCGCGGCCCCAACCCGGCCGACGGGCAGTACGTGACCGTGGTGCTGAACCTGGCCGACGGTCTCGTCGGCGGCCCCGGCACCAGCGGCCGGCGGCTCACCCGCACCTTCACCGGCCAGCAACTGCCGGCCCAGCAGGGGATTCTGGACGGCGTGTTCCGGGTCAGCGCGCCGGAGAGCACCCCGCCCGGCACGTACCTCTCCACGCTGGAGGTCCAGTACGGCGGCGACCTCAACCTCAAGGACAACGCGTACACCCTGCCCGTCACGGTCGTGGTGCCCGACCCCGTGGCGGACGAGACGGCGCTGACGATCTTCCAGGACACCGTCCCCAAGGTCGCTCCGGGCCAGAGCGCCGCCTTCAACCTGCGCTACACCTCGCCCGCCGGGCAGCCGGTCAACCCCGGCACGATCGTCCAGCGCTTCACCGCGCCGACCGGGTTCGTCTTCACCGGGCAGCCCACCTACGCGTACTACGAGACCATCCACGGGGTCATCTCCGGAAACCTGGGCCACCAGATCCACGACGGCGGACGGACGCTGATCGTCACGGCGAATCCGCATGTCAACACCACCACCAGTGACACCGGCTCGGTGATCTACACCATTCCGGTGCAGGCCCGCACCGACGCGCTGCCCGGACGGTACGACAACGGCTCGGCGAGCGTCGGCCGGCACACCCCGGTCCAGCTCTCCGGCACCATCTCGGGCACCGCCCAGGACGAGACGGCGCTGCGTGCCGTGCAGGAGTCGGTGCCCGCGGCCGCGCCGGGCCAGCACACCACGTTCAATCTGGAGCTGCGGTCGCTGAGCCATCAGCCGGTCAACCCCGGCACGATCGAGCAGCGCTTCACCGCCCCCACCGGCTTCGTCTTCACCGGCAGCGCCTCGTACGGCTACTACTTCGTGACGCCGTACGTGACCGGAAACCTGGAGGCCCGGCTGGAGGACGGCGACAAGACCCTCGTCATCAACTCCAACCCGCATCTGAACACCGGGACCACCGACAAGACGGCGCTGATCTACACCCTCGGCATCCGCGCCCTGCCCAACGCGACACCCGGCACCCAGCCCGACGACGGCCAGGCCGTCATCGGCCGCCTCGCGCCCGTACCGCTGTCCGCCCAAGTTCTCTGACCACGGGAGGAGTTCCCATGGCAACCGAGACCACTCCCGGAAGGGGCCCGCAGCCCGCGGGCATCGCGCAAGGATGCATCGCCACGGTGGCGGGCAACGGCACCGCCGGATACCTCTCCGACGGCGGGCCCGCCACCCTCACCCAGCTCAACTGGCCGCACGGCGTGGCGCTGGACAAGAACGGGAACCTCTACATCGCCGAGCGGAGCAGCCACCGGATCCGCCGGGTGACCCCGCAGGGGATCATCACCACCGTCGCGGGCAACGGCATCGCCGGATACATCTCCGACGGCGGACCCGCCACCGCCACCCCGCTCAACGGTCCCTCGGCCGTGGCGATCGACGACGAGGGCAATCTCTTCATCGCGGATCTCAACAACCACCGCATCCGCAAGGTGGACCCGCGGGGCATCATCACCACCGTCGCCGGCAACGGACAGGCCGGTTACGTCTCCGACGGAGGGCCCGCCACCGCCACCCAGATCAATACGCCGACCGGCGTAGCGGTCGACCTCCAGGGGAACCTCTACATCGGTGAATGGGGCAACCACCGGGTCCGCAAGGTGGACACCCGGGGCATCATCACCACCGTCGCGGGCAACGGCCAGGCCGGATACGTCTCCGACGGCGGACCCGCCACCGCGACCAAGCTCTACCAGCCCGCGGGGGTGGAGGTGGACGGCAACGGGAACCTCTACATCGCGGACTGCAGCAACCACCGCATCCGCAAGGTGGACACCCGCGGCATCATCACCACCGTCGCCGGCGACGGCACCGCCGGGTACGTCTCCGACGGTGGCCCCGCCACCTCCACCCGCATCAGCTCCCCCTTGGACGTGTGCCTCGACGACGCCGGAAGCCTCTACATCGCGGACACGATCAACCAGCGCATCCGCAAGGTCGCGTCGGACGGCAGCATCGCCACCGTCGCGGGCGACGGCACCGCCGGATACGTCGATGACGGTGGGCCCGCCCTCTCCACCCGGCTCTACCAGCCCCGGTCGATCGCTCTGGACCGCGCGGGGAACCTCTACATCGCCGACGCGAGCAACAACCGCGTCCGCGGGGTGACCGAGGTCGCCACCATGACCCCGCCGCCCCCGCCCACCGCCGATCTGTACGGCGAGGTCGTCAGCTCGCCGTCGGTCCACACCGGCCAGGAGTTCGACCTCGGCGCCCGGATCAAGAACCGCGGCCCCCACCCGGCCGACGGCCAGTACGTGACCGTCGTCCTCACCCTCGCCGACGGGCTGCGCGGCCCGGCCGGCACGTCGGGCAACCGTCTGTCCCGCACGTTCCCCGGGCAGCAGCTCCAGCCCCAGCAGGGCTCGCTCGACGGCGTCTTCCGCATCACCGTGCCCGGTGACACGCCCCCCGGCCAGTACACCTCCACCCTGGAGATCCAGTACGGCGGCGACCTCAACCTCAAGGACAACACCTGCACGCTGCCGGTCATCGTCGTCGTCCCGCCGCCGCCGACCGACGAACGGGCGCTGTCCATCACCCAGGACACCATCCCCCAGGTGGCTCCCGGCCAGCGCACCGCGTTCAACGTGAAGTTCGACTCGGCCGGCAGCCGCCCCGTCAGCCCCGGCGACATCGTCCAGCGCTTCACCGCCCCGAGCGGCTTCCTCTTTCCCGGGCAGCCGACCTACGCGTACTACAACACCGCCCAGGGTGTGATCTCGGGCAACCTCGACTACCGCATCGAGGACGGCGGCCGGACCCTGACCATCACCGCCAACCCGCACGTCAACACCACCATCAGCGACACCGGCCCGCTGTACTACACCATCCCCGTCCAGGCACGCCCCGACGCCGCGGCCGGGACCTTCCAGAACGGCTCGGCCAGCATCGGCAGGCACACGCCCGTCCAGCTCTCCGGCACCATCACCGGCTCCGCCCAGAACGAGACCGCGCTGCGCGCCACCCAGGAGAGCGTGCCGCAGGCCGCCCCCGGCCAGTCCACCACCTTCAACCTGGAGATCCGCTCGCTGGCCGACCAGCCGGTCAACCCAGGCACCATCGAGCAGCGCTTCACCGCCCCCACCGGCTTCGCCTTCACCGGCGGCGCCTCGTACGGCTACTACTACGTCCAGCCCGCCGTCACCGGGAATCTCGACACCCGCCTGGAGGACAACGGCAGGACGCTGATCATCTCCTCCAACCCGCACGTCAACACCGGCACCACGGACAAGACCGCACTGATCTACACCATCGGCATCCGCGCACTGGCCGACGCCGAGCCGGGCACCCGGTCCGACGACGGCACGGCCGCCATCGGCCGTCTGACGCCCGTACCGCTGAGCGCCCGCGTCACCTGACCTCCCCTCCACCACAGACCCAGGGCCCCGACCGCGGCACGGTCGGGGCCCTCGGGCTGCGTCGGCCAGGCCGAGGCGTCACCCCGCACGAAGCCCGCGCCTCCCGCCCTCCGGACCTTGCCCCGGCTTCGTGTAGAACGGACCGGTCAGGTCAGCCGTTGAGGTACCGAGGAGAGGATGAGCGTGAACGCGTCGGTGGACAGTGACAGTGAGCTGAGCGATCAACAGCTGGCAGCACGACAAGCGGAGCTGCAGGCCGAGGCCGACGCGGTGAGTGCCGACCTGGGGCTGGCCCGGATGCTGTCGGAGCAGGGCGAGGCCGTCCGGGTGGGGAGCGCGGCCCTGGGGCTGATGGTGGTGCCGGATCTCGACGTCACGGTGATCTGCCCGGAGCTGACGGACCGCACGAAGCGGGCGGTGGCCAGGGTGGGGTCCGAATTAGCCGTGCACGACCGCGTACGGCAGGTGTGCTTCCGCGACGACACCGGCCACTGGAACACCGATCCCGGCTATCCGGACGGGCTGTACCTCAAGATTGACTGCCGCTCCGCGGCCGGGCGGGACTGGACCGTGGACATCTGGTTCGTGGACGAGCCGGACCGCCAGCCCGACCTGGCACACGTCCGTACGCTGCCGCCGCGGCTGACGGACGCCCACCGGGCGCACATCCTGCGGATCAAACAGGTACTGGCCCTGCGGCCCGACACCGGCGGGCGGGTGCCCAGTTACGAGGTCTACCGCGCGGTGCTGGACGGCGGGGCCACGACGGCCGAGGAGTTCGACCGGTGGTACGTCCGCCCGTAGGCGGCGGACGGTGACAGCGGGGCGCCGGGAGGCGGAGCCGGGTGTGTCCGGCCCCGCCTCTCCGCCGTACGTGCGGGCCGCACGAACCGTCCGTCAGCCGAGGGACCGAGGCCCTTCGGCGAGCGGCCGGTAGTCGTTGACCGGGAAGTAGTCCTCGGCCGTTCCCTCCCGGTTGACGTCCCAGGTGGCGCAGTGCAGCGATCCGCCGTACTCGAAGACGTCGCGGAAGGGCACCGGGAAGACCTCGAACCCGAGCTTGTCGAGCAGGTCCTGCAGCGGCTTCTCCCGCTCCTCGCACACCACCTTCGTCGGGGAGATGCTCAGCACGTTCATCGACAGCCACTTCGAGGACTGGCAGTACATGGGCATCTCGTCGTTGGTCGACGACGGCTGGGGCACGTCGACCAGTTCCCAGCCGTTGCGCAGGAACAGCTGTTCCTCGCCCTCGCGCAGCGGCCGCTCGGGGTTGGTCAGCACCAGCCCCGGCCGCAGCGGCACGAAGGTGCAGTCGATGTGCGAGGGGAAGAAGTCGAGCGGGAAGTGCACCGGGTGGACCCGGAAACCGCGCGGTTCCAGATGGCGCTTGAGCCAGTGGATGCCCGAACGGTTGGTGGTCATCGACTCCTGTACGACGATGTCGCGGCCGAACCGGCTGATGTCGGCGGCGTCGAAGATCACCTCGTCCTGCGTGACGCAGAACTCCGAGGAGTGCATCCGGCGGTGCCGCTCCTCCAGCGGCCACTCCCAGAATTCCTGGCGGTACATGGAGTCGGCCATGGACGGCTTGGGCGCCACGGTCCACACCATGCCGGGGTCGTTGTTCCAGTACGAGTAGACCAGTCCGCGGTACGCCTGGTACTCGAAGTACCGGGCGCGGCGTGACATCGTGGCCTCGATGATCTCGTTGCCGAGCGTGATCATGACGTCCCTGGGGCAGACCACGCAGTACTGGTTCTCCACCTGGAAGTCCGGCGTGCGCAGCGGGCTCGTCAGGTCCGGCGCCTCGGGCCTGTGGACGGTGACGCCCTGCGATTCCAGCAGCCTCGCCAAGCCGTCCAGCTGCTCATTGGCACGGCCGATCATCTCGGCCGGTTTGGGTCCGGTGGGGAAGGGCGCCGTACCGCCGTCCGGGGTGCGCAACTGCGGCCGGTGCCCCGGCTCGGCCGGCTCGAAGCAGGCGTTGTCGGCGACTCCGACGATGATCTCGCGCAGCGGGTCCCATTCGTTCCAGGAATTGACCAGGCTCGTCGGTCGGCTCATGGTGTACGCCCTTTCGTTCGCGCTTCGGTGCTCTGGTGCTTTCGTGCTCGTGCGCTTCCGTGCTCGTGCGCTTCCGTGCTCGTACGTGGTGCTACCGGCGTTTTCCGGGTCCCAGCGGGAAGCTGCGCAGCCCGGGGTCGCCCAGGTGGGCGGCGAGGGCGGCGCAGGCAGGCCCGGCACGGTGGCCGGGTGCGGGGGGCGAGACGGCGGTCAGCGTCGCGATGCCGCCCGCCGTGCGGTAATCGATCGCCGATCCGCCGTGCCGCAGCCGCGCGGCTCCATCCGTGGCGGCGCCCGCGTGGCCGGTATGCGCCACGGGCACCGTCAGCGAATACGACGGCGCCGCAGCCACCGCCCGGCGTACGACCCGTTCGAGCGCGGCGCTGCCGATCCCCTCCAGACCGGGCTGCTCCTCCTGAACCGCCCGGTTGAACAGGTAGACCGGGAAGTTGGGCAGCGCGGCCCGCAGACCGAGTCCGGAGGCGTGCCGCGGGTTGAGTTCGGTGGCCGTGAAGCCGTCGGGCGTCAGCAGTCCGTCCACGCTGAAGATGCCGCGGTAGCCGGTGGTGCGGACCAGTTCCCGGCCCGCGCGCCGCGTGGCGTCGCGCATCTCGCGGTCGGCGGACGCGCCCGGCCGCCAGTGGGTGGCGGAGCCGCAGAACAGCAGTCTGCCGGTGGCCGGATCGCCGAGGGTGACGATCTCGATCGGTGTGAACACCGCGATGCCGTCGGGCAGCGCCATGCCGAGCACGCTGCACGGCACGCCGTCCGCGAAGCGGGCGATCCGTACCCGGTCGGCCCGGTCGGCGAGGTCACGTACGGACTCCTGGAACCTGCCCGGGTCGGGGACCCAGCGCAGTCCCAGCGAATCGCCGACATGACCGCGCGTGGAGTCGGCGGCGGCCACGACACCGGCCGGGCCGGCGATCTCCGCGAGCCCGATCTCCACCGGCCCCCGCCGCAACTGCTCGACGCCGACGACGACATGGGGCGGCGAGGCCACTCCGGCGGCGGCCCACAGCCGGTCGATGGTGGTCTTGTCCTCGACTGCGGCCCATTCGGGGCGCCGCCACCCGTACACCTTCCGTCCGAGGAACTCGGCGACCCCGGTGCGGGGCGTGCCGAGCGCCGTCCAGCGCCGTTCGGGGTCCAGCCCGTCCAGCCACCGCCGTACCTCCTGGGACGGGTTCCGCAGCCATGCCTCGAACTCGGGCCGGGTCATCTCCGGGCCGGATTCCCGGCACTGCCGGCTGTGCGGGACGGCGGGTGCCCCGGGCCCCGGGCCGGTGCGTGAGAGCACCGCTTCCACCCGTGCGCCGCACGCCCGCAGTTCGCCGACGAGCGAGGTGGCCCGGTGGTCGAAGTCGTCGAGCAGGAGCACCACGCCGCGACCGGACCACAGGCGCCGCAGCGCCTGGTGCACGGTGCGGACGAGGTCCGCCTCCTCCGCGTCGGCCCCGGAACGCGGGGCGCCCTCGGCGGCCGGCGGGCGTGTTCCCGGGGCCCGCCCGGTGGTGCTGGTCATCGCTGTCCCTTCCGGCCGGCCGGATCACCGTCGCGCGGCCCGGGTGTCGGCGCGCACGGTGTCGTCCGCGCGAGTCTGAGATAGACGGCGGCGCCCAGAAGCAGCGCGCACGCCATTACGGTCCACGGCGCGCCGCCCGACGCCGACAGCAGCAGCGTGTGCACACCGGGGCCGAGCGCCCCCGACAGTCCCCACGCGAGCTGGTACAGAGCGCTGTAACGCCCGGCGTCCTGCCGGGTGGCGAACGACAGCACGATGGTCATGGCGACCGCCCCGAACACCGCCTCGCCCAGGCTGAACACCAGGACGGTCAGCACGATCCAGACCGTGCCGCCGGCCTGGCCGAACCGGCCGAGCGGGACCAGGGACGCCAGCGCGACCGCGATGAGCACGGCGGCCAGCGCCATCAGCCGCATCGGCCGGTATCTGCGGCCCAGTCGCAGGGCCAGTGGCTGGAACGCCGGGATCGCCACACAGGAGAGCACGTAGGCCACGGGGGGCATCCACAGTGGCATCCCCAGTGAGCGGAGATAGACGGGCAGGATCGAGTCGAAGGCGACGCTGGAGAGGGTGATGGACAAGGTGGCGCCGGTGAAGGCGAGGAAGGGGCGGTTGGCCAGGACCCCTCGGTAGGAGGCCCGGCCTTTCGCACCCTTGCGTGGCACGACGGGTGCCGGCCGCAGGGGCCGTCCCACCCAGCGGAACATCACCCCGGCGACGGCGAAGCTCGCCGCGTTGACCAGGGGGATGGCGTGCCACAGGGCAGCGCCGCCGGCTTCCTCGAAGGAGGCGCCCAGGGCCACGGCCAGCGCACCCACCCCGAGGCCGACGTTGCGCAGGGAGTTCATCAGGGCGAACAGGCCGCGTTGCACCTGCTGTGAGGTGGTGACGCTGTCGACCAGGCCCGCGTGTGACGCCCAGTAGAGCCGGTCGCCGAAGCTGATGGTGAAGGCGATGGCGGCGACCGTCATCGGGGTGTCCGCCAGCAGGTAGCAGGGGAAGCCCAGTGTCCGCAGCGCGCAGCTGAGCGTCGCGGCCGGGAACGGCCCCATCCGGTCCGTGATCACTCCGACGGCCAGCCCGCCGGCCAGCAGCGCGGCCAGCGCTCCCGCGCTCAGCGCGGAGCCGGCGGTGGTCAGGGCCATGCCCTGGCCGTAGGTGAAGTACAGCAGCGAGAAGGTGATCCACACGCCGCTGCCCACGGCGTCGACGATCATCGCCGTCATGAAGGCGCCGGTACGCGCCACGGGCCGGGTCACCGGTTCGCCGGGGGCGTCGGCCGCGCCGCGCCCGTCGTCCGCGGCGTCCGTACCTCCCGTGCCTTCCGTCCCCGGGGTCAGCCGGTCTCCCACAGCGCCTCCCCCGACCACCAGTCCTCGACCGCGCGCAGTTGCGGCTCGACCTCCTCGGCAGCGTCGACCCGGAAGACCAGCTCGGCGATGCTGTCCGTACTGGACCGCGGCCCCTCGTAGGACGTGCCCACCTCGCCGTACGCGGCGAAGCGGTGGGCCCGGGGCAGTGGGCACGCGGCGGGCAGGTGCCGCAGCGTGCCGCGCCGGGGCGGGAACCAGGCCCACCCGTACCGGGGGCGGGCGCCGTCGTGATCCGGTACGCCGGCCGTCAGCCCGGCTTGTCCGCGCAGGTGCGCGGCGTAGAGGTTGACTCCGGTGGAGAGTTCGTACGCCTCCACGATCCCGCAGCCACCAGGGCGGCAGGCGATCTCGCACAGGAGGAGTTCGTCGTCCGGCGTGTGGAAGAACTCGGCGTGAAAGGCGGTCACTTCCTCCACGGCGGGCAGCGCGGCGACCACGGCGGCGGCCGCACCGGCCAGCCGGTCCGCGAGAGGGTCCGACGGCGTCAGCATCCCGCTGATGCTCGGGGTGCCGTGGGCCGCCGTGTCGAGGTTGGCGTGCAGGTAGCGCGACGCGATGCCGTGCAGCACCTCCCCCTTCGCCATCAGTCCGTCCACGTGACACACCACGCCGTCCACGAAGCGTTCGGCCAACCAGGTGCCGTCGCCGGGAAGTTCGCACTCCCGTACGGCACGGTGGTCGCGCAGCACCCGGACGCCGACCGAGCCCGCGCCGTCCGCCGGTTTGACCACCACCGGCAGACCGTGGGCAGCCGCGAAGGACCGCAGCTCACCGGTGTCGCGCACCAGGGCCATGGGGGGCACCGGGACGCCGTGCCGCGCTGCCAGCGCCTTCATCCGGTGCTTGTCCCGGTAGGCCAGGGCGCCGGCCACCGACTGGCCGGGCAGGCCGTGGCGTTCCCTGGCCCGCGCCGCCCGCACCACGTCGATCTCGGCCGTGGTGACCACCCGTTCCACGCCCTCGTCCGCGCAGAGTGAGTCGATCAGCTCATCGACCTCGGCCGACTCGTAGTCCTCCACGGTCTCCAGCCGCGTGAAGCACTCCTTCAGCGGGCGGGGCGAGGGCCCGGTCAGGGCGGACTCCGCCGTCAGGACGATCAGGGACGCCTCCGGCAGCCAGGCCGGCAGGCACGGGAGTATGGGCCTGCGGTTGAGCAGCAGCAACGCCATGGACGGCCTCTCCGGGGCGGGGGGTCAGAGGGGGGAGCTACGTAGGGGCACTCCGGCAACGCCGCGTGCAGCGGTGTCGGGAGGCGGGCGCTCGACCGGAGCTAGGATGCAGGCTCCGAGCACTGGGCGATCAGTTGCCGCAGCGCCGCGGTGGCGTAGCAGCCGGACGGCAGCAGGAAGCTCACCTCCACGGCCCGGCGCCCGGGGAACTCCTCGTCCGGCCCCTCCTCCTCGGCGGTCACCGTCGTCTGGATCACGGTGGGCCGCACCGTGGGACGCTCCACGGGCCCGTCCTGGTACGCGTACCGCGTGTACGGCAGTTCGTGGCAGGCCGCCAGGAGCGCCGCCACGGCCCGCCCGGTGGTGGGGAAGCGGTAGGGCAGGCCGTCGACGCGGGCCTCCGCTGACTCTTCGGGGCAGACGGTGCCCACCAGCTCCCGCACCTGGGCGTTCCATGCGTACGAGGAGTGCGCTGCCAGGTAGAAGGCCACGGTCCTGGGGTCGAGTTCGCGGAAGAGGTCCCGGTCCGGGCCGTCCCACCGCTCGGCGGTCCCGCTCTCCGGAGCGCCGAGCCCGGCCAGTTCCCGCCGCGCCAGCGCCCAGTCCTCCTTGAGCAGCGCCTCGCCGACCAGGTGGGTGCGCCGGGGGCCGCCGGGGACGCCGAAGCGCTGGGTGTCGTAGTAGTTGACGAACAGCAGGTTCATCCGGTGCCGGGCCGCGAGCCGGGCGGCGGTCGTCTCGTCCAGGCCGCGCAGTACCACCCGGAATCCGTTGCCGTTGAGCCGGCCGACCCGCAGCGGCTCCCGCCCGTAGCCGTAGTGGCTCAGGCTCAGCAGCCGGTCCGGTCCGGTCTCCTCTACGAGCCCCGCGGACGGTAGTTCGCCGAGCGCGGCGGCCACCTTCAGCGGGACGGACAGCAGTTGCTCGGTGATGCCGTCCTCGTCCTTGAGGCCGGCATAGCCCACGTCGCGGCTGGGTACCCCGAGCCGGTCCGCCACCAGCCGTACGGCCTCCATCGTGGTGTATCCACGCTTGTGCAGCAGGAGGTAGCGCTGGTCGGCGGTGGCCTCGTCGGTCAGCGCCAGGACCAGGTTCTCCCGTACCCGGAAGTCCTCCGGGCGGTGCTTGAGCACCAAGGTGCCGGTCATGCTTCTCTCCCCTCGTGTCCGGTGTGCTACTGGGCGGACCACGCGGCGACCCGTTCGCCGATGACGAGGGCGACCAGGTGGGTGTTGGCCCGTATCGGTACCGGGATGACCGAGGCGTCGGCCACTTGGAGCCGCTCGGTGCCATGGACCCGGCAGCGGCCGTCCACCACGGCGTCCGGATCGTGGGCGGGGCCGATCCTGGCGGTGCCCATGGGGTGGTGCGCCGTCCGTGCCGCCTGGCGGATGAAGGCGTCCAGCCGCTCGGTCGAGCCGGCCGTCTCCTCGTCCATGGCGTCCGTGCCGATGAGTTCCTTGGTCAGCGCGGTGAACGCGGGCTGCCGCAGCAGTTCCCGGCACAGTTGGACCCCGGCCCGCTGACGGCGCAGGTCCTCCGCGTCCGCGGTGTAGTCGATGCTGATGCGCGGCGGTGTCTCCGGGGCGCGGGAGACCGCGGTGACGGTTCCCCGGCCCCGGGGGGCCATGAGGTTGGAGGTCACCATGAACGCCCGGCCGCCGGGCACCCGGTCGGCCAGGTGCGGGGCGTACACGTCCAGTTCCACATGGTTGAGCACGTAGAGCTGCATGTCGTTGGGGGTGTCCGAGCCCGGTGCCGTGTACCGCAGGAGGACCTGTGCGCACGGGTCGGACGGATCGCACAGCCCGGGGACGGGGAGGACGCCGATAGGGACCTGGGAGTGGTCCGACAGCCCGGCGCCGACGCCCGGCAGGTCGGCGACGACGTCCACGCCGAGCGCGCGCAGGTGCGCGGCCGGGCCGACGCCGGAGCGGTGCAGCAGCGCGGGGGTCGCGTAGGCGCCGGCGCACAAGGTGACCCGGCTTCCGTACACCCGTGTGGCGCGGCCTCCGGAGACCGTCACGACACCGGTCGCGGTGTTTCCCTCGAACAGCACCCGGTCGACCAGGGTGCCGGCCGCGATCGTCAGGTTGGGCCGGCCGCGCGCGGGGTCCAGATACGCGGCCACGGCGGAGACGCGGCGTCCGCCCTCGGCGAGGTTCAGCGGCAGCGGCCCGACACCGGTGGACCCGGGCGCGTTGTGGTCGGCGGCGTAGGGATGGCCGGCGGCGGCAGCGGCCTCCACCAGGGCGGCCGACAGCGGGGAGAACTCGGACCGTGCGGGCCGGCGCAGCGGCAGCGGACCGCGGGAGCCGTGGTGGGGGCCCGAGAAGTCCGCGTCGGCTTCCAGCCCGGTGAAGTACGGCAGGACGTCCGGCCACGACCAGTCGGTGCCGCCCGCCCGCTCCGTCCACCGGGCGAAGTCCTCCGGTTCGGGGCGCAGCGCGATACAGCTGTTCACCGCCGAGGAGCCGCCGACCACCCGGCCCCGCGGCAGCGGCAGCCGGGCGCCGTCCGGGCGTTCGGCCGTCAGCGCCCAGTCGTGGTCCACCATCGACGGGGTGCACCCGTTGCGGAGGTCTTCGGGCAGGCGGGCGGGGTCCGGGTAGTCGGGGCCCGCCTCGATCAGCAGGACCCGGCGGTCCGGGTCCTCCGAGAGACGGGCCGCGAGTACCACTCCCGCCGGGCCCGCGCCGACGACGATGTCATCGAAGCCCTGACGCACGGGTACTCCTCTCCGTAGTGTGCGGTCCGGACGCGGCCGGTCCCGGTAAGGTCCCGGCCAGTCGCAGCAGCCAGCCCGACAGGTCGGCGGGCCGGGTGAAGCGCAGCACGTCCAGTTCGATGTCCGGGGCGTCGCGGGCCAGCGCCCGCACCTGGTCGCCTGCCGAGTGCCGGGTGGCCCAGCCGTAGCGGAGGATGTTCTCCGGATCGGTGAACACCGACCGCAGCGGCGGTTCCTGGTTCCCGCTCCACAGCACTTCCTTGTGCAGCGACCGCAGCAGGGTCCGCAGCACGAGGCTGGTCATCGTGGTGCGCAGCGGATAGTCGAGCCAGATGAGCAGGTCGGCCCGGCGCGCGAGCGCGGTGGCCACCTCCGGGTAGTGCCACTCCGTGATCCAGCGGGGCTGCCCGGCCGCCCGGGCGACGTCCTGGGCGAACTCGGAACGCACCTGCCAGCCGGGTTCGTAGTACAGCTCGTCCAGTTCGATGCGGGGCAGTGCCAGCAGGCCGGCGCACTTGTCGGCGACCGTCGTCTTGCCCGCGCCGCTGCCGCCCGCGACCAGCACCCGGTCCGGCCGGCGCGGCAGGGCCGCCGCCGGATTGAGCACGTGCAAGACCACCGTCGGCGTTCCTTTCGATCCGTTCCACGGGCCGCTGCCGGCCGTCGCAGCCATGATCACCGGCTCCCGGCGGATTGACACCCTGACAGGTGTACGGGTGTGTGCGGCCCGGCGGAGCTGCATGATCGTTGGCATGTCGCTTACCAACGGTGAGATCTCCGGCGTGGCCGCCGACGTGGACGAGGGCCGCGCCCGTGAGCGTGACAGGCGCTTCGTATGGCATCCGTGGTCCCCCGTGGGCGGTGCGGACCAGGACGCTCCGGTCCTGGTGTCCGGCCAGGGGTACCGCGTACGGGACGCGGCGGGACGCGAGTACCTCGACGCCATGGCGTCGGCGATGAACGCCAGTTGCGGGCACGCGCACCCCGCCCTGATCGCGGCGGCCGAACGGCAGATGTCCCTGCTGCCGCACTTCGACCTGAGCGTGGGCACGCATCTGCCCGTCGGCCGTGCCGCCGAGCGGATCGGCGCGCTGCTGCCCCAGGGGCTCGACCGTACGCTGTTCGTCAACAGCGGCTCGGAGGCGACCGAGGCCGCGGTGCGGATCGCGCACGACTACTGGACCAACAAGGGCGAGCCCAGGAACCGGATCGTCACCTTCGCCGCCGGCTACCACGGCACGACCTACGTCGCCCAGCATCTGTCCGGGCTGCCGACCAACGCCGTGTACGGCGGCGAGCCCTTCCCGGTCACCCGGGTGCGGACCTCGCTCCCGCCGAGGGAACTGCGCACACCGGAGGCGCTGCCCGTACTGGTCGAGGAGTTCGAACGCGCCGTACTCGACGGGACGCCGCCCGCGGCGGTGTTCGTGGAGGCGTTGCTCAACGTCGGCGGAGGAGTGATGCTGCCGCCCGGATTCCTGCGGGCGCTGCGCGACCTGTGCGACCGGACCGGTGCCCTGCTGATCGTGGACGAGGTGTTCTGCGGCTTCGGCCGTACCGGGCGGATGTTCGGCTTCGAACACGACGGCGTCACACCGGACCTGGTCACCATGAGCAAGGGCCTGAGCGGCGGGTACATACCGTTCGCGGCGCTGACCACCACGGAGGAGGTCTACTCCTCCTTCGCGGCCGACCCGCTGATCGGCGGTCTGCGGTACGGGCACACCACCGGAGGACACGCGGTGGCGTGCGCGGTGGCGTGCGCCGTGCTCGACGTCATCGAGGAACGCAAACTGGTCGAGGCGTCCGCGGCACTGGGCGAACAGCTTCTGGCGGGCCTGCGCCCGCTGCTGGACCACCCGGACGTCAGTGACGTGCGGGGGCTGGGCCTGGTGGCGACGGTCGAGTGTGCCCGCCCCGAGGCCGCGGCGGACCTGGCGGCCGGGGCCAGGAAGCGCGGTGTGCTCCTGCGCCGGCAGGGCACCGCCGTGATGGCCATTCCACCGCTGGTCATCGACGAGAGCGGCGTGGCGGAGCTGGTGCACGCGACGGGTCAGGCGCTTGCCGCCCTGTGACGCGCTGGTTGGGGAGCATCCTCAGGTGCTCCTCCCCGACCAGGCCGGAGCGCAGGGCCATCGCCACGATCGCTTCGCGCTTCCAGTAGGTGCGCTTCCCGTCGGCGGCCCCGGCCCATTCGCCCACCCGCAGCTTGTGCGTGGCCAGGTAGTCGATGTGGTGATTGACCGCGGCCCGGCTGATCCGGTACACGGGCCGGCCGCTCCCGAGCCGTTCGATCACCTCGGCGATCGTCGGCACCGCGCCGGGCGGTGAACCGCGTAACTGGGGTTCGCACAGGGCGACCAGGACCCGGAAATAAACACAGCGCTCGTCGAGCCGGGGCCAGTTGGCAGCGCTTTCGGACAGCGAGGAGGGAGCCAGGTAATGCGGTTCGGGACCGAATACGTCGACCTTCCCGGCTCCCCGCGGCACCGGCAGGACGAGCCGGGCCAGTTCGAAGGGAATGGGTATGTCCCGGCGGCGCGGCACCACCTTGACGAACTCCCCGCCGGTCTCCATGTTTTCGACGAAGTAGGTGTCCTCGGCGTGCAGGTTCGTCAGGCACCAGTGGCCGTCCCGGGCCGTGACGACAGCGAGTCCGTGCGGGTGAGGGCCGGTGTCCGGAGCGAAGGCCAGGGAATCCGCCCGCTCGTCGTACCGGATGACCGCGCCTTCGCCCTCGGCGAGTTCACAGCGTCCGGCCGCGGCCGGACGGGTGGAGTCCCCGAGAATCCATCCGGAGAACTGAAGAGTCAGAGTCCGCACAGTAAAAAACCCTTCCCCCGATCGGTGGTGCATGAAACTGAACATAGGAGTCAGAAACCGAATTCACCGTTCCGCTGGTCGGGGTCACAGTAACCGGGGCATTACACCCCGGGCAATGCCCTCACTCGAACGTCCGGAATACCCCGGTCGGCACACATACCGGCATTGTGTCCGCCACGCACAATGACCAAAATCCGCCGGGTACCCGCCAAACGCCGAGGACGCAATAATGTCGATTTCCTTGTCACTGAACTCCGAGTTGCAGCCGGCCACGGCGAGTGGCGAGCAGGCGGTCTCGGCGGTCGCGAAACTCCAGGACTTCCTCACCGAGCAGGCGGAGGCCACCGACCAGGACGGGCGCTTCGCCCGGGACAGCGTCGACGCGCTGGTCGACGCCGGGGTGTTCGCCGCGAGCGTCCCCACCGACCTGGGCGGTTTCGGCGTCGAGCGGCTGCACGACCTGACGGTGGTCACGTCCCGGATCGCCCGCGCCGACGCCTCGGTCTCGGTCGCCTACTACATGCACATCGCCCTGGCGTGGTACTTCGCCCGCGTCGTACGGTTCGCGGCGGACGGTGAGCCGGGCTACCTGCCCCGGGCGGAGTGGCTGGAAGCCATCGGCGCCCGCCGGATGCTGCTGTGTTCAGCGGTGGCCGAACGCGGAGCCGACTACTGGAATCTGGCCACCACGGCGACCGCCTCGTACAACGGCTGGGTGGTCAACGGCCACAAGATCCTGGCGTCCGTCTCCCCCGCCGCGACCCACTTCTACTGCCGCCTCAAGGCGGTGCGCGGCGAGGGGAACCACTTGGCGAGCGCCATGATCCCCGCCGACACACCGGGCGTGCGGGTCGAGGACGACTGGCAGGGCCTGGGGCTGCGCGGCTCCGGCAGCGGCAGCGTCCTGTTCAGCGAATGCGTCGTACCCGACAACGCGCTGATGGTGCGCGGGCCCTGGGGCCAGCGGGACGCCGGGATGCTGGAGGGCCGCGCGGTCAGCGGCATGGGACTCAACGGCGTCTGCCTCGGGATCGCCGAAGCCGCCCGCGACCACGCGCTGGAGGCCCTGACCCGGCCGTCGTCCAGCCGCAAGCGGTCAGGGTCGGCCGCCGTGAAGGCCGCCGTCACCGAGATGGAAGCCGCCCTGACCGCGGCCCGCGGCACACTCGCCGCGGCGCTGCAGGACTTCGACTCACTGCTGCTGCGCAACAAGCCGCAGGTCGTCACCGATGACATGAGCCGGGCCATGATGAAGGAGTGCCAACTCGTCAGCATGACCGTCGAGCGCGCCGCCACCACGGTCGTCGACCTCGCCATGCGGCTGACGGGCGGCGCGAGTTACCAGGCACGCCACCCTCTGGCCCGCGCCTACCGCGACGTACGGGCGGCAGCCTTCATGCCCCCTTACTCGCCGCCGGAGGAGGCGGTGGACTTCGTCGCCGACACCACGCTGGGGCTCCCGGAATCCCGCTCTTCGGAATCCCAGGAGGGCGACCGGTGACGCACACCCCTTGAGTTTCCGCGGCACATGCCGCCGCGGACACCCCTAGGCGACCGCCGACCCAACGACACCATGTCGCTACCGGTCCAGACCAGGGGTGAGGCAGCGGGGTGCGAGCTCCGCTGCGGCAGTGCGGCCCGGCCCGGCTCACGGGCCGGGCCGCAAGTATGCCGTGGGGTGCCGGTGCATGGGACCGGTGTACGGCACGGCGGAGCGGGACCGCGTGACCCTGGCCCGCCCCGGCCGAGGCAACGGGCGCCAGCATCACGCTGGACAGGCACAGCTCTCAGCTTGCGGGAGCCGATGCCGGCCCGGTCACGCCACCGGCCGCCGGATTCTTCGCGAAGCCAAGTCACCACAAGGTCGTCAGCCGTCTCCGGCCCGCCATCAGCCGACGGCATGCGATTTCGTACCACACCGGCATCCCGTGGGGGCGTGCCGAAGCAGTACGGGCCTTGGGCCCGGGTGTACGAGTTGCTCCGTCGCCGGCACCGGGACGGCACCTGACATCGGATTTTCGCCGAGCTCAGGCCCGGGCCGACGCCAGGAAGCTCATCACCTGGGACCTCAGTAACGACTCCACCGTGTGTCGGGCCCCAGCACGCTGCCGAGGCGAGAAGGGGGGCCTTCAGAAGGAGCTTCCCGACGGTATCACCGGCGACCCCGATGACCACGGCCTCGGTCGCTCGCGTGGTGGCCGGCCTCCCAAGTCCGACGCCGAGGAGGGCACGCCGTCGAGTGCGGCATCAATCGCTTCACAAGGCACCGTGCTGTGGCCACGGGATACGACAAGCTCGCGGTCCGCTGCGAGGCCGCTGCCCTCGTCAGCGACGCTGATCCCGCCACGGCAACGAATCAAACACATCAGCAACGAATCCGGACAGCTCACCCCGAAACCGTTCCCCCCTACGCCTCATACCGCCACCCTGCCCCCGAACAGGCAAGATCAGCGCAGTTGACGAAGCACCACTGGACGAGTAGTTCCGTTTGCGGGGTTCACACCACGCAGGGAGGGTGTCCAGCATCGGGTAGTGACGACCGAACCAGACGCCTCTTGACCGCACTGTATGCGCTCGTCGATGACCGTTTAAAGAGTCCGCGGTGGCGGGGCCGGCCGCCCCGGCTGACCGATGCGGAACTGGTCACCCTCGCCGTGGCCCAGGCGGTGCCGGGCTTCCACTGCGAGGCCCGCTGGCTGCACTTCGCCCACGCCCACCTGCACCCCCTGTTTCCGTACCTGCCCCAGAGGCCCGCCTACAACAAGCGGCTGCGGGCCGCGCCGGGCCTGGTCAAGCAGGCCATCAGAGAGCGTCAAACGCTCGGACCTGGCCGGCTGGGCGAATTACGACCACAGCCGCTCGCACTCCCGCTTCTACTGGGGCCTGAAGCTGCATCTGGTGTGCACCGGCAGGGTATGCCGCCCGGGAGCGTTCCCTGGGCGGCATGCCCTGCCGCGGGCTTCCGTCCGCGCGGATCAGGTGGGCATGCCCCAGAAGCGGACGAGGTGGTACGCGGAGCAGATGTTCACGTCCAGGATGTAGGCGGCTTCGGTACCGCACTGTGCCGGGCCTGGGCCGGGGTCGACGGGCTGGCCGTGTCCCATGCCCGTGATCTGGTAGGTCTCCACGGCGTCGCCGTAGACCCGGTGGGGGTAGCCTCCGACCGTGTCCGTGGTGTCCGGTATCTGATCGGTGCCGTTGGCGTTGGTGAACTGCTCCATGAGCTCGGTGGCATTCATGGGGTTCACGGTCGAGTCCGTGGTGCCGTGCCAGATCGAGACCTTCGGGCGCGGCCCCGCGTACGACGGGAAGGCCGCCCTGATCTTGTCCCCCCACTCCTTGGGGCTCTTGCCGACGCCGGGGCTCATGCAGGTGAAGGCGGAGGCCACCGAGTTGGCGCAGCCGTAAGGCAGCCCGGCGATTATTCCCCCGCCCGAGAAGACGTCGGGGTAGGCCGCCAGCATGGCGGAGGTCATCCCTCCGCCCGCCGAGAGGCCGCTGACGTAGGCGCTCGTCGAGCCGTTGTCCCGTTTCGTGCGGTCGACCATCTGCTTGATCGACAGTGCTTCTCCGGAGTCCCGCCGGGTGTCACCGGCTTCGAACCAGTTGAAGCACGCGTTCATGTTGTTCGCCGTCTGCTGCTGCGGGAGGACCACGGAGAACTTGTATGTGTCGGCCAGCCGCATCCAGCCGGTGTTGGCCGCATAGATGGTGGCGTTCTGGGTGCAGCCGTGCATGGCCACGACGACGGGGCGTCCGCCGGGCAGTCCCGGGGGCACGTAACGGAACATGCGCAGGTTGCCCGGGTTGGAGCCGAAGCCCGTCACTTCTTGAGGTGCTGCCGCCGCACGGGCCGGGCTGGGCAGGGCTACGACGGACAGCGCGGCGAGCAGGAGAACGGCCGCTCCTGCGGCCACTGCAGCGGTGAGCGTCGCGGCTGGTCGGCGTCGGGCCTCGGGCCACGATGGGCCGGCGGCTCGACGAGCGGGCCCGCCTCCGGGTCCTGCTGCGGGTTCAATGAGATGTGACGGCATGGCGGCTCCCTCGGATGACCTGCGGGGTCCGGGACCGCTTCCGTCACGTGGGGCGGAAGCGGCCCGGTGTCCGGAACCGTAGGTGGCGGGATTGTGTCCACGACATGGCAGGAAGCACCACAGTCGGGACGGCTCCTGATGGGCCCCGAGGGGTTGTTTCAGTGGTCTGGTGGTGTTATCGGCTCAGGCCGTCGGCCGCGAAGCGAGCCGCTCGGGCACGATCAGCCGGGCCGCCGTGGCCGCCTGGACTTCCTGGACCGTCACGCCGGGCGCGAGCTCCGCGAGCCGAAAGCCCTCGGGGGTGACATCGAGGACGGCGAGGTCGGTGATGACGCGCCGGACCACCTTCCGTCCGGTAAGCGGCAGGGTGCATTCCGGCACCAGCTTGGGGCTGCCGTCCTTGGCGGTGTGTTCCATGAGCACGATGACCTGTCGGGCTCCGTGCACCAGGTCCATGGCGCCGCCCATGCCTTTGACCATCTTGCCCGGGATCATCCAGTTGGCGAGGTCGCCTGTGGCCGATACCTGCATGGCGCCGAGGACGGCGGTGTCGATGTGGCCGCCGCGGATCATGCCGAAGGACAGCGCGGAGTCGAAGAACGAGGCGCCCGGCAGCGTGGTCACGGTTTCCTTGCCCGCGTTGATCAGGTCGCTGTCGATCTCGTCCTCGGTCGGGTAGGGCCCTACGCCGAGAATGCCGTTCTCCGATTGGAGTACCACCTCGACCCCGGGCGGCAGGTGGTTGGGGATCAGGGTGGGCAGGCCGATGCCGAGATTGACGGAGGTGCCGTCGGCCAGTTCCCGGGCGGCCCGGGCAGCCATCCGCTCACGGGTGAGGGCCATGTCAGGCACCGCCTTCCTGCTCGGTGCGGACCGTGCGGCGTTCGATGCGCCGCTCGGCCGCGGGGCCGCCGGGGTGGACACGGACCACGCGCTGGACGAACACGCCGGGCAGGTGCACCTCGTCGGGGTCGAGTTCTCCGGGTTCGGCCAGGTGCTCGACCTCCGCAATGGTGATACGGCCGGCCATCGCCGCCAGGGGATTGAAGTTGCGGGCCGAGGAACGAAAGACCAGGTTGCCGTGGCGGTCGCCGATGGTGGCGCGCACCAGCGCGAAGTCGGTGGTGATGCCCTCCTCCAGGAGGTACTCACGCCCGCCGAAGACGCGGGTTTCCTTGGCCGGCGAGGCAACCGCGACGCTCCCGTCCGCCCCGTACCGCCACGGCAGGCCGCCCTCACCGATCTGGGTCCCGGCTCCGGCCGGTGTGTAAAAGGCGGGAATTCCGGCTCCTCCCGCGCGCAGCCGCTCGGCGAGGGTGCCCTGCGGCACCAGTTCCACCTCCAGCTCACCGCTGAGGTACTGCCGGGCGAACTCCTTGTTCTCTCCCACATACGAGCTGGTCATCCTGGCGATCCGGCCGGTGCGCAGAAGCAGCCCCAGTCCCCAGTCGTCCACGCCGCAGTTGTTGGACACGACCGCCAGTCTTGAGGCCGTCCGCTGCAGCAGGGCTTCGATCAGCGCGCTCGGTATGCCGCACAGCCCGAATCCTCCGACGGCCAGCGACGCCCCGTCGGGGATGTCCGCCACCGCCTCCGCCGCGTCCGCGACCGTCTTGTCCAGACCCATCCGGTCCCTCTCCGTCGGGGACACCAACCGCCTTCCTCACCAACGGCATGGCCTGACTGCCTTCGACCGCTGGTCCGGCCGGTGCCCACTCGGCCAATGGGTGTCGACCCTAGGAAGGGGCCGGCCCGCTTAGCCACGGAAACGCCCCACACATCGGCCGGCACCTGTATGGGTGTTGCCGCCGCTTCGCCTCGGGGAACCTGGGGAAACGGCGGGCCGTTCGCCACCGATCCGGCTGTATCCATGCCACATGGCTGGCTGCTCAAAATATGCGCCGTCCACGTACGCTGCTGCGCCCTTTGCAGTTCGCGGGCGCCGCGGTGGCTCTGTACGCCAAAAGTGACGTCGTTTTGGCATGGCATTGGGAGTCGCACGCTCGTGCGACTAGGTGATGTTCACGAGCACGGAAGCCACCCCGGTGGAGGGTCGGGGTGGTGACGACGTGGGTCATCCAAGGTGACGACATGCGGTCGGCGGCTCAGCTGGTGTCGGTTGGCTCTCGGCTCCCAGGGACTGATCAGTATCGGTGCTCGGCTGGTCCCTCCCGGCACGAAGAAGGACGCATCGGGCCGATTTCCAGATCGGTCGGTAAACCGGCTGCCGGTACTGCTCCCGCCCAGCTGTCCCCTCCAGCGCCCCACTACCGGGCCAGGGTGAGCAGGACCCTCTCCAGCATCTGCCGCAGGGCCGCCCGGTCGGTGGTGTCCGGGCCGGGTCGCGTCACCCCGTCGTACGTGAGCCCCTCGGCGAAGGCAACCACGATCCGCCCGCCCTCTTTCGGATACGGGCTGCCGAGCGCCGTTGCCAACAGCTGCGCCTGGCCGACGAAGCTCTCCCGGGCGCGGCCCAGTTGGGTGCCCAGCTCCCCTTCTGGGCGACGCGACGTCAGGAGGATGATCTCCAGGCGGGCGCGAGTGCGGTCGCGTTGGGGGCCGAGCCAGTGGGCCAGTACGCCCGCGAAGCGGTCGGCCACCTGGCGTACCGGCGGCGCCTCCGCCAACTCTTCGGAGACGGTCGCCGCTTCGATGTCCGCCACTTCCTGTTCAGCGATGAACGCGACCACGCCGGCGAGCAGTGCCTGCCGGGTACGGAAGTAATAGCTGGTCGACCCGGCCGGCACCTTCGCCCGTCCGTCGACCGCCCGGTGGGTGAGCCCTCGCAGGCCCTCATCGGCGATAACCGCCACCGCCGCGGTGAGCAGCGCCTGTACGCGGGGGCTTCTGGCGCTGCTCATGCGACGGCCCGCTTCCTGAGCCTGCTGAGCATCATCCGGCGGACGAGGCCGCTGAACGGCTCGATGAGCCGCCAGTACCGCCCCATGGCACGACGAGCCCCCTCGTCGAGGCACAGGACCCGGGTCTCGGTGACGGCCCGCGTACCACCGGTGGCGGCGTCCGCGGTGAATCTCATGCTGAAGGTCGCCTTCGCGTAGCCGGGTTCGTCGAATGCCAGGAACTCATCCGGGCCTGTGATGTCCGGCCGGCCGTCGGCTGCTCCCATGGTCCACCACTGCCCCACGATCCCCCGGACCATCTCTCGCGGTGGGTCCTCGGCCAGCCGCAGAAAGCTGTCCCGCAGGTCCTTCTGCGGGACCTTGCCGGCCCCTCTCTTCATGCGGCCGAGCTGCCGCCGCACGGTGAACAGCGCCCGGACAATCGGCCCCCACCCCTCGCCGCCGGCCTGCTCCATCTCCTGCCACGCCGCCCACACCGCCTCCACCGGAGCCGGGATGACCATCTGGTGCCGGGAGGCGAAGTCCGGGCGGGGAACGAAGGTGCCTGCAAGCCCACTCATACCCGGGGACTCTACATTTGTAGAGCCCCCGGGGCCAGACATTCGACAGGGTCAGCGCGGATCCGCCTGGATCAGCGAATGGGGTGGCGACGAATTGGGCCGTCCGGCGCGACGAAGGAGACTCCCCAACTCATCGACATTGATCATGGCGGCAGCGCATGAAGTGGCTCCCGAAGTCGTTGACAAACAACTCCCGTTCTCGCGTACACAGCCACCGCGGCGTGGAGGAACCGGGCCACGGCCGAAGCCGCCTGCCCGGTCACTGAACCGCGCGACGCCTCCGGACGCCGCCTCCCCCTGCCCTGGCGCGGTGCCGGCCACCGGCCAAGCCACTGCCGGAGTGAGCCGGCCTCGCCCAGCGAGGGTGGTGGGCAGGCCGGCGACACATCGGTGGGCGGTCGCCTGCCGCAGGTGTTCCCGCTACCTGGCCCAGGCGCAGAGGGTGCCGAGCCCCGGGGACGGGGATGGCGCCATGCCGTCGCTCCGAGTGGGGCCGGCATCCGTTTCGACCGCCGTGACGGTGGTGGGCGCACCCCTGTCGGAACCCTGCCCTGGCCTCCTAGCCTCCGGCCCGTCACTGCTTTCAAAATCAGAGGTATTGCATGCTCTCGCACCTCACCACCGTGGCGCGCCCGTGCCGGCGCGCCGCTTCGGTCCTCCTGCCCCTGGCCGTTCTGGGCCTCGCCGTGCCGACAGCCACGGCCACACCGTCTGCTGCCGGCTCGGGGCCGGGCGGCCGCTGCGCCGGTCTGCAGCGCCTCGTCGTCCCCGCAGCCGCGCACCAGCGGGCGGACTGCCTGGCGGAGCTCACCACGGCGGGAACGGTGGCATCCGGCCACACCGATCCGGCCGACTGGGCCGGTCTCACCCCGAAAAACCTCACCGTCCCCAGGGGCGTGCCCGGTGTCCAGATCGACGGCTACTTCCCCGATACCTCTGCCACCAACACCAATCACGGCTGGCACCACGACGCCCAGTTCGTCATCCGCCTGCCCGACCGCTGGAACGGCGGCCTGGTCGTGGCGGGCACCCCCGGCAACCGTGAGCAGTACGCCAACGACCGGGCCATCGCCGACTGGGTCCTCTCCCGCGGCTACGCCTACGCCGCCACCGACAAGGGCAACACCGGAGTCGCCTTCCACCGCGACGGTGTCCGGCCGGGTGACGCCATTGCCGAGTGGAACTCGCGCCTGACCCAGCTCACCCGCGCGGCCCGCGCCGTGGTCGCCCAGCGCTACCACCGCCCACCCGCCCGGACTCTGGCGACCGGCATGTCCAACGGCGGCTACCTGGTGCGCTGGCAGTTGGAGAACCACCCCGAGCTGTATGACGGGGGCGTGGACTGGGAGGGCGCTTTGTGGCGCGCCGACGGGCCGAACCTGCTCACGTTCCTGCCGCCTGCGCTGCGCCGCTACCCGGTGTATGCGGCCGGTGGACCCGCCGCCGAGCGGGCGGGCCAGGCGATGCACGCTGCCGGTTACCCGGCCGGGTCGGAGTTCCTGTGGCCCTACCACCACAAGGTGTACTGGGATCTCACCCAGCGGATCTACCGTGCGGAGGTGGACCCCGGCTTCGACGGAACGGCGGAGGCCGGCACTCCGTACTGCCCGACGGGAAGTGCGGCCTGCGACACGGACTACGACTACGCCTCCCGCCCCGCGGATGTCCACCGTGCCGTGGAGCGGATCGCGTTGACCGGCCGCATCGGTAAGCCCTTGATCACCGTCCACGGCACCCTGGACGTCCTGCTCCCCATTGGCCGGGACTCCGATGTGTACGCCCGGATGGTTCACCGGGCGGGCCGCAGCGGACTGCACCGCTACTACCGCATTGCGGACGGGACTCACACCGACTCCCTGGTGGACGCCTTCCCCGACCGGCTGAGGCCGCTCGTCCCCTGCCACCGCTCGGCCTTCACCGTCCTGGAGGGGTGGCTGGCCCACTCCCAGGCGCCACCGGCCGGTCGCACCGTGCCCCGTCCGCCCGCCGCCGACGCGGCCACGCTCCTGACCACCTGTCCGCTCGGCCGCTGACGTGCCACGGCCCGCCGCGGGCGAAGCCGCGGCGGGCCGTGGCAGGGAAGCGGGCCGGTGCGAAAACCCGGGCTCTTCCGGGCATACGTATAGGAGGATTCGCCATCCTCGGACAGGTCATTGTGGTGGTCATCCCCATAGGCGAGCTGGCGCGGTGACCCTACTGTTTCCGGCCATGACCAGCGAATCCACCTCCCCGCACCCGCCTGGGCGGGCCGCCTCGGCCGTCTCGGCCGCGCACGGCGCAGACCTGTCGGGCCGCGCCGCCCTGGTGACCGGCGGCGGCAGCGGCATCGGGCGGGCGTGCGCCACCGCCCTCGCAGCGGCCGGCGCCGTGGTCCACGTGGTCGACCTGGACGCCGAGAAGGCCGCGGCGGTCGCCGACGCCATCGGGGGGAAAGCGCACATCGCCGACCTGGCCGACCCCGCCGTGACCGAAACGCTGCCCGAGGCGGTCGACATCCTCGTCAACAACGCCGGGCTCCAGCACGTCGCTCCGCTCCCCGAATTCCCGCCGGAGCACTTCGCCCTCATGCAGCACGTGATGGTCACCGCCCCGTTCCTGCTGATCCGCCGCGTGCTGCCGCACATGTACGCCGCCGGATGGGGCCGGGTGATCAACATCTCCAGCGTCCACGGGCTGCGCGCCAGCGCCTACAAGTCCGCCTACGTCACGGCCAAGCACGCCCTGGAGGGCTTGAGCAAGGTCACCGCCATCGAGGGCGCCCCGCACGGTGTGACCAGCAACTGCGTGAATCCCGGCTACGTCCGCACCCCTCTGGTCGAGAGCCAGATCCACGATCAGGCCGCGGCCCACGGCATCAGCGCCGGCGACGTCCTCTCCGACGTCCTGCTCGCCCGCGCCCCGGTCAAGCGGCTCCTCGAAGCCGAAGAGGTCGCCGCCGCCGCCCTGTGGCTGTGCGGCCCGCACACCAGCTACATCACCGGCACGTCCCTGCCCCTGGACGGCGGCTGGGGAGCGAACTGACCCCCGCCGCCCGGGATCCCGGTGCATCCCTCCCCGTCCCGTCCACGAAAACTGGTGACACATGACCGACACCCCGGCCACCGGGCCCGCCGCCACCGGCCGCTCCGGCGGGATCGCCCGTATCGTCGGCGCGAGCCTGATCGGCACCACCATCGAGTGGTACGACTTCTTCCTCTACGGTTCAGCCGCCGCGCTGGTGTTCAACACCCTCTTCTTCCCCACCGGCGACCCGCTCGTGGGAACGCTGCTCGCCTTCGTCACCTACGCGATCGGCTTCGCTGCCAGGCCCCTGGGCGGCATGGTCTTCGGGCACTTCGGCGACAAGATCGGCCGCAAGAAGCTGCTCGTCATCAGCCTGCTCATGATGGGCGGGGCCACCTTCGCCATGGGCCTGCTGCCCACCTACCAAACACTCGGCGCAGGCGCACCGGTCCTGCTCACCGTGCTCCGCCTCGTCCAAGGCTTCGCGCTGGGCGGCGAATGGGGCGGCGCTGTCCTCATCGTCTCCGAACACGGCGGCGCCGAGCAGCGAGGCTTCTGGGCCTCGTGGCCACAGGCCGGCGCCCCGGGCGGCAACCTCCTGGCCACCGGTGTCCTCGCGCTGCTCGCCGCCCTCCAGTCGGAGGAAGCCTTCATCGCGTGGGGCTGGCGCATCCCGTTCCTGCTCTCCGGAGTTCTGGTTCTGCTGGGCCTGTGGATCCGCGTCTCCGTCGCCGAGTCCCCCGTCTTCCTCGCCGCCCAGGCCGAGACCCGGGCCGACGCCGCCCGCGGCACCAAGGAAAAGGCCCCGGTGGTCGAGGTGTTGCGCCGCAGCTGGAAGGAGGTCCTCACCGCCATCGGCACCCGGTTCGGCGAGAACATCTCCTACTACGTCCTCACCGCCTTCCTCCTCGTCTACGTCACCACCCATCTCGAACTGCCCAAGAGCACCGCGCTGAACGCCGTACTGATCGCCTCGGCGGTCCACTTCGTCACCATCCCCCTGTGGGGCGCGCTCTCCGACCGCATCGGCCGCAGGCCGGTCACCCTGATCGGCTCGGCCGGCATGGCGCTGTGGGCCTTCGCCTTCTTCGCCCTGCTCGACACCGAGTCGCCCGCCGTGATCACCCTCGCCGTGACGGCCGGCCTGCTGCTGCACGGCGCCATGTACGGTCCTCAGGCCGCCTTCATCTCGGAACTGTTCGACACCAAGGTCCGCTACTCCGGCGCATCCATGGGCTCCCAGCTGGCCTCGATCCTCGCCGGCGCACTGGCACCGATCATCGCGGTCGAACTCCTCAAGGAATACGGCTCCGCCACCCCCGTCGCCCTGTACCTCTGCCTGGCCGCGATAATCACCACCGTGACCGTCGCCCTTGCCAGGGAAACCCGCGGCCGGGACCTCACCACCACCATGGCGGCCGACTCCCCCAATCAGGTGCGCCGGCCGTTGCCGACGGCCGTCGGCGAGGACACCGTGTGAGGCGGCCTCCCCCGCCCGCCGCCCCGCGAGGAACCCGGCGGGCGACCGGCGACACACCGTAAGCCGTACCCGCACCCCTCCGGACCACATCCCGCACGCGTCCGACTCCCCCACCCGGACGGAAGGAGCGCCGGCATGGCTGCCGAAAACGACCGCACCTACCGCGCAGCGGCACACAGCGCGATGGTGGCCCTCGGACAGATGCTGACCATGCTGGCCTCCGGAGCGCCCACCGAGCAGTTCCCACGCCCGTCGGCCGACCCGGCCACCGAGCAGCTCCCGCCCGGTGAGCGCTCCGTCCTGGAGGAAGCCGCACAGGCCGCGCTGGAGATCCGGCGAACCCTCGACCAGCACCGCAAACGAGAGGCCGAGCTGGCCGCACTCTTCGACACCGCGAGCGACCTGGCCGCGCTGCGTGACCTCGACGCGGTCCTGCGCGCCATCGTCCACCGCGCCAGGACCCTGCTCGGGACCGACGTCGCCTACCTGTCCCTCAACGACCCCGCCGCCAAAGACACCTTCATGCGGGTCACCGACGGCTCTGTCTCCGCCCGCTTCCAGCAACTGCGGCTCGGCATGGGCGAGGGCCTCGGCGGCCTGGTCGCCCAGACCGCCCGCCCGTACGCCAGCACCGACTACCACACCGACCCCCGCTTCACGCACACCCGTCCCATCGACGAAGCGGTCCTGGAAGAGGGACTGCGCGGCATCCTCGGGGTCCCTCTCCGTGTCGGCAAACGCGTCATCGGCGTGCTCTTCGCCGCGGACCGCACCACCCGGGAATTCCCCCCGGACGCCATCGCGCTGCTCACCTCGCTCGCCGACCACGCGGCCGTCGCCATCGACAGCGCCCGCCTGCTGGAGGAGACCCGCTCCGCGCTCGTGGAGCTCAACACCGCCAACGAGACCGCCCGTGCCCACAGCACGGCCCTGCGCCGCGCCGCCGACGCCCACGACCGGCTCACCGACCTGGTCCTGCGCGGCGGAAGCGTCGACGACCTGGTGCGCGAGATCGCCGCCCTGCTCGGCGGCGGCCTGGCCCTGCACGACTCGGACGGCACCGAAATGGCCCGAGCCGGCACCGGCCCCCTCACCCCGTCCCCCCAGGGCATCAGCGCCTCCCGCACCGGCGGCCATGCCGTCCCGGTGGACGGCACCTGGGTATGCGCCGTACTGGCCGGCTCCCAGCTCCTGGGCAGCATCGTTCTGACCGGACGCGCGGACCTGACCGACGCCGACCGGCGCCTGTTCGAACGCGCAGCCCTGGTCGCCGCCCTCCTGCTGCTGTTGCGCCGCACCGTCGCCGAAGCGGAGGACCGCGTGCGCGGAGAACTCCTCGACGATCTGCTCAGCTTCGACCAGCACGGCGGGCACCATGACATCGGGAGCCTGACCATCCGCGCCCGCAAGATCGGCCTCAACCTCTCCCAGCCCTACGCCGTGTTCACCCTGGACACCGACGACGAGCCACGCACGCAGCTACTCGCAGAAGCCGTGCGCCGGGCCCGCTCGCTGGGCGGGCTCGCGGGCGTCCGCGACGGCCACGTCGTCCTCCTCGTACCGTCATCGGCTCCTGGCGACCTCGCCGCGGAGCTGGCCCGGGACCTCGGTCAGAAAGCCGGGGCGCCGGTGACCGTGGGGTCCGCCGGGCCGGTCACCGGCCCCCAGCAGCTTCCTGACACATACACCGAAGCCTGCCGCTGCCTCAAGGCCCTGTACGCTCTGGGCTGCACCGGAGACGGCGCGGACATCGCCGGGCTGGGGTTCCTCGGCGTCCTGCTCGGCGACCGGTCGGACATCGACGGCTTCGTGGAGCGCTTCCTTGGCCCCGTCCTCGCCTACGACCAGCGGCGCGGCACCGAGCTGGTCCGCACCCTCGACGCCTACTACACCCATGGCGCAAGCCTGTCCAAGGCCAAGGACGCCCTCCACGTGCACGTCAACACCGTGGTGCAGCGCCTGGACCGAGTGGCGCAACTCCTCGGCCCCGACTGGAACAGCCCCTCACAGGCCCTCGAACTGCAGCTTGCTCTGCGACTCCACCGCCTGAACAGCCACAAGAAGTCACGTGGTGTGCGGGAAGCAGCACCACGGACCAGCTGACCTCCGGCGCCGTCAACGGTTCGCCGCCCTGGTCAGACGGCTGCCGCTACGCGCCAAACACGCCAGCGGGATCGTGCGCCAGGGAACCCGCTCGGCTTCTCTTGGTCTTTCGACCCCACCAGCGGGCCCTCTGCATCAGCTCTTCCTCCCCCGAGACGCCTCACCTTGACGAGGCGCCTGCAAGGCCGCCGCCGCGTACAGGGCTCACACGCTCCGCCTTCCCACCCTTGCGCCACCTCCAGCGCCTCCGCATATCCTGAGGTCGTCACGCTGAGTAACCCGCCTAGTAGCTGACGCGCCATCAGCGAAGGCAGCTTCCTTCGAGCAGCCGAGGAGCCCCCGTGAAAATGCTCATCAACGTCCCCGAAACCGTCGTCACCGACGCGCTGCGCGGTATGGCCGCGGCCCATCCCGAGCTGGTGGTGGATGTCGACCATCGGGTGGTGGTGCGGCGGGACGCGCCGGTGGCCGGGAAGGTGGCGTTGGTTTCCGGTGGGGGGAGTGGGCACGAGCCGCTGCACGGTGGGTTCGTGGGGGTGGGGATGCTGGACGCCGCCTGCCCGGGTGAGGTGTTCACCTCGCCGGTGCCCGATCAGATGGTGCGGGCCGCGGCGGCCGTGGACAGTGGTGCGGGGGTGCTGTTCCTGGTGAAGAACTACACCGGTGACGTGCTGAACTTCCAGATGGCCGCCGAGCTGGCGGAGGACGAGGGGGTACGGGCCGCCAGTGTGCTCGTCAACGACGATGTGGCGGTGACGGACTCGCTGCACATGGCCGGGCGCCGGGGCACCGGGGCGACGCTGTTCGTGGAGAAGATCGCGGGGGCGGCGGCAGAGGAGGGCGCGTCGCTGGACCGGGTGGCGGAGCTGGCGCGCCGGGTCGTGGAGTCCTCGCGCAGCTTCGGTGTGGCGCTGAGCGCGTGCACCACCCCGGCCAAGGGTGGCCCGATGTTCGACCTGCCCGCCGGTGAACTGGAGTTGGGAGTGGGCATCCACGGCGAGCCGGGGCGTGAGCGGCGGCCGATGATGACCGCGCGCGAGATCGCGGACTACGCGGTGGACGCGGTGCTGGCCGAACTGAACCCCCGGCAGCCGGTGCTGGTGCTGGTCAACGGCATGGGCGGCACGCCGCTGCTGGAGCTGTACGGGTTCGGCGCCGAGGTGCACCGGGTGCTCGGCGAGCGGGGTGTGCCGGTCGCTCGTACGCTGGTCGGGAACTACGTCACCTCGCTCGACATGGCCGGCTGCTCGGTGACGCTGTGTGCGGCCGACGAGGAACTGCTGCGGCTGTGGGACGCGCCGGTGCAGACGCCGGGGCTGCGGTGGGGCCGCTGAGGCGTCCACACTGGTGGAGGCGTTCACCCGTACAGGTGGGTCTGTGCCGTGGATGCCGTACGCGCACGTACGACCAGAGGAGCAGTTCGTGTCCGAAACGGCACTGGATGCCGGGTTCTTCCTGCGCTGGATGGCGGCGTCCGCCGCCTCCGTCGACCGGGAAGCGTCCCGCCTCACCGATCTGGATTCCGCCATCGGCGACGCCGACCACGGCAGCAATCTCCAGCGCGGCTTCGCGGCCGTCGTCAAGGTGCTCGACGCCGAGCCGCCGCAGACGCCGGGTGCCGTGCTGACGACGGCGGGGCGGCAGCTGATCTCCACGGTGGGCGGTGCGTCGGGGCCGCTGTACGGGACGCTGTTGCGGCGTACGGGCAAGGCGCTCGGCGAGGCCGGCAGTGTCACCGCCGACGAGTTGCGTACGGCGTTGCGTGCGGGGGTGGACGCGGTGGCCCAGCTGGGCGGCTCCGCGCCCGGTGACGCGACGATGCTCGACGCGCTGGATCCCGCCGTCGAGGCGCTGGCCACTTCCTTCGAGGCCGCCGCCGACGCGGCCGGGCGGGGCGCGAAGGCCACCGTGCCGCTGCAGGCCCGCAAGGGCCGGGCGAGCTATCTCGGTGCGCGGAGCGTCGGTCATCAGGACCCGGGAGCGACCTCCTCCGCGCTGCTGTTCGAGGCGCTCGCGGAGACGGCGGGCCAGGGGGTGGCCGAGTGAGCGGCGCGGAGACTGCGTACGTGGGCATTGTGCTGGTGTCGCACAGCGGGCCGGTGGCCGAGTCGGTGGCGCGGCTGGCCGTCGGCCTGGCGGGCGGTGACGTCAAGGCACCGGTCGCGCCGGCGGGCGGCACTCCGGACGGCGGGCTCGGGACCAGCGCGGAGCTGATCACGGACGCGGCGCGGGAGGTGGACCAGGGTGCGGGTGTCGCGGTCCTGGTGGACCTCGGGAGCGCCGTACTGACCGTCAAGGCGCTGCTGGCCGAGGGTGGTGAACTGCCCGAAGGCACGCGGCTGGTGGACGCGCCGTTCGTCGAGGGCGCGGTGGCCGCCGTGGTCACCGCTTCGACGGGGGCGGATCTGGACGCGGTCGCGGCGGCTGCCGGGGAGGCGTACTCGTACCGGAAGGATTGACGGGCGGGTTCTGCTGAGGCCCCGGCGGTTGTTGTGGGGGCCGGTCTCAGTGGAGGGACGGCAGGAGGAGCGCCGCCACCAGGGCCATGCCTGCCAGGACGAAGGCGACGTAGTCGCCGATGTGACCGGAGTGCAGCCGGCGCACGGGGGCGGCCCAGCGGGCGGGCTGGGCCGGGCCCTGTGGGCGGCGCACGGCCCACCAGGCGAGCAGGAAGGCCAGGGCGGCGGACAGCAGGCCGAGTCCCACGCCCGCCAGGGACCAGTGCGGTCCGGGCGTCGGTACGGGCGCGGCCGGCGGCGTGTGGAGGACGGCGGCCGCGTACCCGGCCCGGTCGAGGAAGGCGTCCGCGGCCCGGCCGACCGCCGCGTGCAGGCCCGGTACGAGGCCCACAGCCAGCGCGCCCGCCAGCAGCGCGACCGGGACCGCCAGCATGGTGTCCGGGATGCGGCTCAGCGGTCCGGCGGTCTCCGGCTCCTCGTCCTTGCCGCTGGTCTCGTCCTCGCGGGTCTCCGCCCGGCCGGCGTCGTCGGGGCGTACGCCCAGTCCCAGGAAGACCCGGGCCACGGCGCGCAGTACCGCTCCCCCGGTGATCGCCGACACCACCACGAACACGGCCGCCGGCCAGCCGCCCGCCGCTTCCTCGGTGACCGCCTTGCCCAGTCCCGTACCGAAGGGCGGCAGCCCGGCCAGGGCCAGGCCGCCGGCGGCGCAGACCACGCCGACCAGGGGGAGTTCCCGGCCGCGGCCGTGGAGTTCGCGTTCGTCGACGCTGCGGAAGCGGTCGAGGAGGATGCCCATGGCGGCGAACAGCGCGGCCTTCACGCCCGCGTGCCCGAGGATGTACAGGGCCGTACCGCCCACGCCTTCCGGTGTCATGACCGCGAGCCCGATCAGGAACAGGCCGGTGTGCGCGACGGTGGAGAAGGCCAGCAGCCGTTTGAGGTGGCGCTGCTGCCAGCACATGAGCGCGCCGACGAGGGCGGTGAGCGTGCCGAGGGTGAGCAGCATCCGGTGGACGTCGGGGGCGGGGATTCCGCCGGGGCCCGCGAAGACCGTCCAGTACACGCGTGCCGTGCCGTAGACGCCCAGTTCGACCATGACGCCGGACAGCAGCATGCACACCGGGGTGGGTGCCACCGCGTGCGCGTCCGGGAGCCAGAAGTGGAAGGGGACCACCGCGGCCTTGACGAGCAGGCCGGTCAGGACGAGGACGAAGGCGGTCAGGACGAGGAGGTCGGGGCCGTCGGAGGCGCCGCCGGAGGGTTCGCCCGGGTGGGCGGCCAGCCGGGCGCCGATCTGGGCGAAGCCGAGTTCGCCGGTGCGTCCGTACAGCAGGGCGACGCCGAGCAGGGTCGCGTAGCCGCCGAGGGAGTTGACGACGCCGAAGGTCAGCGCGCCTTGCACGGCGCGCTTCTCCTCGACGCGATAGCCGGTGAGCGCGTACGCGACGACGCCCATCAGTTCGAAGAAGACGAACGCGTTGAAGAGGTCGCCGGTGAGCGCGAAGCCGCACATGCCCGCCTGGAAGATCAGTACGAGGGCGGGGAAGGTGCCCGCCTGGCGGTGCGGCGGCTCGTCGAAGTACCGCCAGGAGTACGCGAGGACGGCGACGACGAGGAGCGAGGTGGCGGCGGCCAGGCCGACGCCGATCCGGTCGCCGACCAGGACGATGCCGACGCCCGCGCGGCCGTGGGGGTGCCAGCCGCCGAGCCACTCGACGGCGCGGGCGCCCGGTGCGTCCGCGGGCGTGCCGCGCAGCAGGACGGAGCAGGCGAGTACGGCCGTGCCGGCGGCGAAGACGGTGCCCGCGATCTCGGCGGCCCGGCGTGGCATCCGGCGGCCCGCCGCCACCAGGAACGCGGCGCCGAGCAAGGGGGTGGCCACGATCAGCGGGAGGGTGGCGGCGGGGGTCAGGGCCGTGGCCGCTGCGGGAACGAGAGCGCCGGCCGGGGTCACCCGCGCAGCTCCGAGAGCTCGTCCGGGTTCACGGTGCCGTGCCGTTTGCCCACCTGGACGACGAGGGCCAGCAGCAGCGCAGTGACGGTCGCCCCCACCACCACGTCGGTGAGCGTCAGGGCCTGGACGACCGGGTCGACGACGGGGCGCGTACCGGGCTTCAGGTCGGAGAAGACCGGCGCGGTGCCGCCGTCCCGGTAGCCGATGGCGAGCAGCAGGACGTAGGTGGACGCCTGGCAGACGGCGAGGCAGCCGACGGCGTGGATGAGGTTGCGGCTGGTGGCCAGCCCGTAACAGCCGATCAGGAAGATCCAGCCGGCGACGAGATACGGCAGCACGCTCATGTCGGCTTCTCCTCGGACGGGGACGGAGGGGTCGGGTGCGGGGGCCGTTCGGGGCCGGTGTGCCGGTCCGCGGTGTGCCGGTCCGCGGTGTGCCGGTCCGCGTCGACGATCTCGACTGCCTGGTCGAGGAAGGAGGCCAGCAGCACCACGACCCCGCTGGCCACCTCCACCCCGATGGCGGCGTTGAGCAACGGGACCAGGCCGCCCGAGGCGAGCGTGTTGAAGGTGCCGTACGGGAGGAAGTCGGCCAGGTAGGCGGTACCGGCGACCAGGCCGGCGGCGCCCAGCAGGAGGTAGGCGGCCTCCCCCGCCGCGTCCGCCATCGCGTACGCGCCGACCGGTCTGATCCGCTCCAGCGCGCGGTAGTCCACGGCGATGTAGAGCAGGTGCAGGGCCGTCGCGACGACCACCCCGCCCTGGAAGCCGCCGCCGGGGCTGAGCTGGCCGTGTGCGACGACGTACAGGCCGATGAGCAGGGTCACCGGGAGCGCGACCAGCGCGTAGCGGCGTACGGGCGGGGCGACGCGCGCCGGTTCGGGGCGTACCCGGTGCTCGTCGCGCGTCTGGCGGAGCAGGACGACGGTGCCCAGCGCCGCGCAGAAGAGGATCGATTCCTCGCCGAGGGTGTCGAACGCCCGCTGATCGAAGTTGACCGCCGCGACGACGTTGGAGGTGTGCCGGGCGAGCGCGGCCTCGACCGCCCGGACGCCGTACGGGTGCCGGTCGCCGCCGAAGTCCGGCAGGTCCAGGCTCGCGGCGAACAGCAGCACGGCCAGGCCCGCGCCGCCGAGGACCAGCACCCACATCCGGACGCGTCTGCTCACGGCCGCTCCTCCTCGCCCGCGCTTCCGGAGTCCTGGTCGCGGCCGTCCGCCCGGCCCTTGCGCCGCACCTTCCGTACGGAGAGCAGCAGCATCAGCGGGGTGAGGACGGAGCCGACCGCGAGCTGCGAGAGGGCGACGTCCGGCGCCTGGAGGATGGCGAAGAGGAGGGCCAGGGCTAGCCCGAGCAGCGCCAGTACGGTCGACTGCCGGACCGGGTCGCGGGCCAGTACGGCGGCGGTCGCGGCCGCCGCCACGAGCGCCAGGGCCAGCACGATCAGGACGTCATTCATCGGCCGCACCGGCCTTCCGCCCGGCCTGCCGCCCGGACAGCGCGCGCGTGGACACGATGTTCCCGCCGACCAGCAGCACTCCGATGACCAGGAGTTTCACCATCGCCCGGCCCGGCCCGGCGGCGACACACAGCGGCAGCACCACCAGCGGTACGGAGACCGCGGCGAACGGCGTCATGGTGCGGCCGAGGGCGCGGGCGACCCGGTCGCGCGCCGGCCGTTCGGCCAGTTCGTCGGCGAGCAGCCGGGCGTAGACAAGCGTTCCGGCGGGGCCGAGGACGGCGAGGACCAGGCCCAGGTCGACGTACGAGGGCCGCGAGTAGCCCTGTGCGAGCAGCAGCATGACCAGGCAGCCGACGAGCGTCGCGAGGTTCTGCGCCATGACCCGCCGCCGTACGGAACCGCTCGCCGCGCCCCACACGGTGGGGGCGAAACCGACGAGCAGCAGCAGCGCGGCGGCGAACAGCCAGCCGTTCACCGCGGCCGGCCTTCCTCCGGGCCGGTGTGCGGCGGCCCGCCCGCGGCGGCATCGGTGACGGCGGCTCTGCGGGCCGCGCGGGCCGCACAGGCACCCAACAGGGCGGCCACCGCGCCGACCAGGCACTCCAGCAGGTCCAGGCTGCTGACCAGCACCAGCCACAGCCCGGCCAGCAGGGCCCACCAGACGGCCAGTTCGACGGCCGCCGCCGTCGCCCCGGACGGCCTCCCGGCACCGGACATGCGCTCACCTCCGGCCTCGCCCGTACCCGGCCGTCAGGCTCTCATGCGGCGCACCACCGGTGGACAAACCGCGCCGAACGGACCATCCGGACGGTGCACCGGCAGCGCGAGACGCCCGGCGGGCGGACTCGCGGCAGCACGGCCACCCCCGTCAGGAGTGCAGCACCTCGCATGCTCCAGCCCCATGCACTCCCTCGGCCACCGTCACCTCGGGATCACTCCCGGCGGCAGCCAGCACCACGTCCAGCAACCCCGGGAAGCGCGCCTCCAGATCCGCCCGCCGCAGGTGCATCACCAGGCGGCGGCCCTCCCGCCGCTGGTGGAGCACGCCGCTCTCCCGCAGTACGCGCCAGTGGTGACTGGCGGTGGATTTGGACACTTCGGGCAGCAGCTCACCACAGGAGCGCTCGACTCCATGGGCGGCGAGCCGGTGCACGATGCGCAGCCGGATCGGGTGCGCGAACGCCTCCAGGACGTCCGCGATGCGCAGTTCGGCACGGTCGGGGTGACTCAGTACGGCCATGCTCCGAGCGTACGCGGACGGGCCGGCACGCTGCCCGCTCGCCTCCCCTCCCCGTCACTTCCCTCCCGCCCCACTTTGCTACTGTTCTAAAACATACGAACTGATGGGTCGGCAGGTCCGTACAGACCGGCCTGCCCGTACCACTCTCGCGTGAAGGAGCCCTCATGACCGTCTACGAGGACAACTACTCCCTCGGCAAGCAGTTCCACGCCGCACTCGCCACCGCCGACTGGGACGCGATCCGCGCCCTGCTGCACGAGGACGCCACCTGGGAGCTGCCCGGCGACAACACCATCTCCGGGATGGCGCGCGGGGCGGACGCCGTCGTCGAGCGCGCCCGCAAGATCGCCGGGTACGGCCTGAACTTCACCCTGCTGCACATCCTCGTCAGCCCCCGCAACATGGCACTGTCCCTGCACAACACGGCACAGCGCAGCGACCTGGTCCTGGACGAGCACCTGTCCACGGTGTGCACCGTGCGCGACGGCAGGATCGCGGCCATCGAGACCTATCTGTCCGACGTGGACGGCATGAACGCCTTCTTCGTCTGAGGGAGCACCAGCGCCGACGGGTGATGCAGCGAGATCTCGACGGGCACCAGCCGGGTGGCCGTCGGCAGGGGCTCACCCGTCCCGGTGTTGCGGGCGAAGCGCGGGTGGGCGCCGCCGCTGATCTGGAGGCGGATGCGGTGCCCCGCGGCGAAGGAGTGGGCGGCGGGGCTCATCGTCACCGTCACCTCCGCCGGGCCGGGCGCGGTGGCGACGGAGTCCAGCCGCCGTATCCCGTCGCAGATGTTGACCGACCGGCCCCGTTCGTCGACGTCGCAGAGCCGGGCGAAGACATCGGCGTACCCGGTGTCGGTGGCGACCCGCAGCTCCACGGAGACCGCGCCGACGACGTCGACCGGCTCGGTGAGCGGCGGGGTGGTGAAGGTCAGCACGTCGTCGCGGGCCTCCAGGGCGGCATTGTCCCGGGGCCCGGCCGTCCGGCTGAGCAGAGGTCCGCCGACCGAGGGTGTCGGATCGGCCGGGTCGTAGCGGAAGGAATGCGGCGGTGCGCCCTCGGGTGCGCGGGGGCTGAGCGCGCCGTCGCCGGCACCGTCGCTGTCGAGGTACCAGCGGTGGTCCGTCGCGACCGGAGGCCAGTCGGGCAGGTCGCGCCACTCCTGGCTGCCTCCCACGTGTACGCGCGCCCGCGTCCCGCGCAGGCCGGACGGGTCGTCGCACAGGTGGGCCCGCAGCCAGGCGAGGGTTTCCGCGAAGACCTCCGGCCAGCCCTGCTGCATCGCGGAGTTGTGGGTCCAGGGGCCGATGAGCAGGGTGGCGTCGCAGCCGGCGCGCCGCAGCCGGTCGTACTGCTGAAGCGTCTGGTCGAGGCACACGTCGTGCCAGCCGGTGATCAGACTGGTCGGCACGGTCGGCCGTACGGCAGCGGCGCCCGCGTCGCCACCCTGCCAGTAGGCGTCGTCCGGGGCGGGCCGGGCCATCGCCTCGTCCAGGAGCGGCACTCGGCCGCCGAAGCCGGGTACGTACGTCTCACCGAGCGGCAGCGTCCTGGTGATGCCCCTGAGGTGGCGTTGCAGGCGCAGCGCGGCGCGCGCGAAGGCCAGGGCGCCCCGGCCGTAGTGCATCCGGCCGACAGCGGAGACCAACGCATTCTCCAAGGCGAACGGGCCGGGGAGCTGCCCCTTGAAGGGGTAGAAGAAGCCGTGCATGTCGTGCACACCGACCTGGACCACCATCGCGCGCAGTTCCGGCGGCGGGTCGGCCGCGAGGGCCCACTGTGCGAAGCCGAGCGCGCTGGGCCCCATCGTGCCGAGGACGCCGGTGAACCAGGGTTGCCGGCGCAGCCACTCGACGGTCGCCCGGCCGTCGGCGGCCTCGTGCTGCCACGGGGCGTACTCGCCGCCGGAACCGCCAGTGCCGCGGCTGCTCTGCAGGACGACGTGAAAGCCCTGCTCGGCGAAGAGAACACCGAACATCGGCGCCCAGGGGATGCCGCGGCCGTACGGCGAGCGGACCAGCAGCGTGGGGAAGCCGCCGTCGGCCCGGGGGAAGTAGCGGTCGGTCAGCAGCGGGCTGCCGTCGGCGGCGGGCACCACGAGTCCGGGCTGACAGGCGACGTCGTAGCGCTTGCCCGGCATGTCGCGCAGGGTCCGCCGCACGGCTCTGACCGGCAAGGACGGCTTTTTCGTCGGGGGGTGGTACGTCGCCGTGGTCACGGTTCCTCGATTCCTGGTGCGGACCGATTTATTTTCCGTACGTTGTACGAGAATAGCGGATGGTTGGATGGCGGCGGACAGCAGAGAGAGGTTGCCGTGACCCGTACAGGCACATCCGGCCGCGCCGCCGGGGTGGATCCGGAAGCGCTCTGGACACCGGCCGAGCGGCCGCGCCGCGGACGCCCCCCGGCGCACAGCCGTGCCGAGATCACCGCCGCGGCCGTCGGCCTCGCCGACACCGAAGGACTCGGTGCCGTCACGATGCGCGCGGTCGCGGCCCGTATCGGGGCCGGCACGATGTCGCTCTACAGCTACGTCCCCACCAAGGAGACGCTGCTGGAGCTGATGATCGACCAGGTCAGCGGCGAGCACCGGCTGCCGCCCGGGCCGTCCGGCGACTGGCGCGCGGACCTGCGGCAGCTCTTTTGCGAGCAGCGCGCGGTCATGCGGCGCCACCCGTGGCTGCCGGCAGCGCTGCCCGCGCGGCAGACGTTCGGCCCGAACACCCTCGCCGCCCTGGAGTACGCGCTCACCGTCCTCGCGTCCGCGAAGCTGGACGCCCAGGCCGGGCTGGAGGTCTTCAGCCTGCTCTCCGGCTTTGTGGCGAGCCATGTCACCCACGAACTCGCCCAGGAAGCGGCGGGTGACGCCGCCGACCGCGCCTTCCACGAAGCGCAGGCCCGCTACCTGCGCTCCCCCGCCGTCACGGCCGCCTCCCCGAAGGTCGCCGAAGCCCTGACGGCACCGGGCGGTGCCCCCTCGCCCGACGCGACCTTCGACCGGCTCCTCAGCCGCATGATCAACGGGCTGACGGCGACGGGGTGACCCCGCCCGAGCGAACAGTTCGTGGTGCACCACCGCCGCCGGCACCGCGCCGATTCCGCCGAATCCGGCCGTCATTCCGACGATGCGCATCGTGGAATTGATGCCCGACGCCATACCGGAACGGGCGGCGGACACCAGGCCGATGGCGACATTGCTCATTTCCCCGTTGATGAGTCCGGCCCCCAGTCCGCCGACGGCTCCCCCGACGGCGTACTCCCACCCGTCACCGATCGCACCGCCGCGCAACGGCACGCAGGCGAGCAGTACCGCACCCACCGCCACCAGGAATTGCCCGGTGGCCAGCAGAACACGGGACGAGAGCCGTCGCGCCGGCCGGGCACCCAACGGGCCCGCGACGAACAGGGGAACGGCGAATGGCAGCACCGCCAGCCCCGCCTGCAAAGGGCTGTAGCCCGCCACCCGGACTGCGGCGCCGTGACCAGGGAGTGCACGAACAGCAGGACGGCGCCGGTGAAGATGGTCAGCCCGGCGGCGTCCATCCGTACGGCGGACGGATCACGCGACTCGCGCGTCCCCCGGAAGCCCAGGACGAGCATCGCGACACCGAACGGCACATTGAGCCAGAAGGCCCACCGCCACCCGCCGGCCGCGACGGCCAATCCGCCGACGAACGGGCCGAGGGCGGCGCCGAGGCCGGAGGCCACACCGAAAACGGCAAACGCGCGGGTACGGCGGGGGCCGGTGAATTCACCGGCCAGCAGCGCCAGCGACGAGCTGAACATGCCTGCCGCGCCCACTCCTTGAACCATTCTCCCGGCGTTCAGCCAGAGCATTTCCGGCGCCGCTCCCGCCAGCAGCGAACCGGCGGTGAACAGGAGAAGCCCGGTCAGGAACACCCTTCGGCGGCCCAGCAGATCGGCGAGCCCGCCGCCCGCCATCAGCAGCGCGGCAAAAGCCATGGTGTAACCGTTGACCACCCGTTGCTGGTCACTGAAATCCACCGGGAATTCCCGCTGGACGTCCCGGAGGGCGACCGCCACGACGGTGTAGTCGAGGGGCAGCAGAAAGGTGGTCACACTGCTGACCCAGAGCGTGCGCAGGGCGTAATTGTTGCGAGGAGCCGGTTTCTTCACGCCGCCGGCCCTTCCAGCGGCGGATACGCCACGCTGGCAGGTATCGGACATGATCGGCACGGGCGCTACGATGCCCCGCGGAGCGGCCCCCGGGGCGCCCGCAGCCGGCCGAAGCCCTCGCGGAAAGGCAGCCCAGCCCATGACGGCACACTCCACCGACAGCGCGCCCGCCGCGCCCCAGGGGCCCTGGCTCGGCCCGGGGGTCGTGGTCCTGACGGGCATTCAGGCGGCCGGGAAGTCCAGCGTGGCGCAGGCGCTCGCCGAGCGGCTGACGCGGTCGGTGCATCTGCGCGGCGACACGTTCCGGCGCATGGTCGTCCGGGGGCGGGAGGAGATGACGCCGGACGCCGGCGAGTCGGCCGTCGCGCAGCTGCGGCTGCGGCACCGGCTGACCGCCGCCTGCGCCGACCAGTACGCCCAGGCCGGGTTCACCGTGATCGCGCAGGACATCCTGCTCGGCGAGCATCTGACCGAGATGGCCGAGCACATCCGGACCCGCCCGCTGGCCGTGGTCGTGCTGACCCCCAACCCGTCGGCGGTCGAGCGCCGGGAGGCGGCCCGGTCCAAGACGGCCTACGGGCCCGGCTGGAGCGTGCGGGACCTCGACTCGGCGCTGCGCGAGCACACCCCGCCGATCGGGCTGTGGCTGGACACCTCGGACCAGACCGTCGAGCAGACCGTGGACGAGATCCTCGCCCGCGCCTGGACCGAGGGCGCCATCGCCTGAGCCGGGGTCCGGACCGTCCGCGATGCACCGGCCGCCGTCCCGCCGCCTCAGTACCCCTTCGGCGGCCGGGTCGGGTCGGCCTGCTGCACCCGCTCCGCGAAGTTCGAGCCGGACTCGTCGACGCCGTACCGGTCGCGGACGTACCCGATGGTCGCGGTCATGCACGCCACCACGTCGTACGGCGTCCGCGCGGTGCCGCACAGGTGGTAGGCGGCGAAGGTCGGCGGGATGCACTGGGTGGCGCCGCGCGAGCAGTTGCGCGGATGCCCGTCGGACATGACCGGGCCCCACGCGTTGCCGTCGGTGGTGTTCACCCGCCAGCGCGGGTGGTTGTACGAGGACTCCCGCCGCGCGATCGTGACCAGCGCCGGCACGCCGTACCTGGGGTCCATGCCGGTCAGTTCGCAGGCCAGCCCGGCGTAGTCGGCCATGGCCTGCCGGCCCGACGCGTCGTCGGGGTCGTGGTACTCCACCTCGGCGAGATCCATCGGCCCCACTCCCTCCGTCACCGTGTCCGCCGCCCGGAACGCCGTGTCCCGCACCGCTGCCGGGGCCTGCCGTCATGGTGCCCGTACGGGAGACGCGCGAACCGGCCGCGGGGCCCGGCTGCCTGTCCCATGGCCGTACGGAGCCGTATCCGTGACCGTACGGAGCCGCCGTGGTCGCCGATACGGGTGACCTCGCGGCACTCGTTCGGCTGGGATGCCGGCGAGGCTCCGCCAACCGGGTGAAGCGCGCGAACGACGGCGCTTTCAGGTCACTAAGGTGCCCGCCATGACCACATCCCAGGCCACTACCGGCAACCCTCCGTACAGTCAGCTGGGCACGCTCATGATGATCGGCTGGAGCGGCGCGCACCCCGAGGACGGTCACGACGTACCCTTCCTGCTCGCCTACTCCCTCGGAGACGGCAAGGACGGCCCGGAGGCCGGCTCGGAGGCCATGGGCACCATGCTCAGCCAGGCCGGGCTGCTGGTCGGCGGCGAGCTCCAGGACGCCTCCCGCACCCCCTCGCTCCCGCTGACGCTGATCGTCGAGGCCGGCCGGGCGGTGCTGACGATGCCGATCTTCAGCGCGCAGTGCCCGGTGCCGCCGGAGTGGCTGGCGGCGGCGGACCACCGCGGCCAGGTCTACGGCATGTTCGCCACCCGGCCGTGGCCGGAGGCGAAGCCGGGCGGCCCGGTCAGCGAGGACATGCTGCGGGCCTTCGCGGGCGACGAGGGCGTGATCAAGAGTTCCGCGCACTGCCTCATCCCCGTGCGCAGCCTGCAGGGCCGCTAGACCTGCGGATGCCCCGGGGCCGAACCCCTGCCGCGCACGGGCGCGCGGCACCCCGGATGCGGATCCGGCCGGGCCCGGTGACCCTGGAGGGGTGGGGGTGCCAGTGGTGAGGAGGACGACTCATGTCCGTGATGGACAAGCTCAAGCAGATGCTCAAGGGCCACGAGGACCAGGCCGGCAAGGGTGTCGACAAGGCCGGCGACTTCGTCGACGACAAGACCCAGGGCAAGTACAGCAGCCAGGTCGACACGGCCCAGGACAAGCTCAGGGACCAGTTCGGCAATGATCAGGGCCAGAACCAGCCGCCGCAGTCCTGATCGGATGCCGTTCCGGGCCGGGCGCCGCCTGTCAGGGCGCCCGGCCCGGAACGCATGTGGCGCCACGGGCATTAGTCAATAGCCACCGCACGACTTCACCCGTTCGAGCGATACAACCTTGGCTGATCGATTCTCCCCTTACGCGTCCCGCTACCGTTTTTCCGCACCCCGGCCCCCGGTGCCAACGGCCAAAAGCCGCTCTGCGGCCTGTGCATCCGGTGGGGGCGACATGGCGGAACGTACTGCCGACGCGGCATTGCTCACTTACGCGGTCGGAGACCAGTTCGTGCTCGCGCTCAAGGGAGAGCTCGATCTCGCGCTGGCGCTGACCCTGCAACCCGCCCTCGGTGAGGCGCTGCCTCCCCGGCCGGGCACGGTTGTCGTGAACCTGGGCCAGGTCACCTTCATGGACTGCAGCGGTCTGGCTCTGCTGTGCCGGCTCCGCGGGCGGGTGACCGACTGCGGAGGCCGTCTGGTGCTGCTCGGGCCGCGCCCCGTGGTCCGCCGTCTGCTGCGCATGGCACCGCTCGACGAGCGTTTCGTCGTGATCGAGCGGCTGCTGCCCGCCCGTACGCTCAACTGACCCGCCGGACGGGCGCCCCGCGGCCCGGCCGGGCTTCAGAGGAAGCTGACGCCCTGGGCCAGCGGCAGGGAGTCCGAGTAGTTGACGGTCGTGGTGGCCCGGCGCATGTACGAGCGCCAGGCGTCGGAGCCGGACTCCCGGCCGCCACCGGTCTCCTTCTCCCCGCCGAACGCGCCGCCGATCTCCGCGCCCGACGTACCGAGGTTGACATTCGCGATGCCGCAGTCCGAGCCGTCGGCGGCCAGGAAGCGCTCGGCCTCCCGCTGGTCGCGGGTGAAGACGCTGGACGACAGGCCCTGGGGCACGCCGTTGTGCAGGGCGACGGCCTCCTCGAAGGTGCGGTAGGTCAGGACGTACAGGAGGGGCGCGAAGGTCTCCGTGCGGACGACGGCGGTCTGCGCGGGCATCCGCACCACCGCCGGGCGCACATAGGCGGCGTCCGGTACCTGATCGGCGAAGTGGAGGTCGCCGCCGGTCAGCACGGTGCCGCCATCGTCCCGCGCGGCGTCCAGTGCCTTGGCCATGGCCGCGTGGGCGGCGGGGCTGATCAGCGGCCCGACCAGGGTGCCGGCGTCGAAGGGGTTGCCGACCGGCAGCTGTTCGCAGGCGTGCACGATCTTCTCGGTCAGGCGGTCCGCGACGTCCTCGTGCACGATCAGCCGGCGCAGGGTCGTACAGCGCTGCCCCGCGGTGCCGGCGGCGGAGAAGACGATGCCGCGTACGGCCAGGTCGAGGTCGGCGGACGGGGTGACCACGGCGGCGTTGTTGCCGCCGAGTTCGAGCAGGCAGCGGCCGAAACGGGCGGCCACCCGCGGCCCCACCTCGCGGCCCATCCGGACCGAGCCGGTCGCGCTCAGCAGAGCGATACGCGGGTCGTCGACGAGCAGCGAGCCCGTCTCCCGGTCGCCGAGGAGCAGCCGGTGCACCGCGGCCGGCGCGCCGGTGTCGGCGACCGCGCGGGCCAGCAGGGCGTCGCAGGCCAGGGCGGTCAGCGGGGTGCGCTCGGAGGGTTTCCAGACGACCGGGTCGCCGCAGACCAGGGCGATGGCGGTGTTCCAGGACCAGACGGCGACGGGGAAGTTGAAGGCGGAGAGCACACCGGCCACGCCGAGCGGGTGCCAGGTCTCCGCGAGGCGGTGGCCGGGGCGCTCGCTGGCCATGGTGCGCCCGTAGAGCTGCCGGGACAGGCCCACGGCGAAGTCGCAGACGTCGGTCATCTCCCGTACCTCGCCGAGCGCTTCGGAACGGATCTTGCCGGCCTCGACGGTGACCAGGTCGGCGAGCGCGTCCTGGTGCTCGGTGAGCAGTTCGCCGAAGCGTTTGACCAGCGCGCCCCGCCGGGGCGCGGGGACGGTGCGCCACTCGCGGAACGCCGCTTCGGCGGCCGCGACGGCCCGGTCGGCCTCCTCGGCGGTGGCGGCTGGCAGCCGGTACAGGACTCCGCCGGTGAGCGGCGTACGGGCGGTGATCCCGGTGCCCTCCGGGACGGCGGCGACTCCGCAGCGGCGCAGCCGGTCGGCGGCCAGGTCGCGGAGTTCGCCGGTGCTGGGGAGCTGGGTGCGGGTGCTCACGGAGGTGGCTCCTTCGGTGCGGGTGAGGGTGGCGCGGGGACGGCCGGCGGGCGGGTGCCGGTACGGGACAGCCGGTACGCCGTCGTCAGGAGGGGCACAGGTTGCGGCGGGCGTCGTCCGCGCCCAGTGCGTCCAGCGCGCGCCGCAGTGAGGCGTCCTGCTGGGCGGCGTAGATCTCGAAGGGGTCGTGCACGGGACGGCCGACGGCTTCGGCGAGGCGGTGCTCGTCGTAGTGCGTACCGGTGCGGCCGGTGTCCCGCGTGCCGTGTCCGGTCAGGTTGGAGCTGAAGATCCCGGCGGCCGAGCGGGGCAGGAAGTCCTCGTAGACGATCGGGCGGGCGATCAGCCAGCCGTGTCCCAGCAGTCCGGCCAGGTCGGCGGGCGGGCGCCGTCCGTCGCGCGGGCGGGCGGCTGCCGGGGCGTAGGTGAAGTAGCCCAGCCCGGCGGCGGCGAGCCGCTGTTCGGAGCGCGGGAATCCGGCCTCCCAGAGGGAGCGGGCCACGTGCTGCCGGGTGGCTCCGCCGTCGGTTCCGGCGTCGGCGAGCCGCCGGTCCGTTTCCGCGACGAGCGCGTCGTAGCGGGCGCGGCCCGTACGGCTCAGGGCGGTGCCGCGCGCCTCGACCTCGCCGAACCGTACCCGCAGCGCGCCGGTGGTCACGCTGCCGTCCGGTTCGCGGAAGGCGCGGGGTTCGTCCAGCGCGCGGAAGGAGGTCTGGCGCAGCAGGACGTCGGGGCCGTCCCAGCGGGGTGGCCCCTGGATCTCGTCGATCATGGTGATGCCGCGGTCCGCCATCCGCCGGTAGAGCGTGTCGATGTCCAGTACACGGGGCGTGAGGTGGTTGATGTGGGTGCTGGTGACGCCGCCGATGTCGGCGGCGACGGCGGAGATCCGGGCGAGTTCGCGGTACCAGGCGCGGTCCACCGGCTCGGGGGACAGTTCGAAGGCGGCGACCGCCAGCGTGAGGAAGCGTTCGGCCTGCTCCGGTACGAGTCCCTGCTCGCGTTCGGCACGCCCGGCGAGTGTGAGCAGGTCGGGCGGGAAGAGGGTGCGGCGGGCCAGGAAGGTTTCCAGCCGGGCCGTCAGGCCGTCGTCGAAGAAGCGGCGGTCGGCGGTGGTGAGCAGGGAGGTGAAGACGCGGAAGGGGTTGCGGTCGAGTTCCTCCGGCTCGACGGGCCGGAAGGCGGTGGAGACCACCGGTACGGTGCTGGTGGCGGCGTCCCGCAGGTCGTAGAAGCCCACCGGGTGCATCCCCAGCGCGGCGAACACCTGTGCCGCTTGTCGCAGTTCGCCGGGCGTGCCGACGCGGATGGCGCCGTGCCGCTCGGCGGCGACCCTGCCCGCCACCCGGCGGGCCTGCGGATCGCGGCGCGCGATCTCGTCGTTCACCTCGCCCGTCACCTCAAGGAGGGTGGTGTACGCGGGGACCTCGGCGCCGTACATGCCGGACAGCCGGCGGGCGAAGGCGGCGCGCAGCCGCCAGGTGGGGATCATGCGGTCCTCCAGAGCGTTGCCGGGCGTCAGATGATGTGTGCCTCCGGGCGGGCGCCCTCGTGCCACGCGTGCTCCGCCTCCCCCGCGCCGGCCGGGCGGCCGTCGAACCGGGTGGCGGCCAGCGGGCCGACGTCGAGGAACGGCTCCCGGCCCAGGTAGAGGTCGCGGACCAGCTCCCCCACGGCGGGCGCCTGGAGGAAGCCGTGGCCGGAGAACCCGGTGGCGTACAGGAAGCGGGAGACGTCGGCGGCCTCGCCGATGAAGGCGTTGTTGTCGGGGGTGGTCTCGTACAGCCCGGCCCAGCCGTGGCTGACCGGCATCGCGGCCAGGGCGGGCGCCCGGCGGCCGACGGCCTCGCGGAAGGGCTCCAGCCACTCCCGGCTGAATTCCCGGCCGAAGCCCGGCTCCTGGCGCGGGTCGGACATGCCCAGCAGCAGCCCGCCCGTGCCGTCGTTGTGGAAGTAGGCCGTGGAGGTGAAGTCGAGGGTGAAGGGGATGCGGGGCGGTGGGGTGTCCAGCGGCCCGGTGAAGGCGATCTGCCGGCGCAGCGGGGTCACGGGCAGCCGTACCCCGGCCATCGCGCCGACCTCGGCGGACCAGGCGCCCGCGCAGCAGATGACGGTGCCGGTGCGGACGGTGCCGCGTGGTGTCCGTACCGCGTCGAGGGCGCCGCCGCTGGTGTCGATCGCGGTGACGGGGCAGTGCGTACGGATGGCCGCGCCGAGACCGGCGGCCGCGCGCAGGTAGCCGGTCACCGCTTCCCGGGGGAGGGCGTAACCGTCGGTGGGGCAGTGGGCGGCGGCGACGATGCTGTCCGGATCGAGGTAGGGGCACAGGCCGGCGGCCCCGGCCGGGCCGATGATCCGGCTGGGCACCCCGAGTGCGTTCTGTGCCGCCACCCCCTCCTCGAAGAGGGCGCGTTCGGTGTCGTCGCCGAGCAGGAAGAGGTACCCCACGCTCTCGAAGCCGATGTCGGCGCCGGGGCGCTCGCCGAACGCCCGCCACGCCTCCAGGCTGCGCCGGCCGATGCGGATGTTGAGCGGGTCGGAGAACTGGGCGCGTACGCCGCCGATGGGCTTGCCCGAGGAGCCGGCGGCGGGCCGGTCGCGCTCCACCAGCAGTACGCCGTCGACTCCGGCCTCCGCCAGGTGGAACGCGATGCTCGCCCCGAGGACGCCACCGCCGACGATCACGACGTCGGCCCGGCCGGGGACGGGGGCTCGGGCGGCGGCCGTGGCGCTGTCCGTGGCCGGGCCGCGGGCCGGGTCCGTACTGCTGCGGTCCGTGGCCGTACGTCGCTCCATGCGGGACGCCCCTTTCCGTCGGCTCGCTCGGTGCGCTGCGGGGTGCCGCCGGGTCCGGCGGCGGACGTGCTGCCGGAATCCGGTACGTGTGGTGCCGTTGGTCCTGATGGTGACGGCCACGCTCCGCCACGTCCATGCGGCGTCCGCCCGGCCGGTCCTTTCCGGTCGCCGCGCCGGTCACTGGCTCAGATCGGCCACGAGCGTCGGCGACGGACAGGGGATCTCGCCGAAGTCCTCGTCGTCGCCCGCGACGGTGAGGCGGTTGATGACGGCCTCCAGGGCGGCGGGCAGCGTGGGCGCGAGACCGCTGTGCCACTGGACGAGCAGGGCGTGCCGGGCGGCGTCCGGCAGCAGCCGCCCGGCGTCGGAGGCGGCGGGCGGCGGCGGTTCCTCGTCCGGGGCGTGGGCGGCCTGCGTACGCCAGTAGGCCGCGTCGCGGAACTCGCCGTACCGGCGGTGGGAGAGGTACAGGCAGTAGGCCGCGGTACGGCTGCCGCCGCCGGCGCCGAACCGCCACCAGAAGTCGGCGGCCTCGGCGCGCCCGGTGATGTGCAGCAGACAGCCGAAGACCAGGGCGCCTTCGGGGTCGATCCGGTGGTCGTCGACCAGCCGGGCCAGGCTGTCCGCGGCCGCCGCCGCGTTGACCACCAGGGCGCAGGCCAGGTCGAGTTCGTGGGTGGCCTCGTCGTGGGCGCTCGGGTAGGCGGTGGGCGCCGGGGCGTCGGGGCGGGGCCCGGACGGATACGCGGCGCCCGTGTCCTCGCCGGTGTCGCCGGTGAGCCGGTCGCGGGCCGCCACGGTGTCGTAGGAGCCGTAGGACTCGGCGAGCACGTCGGCGGCGGCTGCCAGCAGGGACTCGATGGTGTCCCGGCCGGCCTGGTGGGTGTGCGGCATGGGTCACTTACCCTTCGTGGGGCCCGGTTCGATGCCCAGTGCGGCGGCGAGCCTGCGTTTGCCCCGGCTGGCGTGGGAGCGGACGGTGGCCTCGTCGACGCCGAGCAGGGCGGCTATCTGGCTGTCGGAGTACCCGACGACATGGCGCAGCACGATCACGTCGCACTGCCGCTCGGGCAGCCGCGAGATGGCCTCGTACAGGCCCAACTGGCTCTCCAGGAGCGCGAACTGCTGCTGGCACTCGCGCAGCAGCGCGCGGGTGACGACGGCGAAGGCGGCGCTCTGCGTCAGGGCCGTGGCGCGGCGGTGCCGGCACAGCCAGTCGACCACGGACTCCTTCAGGACGGCCCAGGCGTAGGCGTCCACCGAGGACTGTTTGAGCGCGTACGGCCAGCACAGGCGTAATCGCTGGTAGGCGGAGCCGGTCACCTCCAGGGCGGCGTCCTCGGTGCCGGTGTGCAGATAGGCGTAGGCCAGCCATTTGCGGTAGTGCGTCTCGTGGAACGCCTCGAAGGCGATGGCCAGCCGTCGGCCGGCCTGTCGCAGCGGGTCGCCGGCCGGGCACAGCGGCCGGTCGCGGGTCACGGCCGCTCCCGCCGGCCGTGGCGCCCGTCGCCGGATACCCGGGCCGGGGCGCGCGGCGGCAGGGGGCTGTCCCGGTACGTGCTCACGTGAAGTCCTCGTTCCGTTCGCCGCGGTCCGGGAGGCCGGCAGGCCCCGGCATCAGCGGGAGGGCGGCGGCCCTCCCTTCCAATGAACCGGAAAAGGCGCCCCGTTGTGGCACCGACCCCGAAGAAATCTCGTCGGGACGATGATGTGATGACTCGGGCACGGGGCGCCCGGCCCGCAACACGCGCCGGTGCATGAGCGCACGGTCGGCGGGTAGTGCTCCGGCGGCAGCCCGGGTGCCGTACAGGGGAGGCGGACCGCGATGAGCGAGCAGCACGGAGAACCGGTGGTGGACCTGCAACTCGACCGGGCCCACTCGGCACGGATCTACGATTACTTCCTCGGCGGCCGGACCAACTTCCTCGCCGATCGCACGGCTGCCGCGAGCGTGCTCTCCGTCTTCCCGTCGGCGGCGGTCGCCGCGCGGGTCAACCGCGAGTTCATGCACCGCGCGACCCGTGCCCTGGCGCGGGCGGGCCTGCGCCGGTTCCTGGACATCGGCACCGGCATCCCCACCTCGCCCAACCTCCACGAGATCGCCCAGGGCATCGCCCCGGACGCGCGGGTGGTCTACACGGACAACGACCCGATCGTGCTCGCCCACGCGGCCGCGCTGCTGCGCAGCAACCCGCAGGGGCGTACCGCCTACCTCCAGGCGGACGTCACCGACCCGGACAGCATCGTCACGGCGCCGCAGGTACGCGAGACCCTCGGCACCGGCCTGCCGGTCGCCCTCAGCCTGAACGCCCTGATGCACTTCGTCCCGGACGACGGGCGGGACCGGGCGCACCGGGTCGTCGAACACCTCAAGGCGTCCCTGCCCAGCGGCAGCACGCTGACCATGACCCACGCCACCGCCGACTTCGCCCCCGAGGCGATGGCCCGGATCTCGGACATCTACGCGGCGGCGGGCACGTCCGTGACCTTCCGCTCGGAGACCGAGTTCGCCTGCTTCTTCGACGGCTGGGAGCTGCTGGAGCCCGGCATCACCCTGGCGCATCACTGGCGGCCGGACGATCCGGGCGAGGTGCCACAGGTCACGGACGCGGTGGCCGTCTCCTACGCCGCCGTGGCACGCAAACCCTGACGCGGGAGCGCCGCGGGCTCGGCCACGGCGGCTGTCGTGCTGCCGGCCGTCGCCGTACTGCTAGCCGTCGCCGTGCTGGACGGTGAACTCCGGCGGCGGCTCCAAGCCCTGGATCTGCGGCAACTGGGAGACCAGTTCCATGGTCGTCGCGGTGGTCCTGCCGAGGAGCCGGGGGATTCCGGCGGCGTGTGCGGCGGTCGGTGCCGTGGTGGCGACCGAGCCCGCCAGGAGGGCCGCTGCGGCCATCTTCTTGATCATGCCGTGCACAACGAGCGGCCCGGCACACGGGTCACCCCGCCGCCCGCACCGGTGTGCGGACGGCGGGGTGCGGGCGGGGCCCGGCGGGCCGCCGCCCCGGTCAGGAGCTGCGGTCGCCCTTGTTCTTGAGGGAGTCCCGCATTCCCTGGGCCTGGCCCTTGGCGTCGTCCATCGCGTCCTTGGCCTTGCCCTTGGCCTGGTCGGTGCGGCCCTCGCCCTTCGTCCGCTCGTCGCCGGTGATCTTGCCCGTCATCTCCTTGGCCTTGCCCTTGGCCTTGTCCATGGCGCTCTCGCCCATGACCTGCTCCCTCGGTGCGGTTGGTGGGACAGCACCACGCTGCCGCAGCCGGGCACCGGCCGCATCCGGAGGCGGCTACCGGTAGCCCGCGTACGGAACGGCCGTTCCCGGCCTTCCCCGCGCGGTCGCCGGCCCCGCCTCCATTGACCTCTCCGACAGCCGGCGCCAAGGTGTTCCCCCGCAGTCCCGGACCCTCCTCGACTCCAAGGACGCTCCCATGCGAAGACGCAGCTTCGTCAGCGGCCTGGCGGGCACGGCCGCCGGCCTCGGCCTGGCCGGTACCGCGGCCCCCGCCGCCGCCTCCACCGGCACTTCCGCCACCTCCGCCCCCGGCTGGTCGGCCGTCCCGGTGCCCGATGCGCGGCCGGGCGCCCGGCTGTACGGCGTGGCGGCAGCCGGCCCCGCACTCGCCTGGGCCGTCGGCGTGGAGGGACTGGGCGGCAGCAGCGAGGGGACCGCCGTCGCGCTCCGGTGGGACGGTGCCGCCTGGTCGCGTACGGACCTGGGGCAGCTCGCCACCACCGGCCCCCTGACCGCGGTCACGGCCGCCGACGCCCGTACCGCCTGGGCGGTCGGCGCGGGCGGCCTGCTGCTGGCCTGGGACGGCACGACCTGGCGGAGATCGCCGTACCCGGGGCAGGGCGGCAGCGGCACCACGGTCACCGATGTCGCGGCGACGGGCGACGGCCGGGCGTGGGCGAGCGGGCGGCACGACGGCCGCGCCGGGCTGCTGCGCTGGGACGGCCGCCGGTGGCGCTGGTGCGCCCCGCTGCCGGACGCGGCGGCCCCCACCCCCGGACACGTGCACGTGACGCCCGGCGGTGAGGTCTGGGTGTACGGCGATGTCATCGCGCGCTGGGACGGCGCCTGGACCGTGCTCCCCCGCACCACCGGCATCCGCTCGACCGTCTCCGGGCTGCTCCCGGTGGCCCACGACGACATCTGGCTGACCGGCTTCGGCTACGGGGTGGGTGGCCCGCCCGGCAAGCCGCCCGGCGTCGTCTTCGAACACTGGGACGGTGCCCGGTGGGCGCCGGTGAAGGGGCCGTACTCCGTCGGCCTGCTCAGTTCGATCGGCGGGGACCGGCAGGGGCGCCCCGACCGGATCACCGGCTGGGACTTCTGGGACCAGAAGCGCTCCCACTACCTGCGGTGGGACGGCGCCTCCTGGGTGAGCGAGCGCGGCCCGGAGATGTCCGAGACGGCGCTGATGACGGACCTGACGCGGATTCCGGGCACGGCCGGTTACTGGTCGGTCGGCACCACGTCGTTCCACCCGGGCACCACGGCCCGGATGCACATCGAACGCTTCGGGTGAGACCGCGGTGGACGGGTGGCCGACGGGGTCCGCCGTTCACCCGTTCGCCCGTGCCGGATCGCAGCCCGCACGCGGGGCTCCTAGCGTCCGTACGGCGGAGCGTCCCCGCCTGCGTCCCCGCGGCCGAAGGAGTTCGACATGCGCCGGCTCATCGCCGTACCGACCGCACTGCTCGCCCTCGCCGTCGCCGCGTGCGGCGGTGGCGGACCGGACGACACCGCGGCGTCACCCGCCGCGTCCGGCTCCGCGCCGGGCGCGAGCCCCACGAAGAGCCTGAAGGGCAGCCCGTCCGGCGGCCCGGGGGACGGCGGCAGCGCGCGCCCGTCCGAGTCCGGCGGCTCCGGCTCCCCCGTCCCGGGCCAGCCGCTGGACTGCGGTGCGCTGCCCGACGCCATGGGCGAGGGCCTGACCGCGCAGCTCTTCTCCGGGCCCGGTGCCGGGCCGACCGCGGGCTGCGCCGAGGCCAGGAGCGTGATGACGGAGTTCTTCCGCGAGGCGGACGCGAGCTGGCCGTCGCTGACCGTACGGGGCTGGGAGTGCCAGTACGAGAACGGGCCCACCGGCACCTGGCTGAGCAGCTGCCGCAAGGACGGCGGCCGGCAGCAGATGCACACCGAGGAGGCGGGCCGCTCCGCGCCGCCGGACGCTCCCGGGCAGTCGCCGGGCGATCCGGGGCAGTCCCAGCCGCCGGAGGGGCCGGGGCTGCCCGGCGGCGAGGAGTCGCAGACCTCGATCCGCCTCCCCCGGGCTCCTGTGTGACGGCCGCGGCGGGCTACCCGGCGGCCGGGCCCGTCACGCCTTCTCGATGCCCGCGAACCAGGCCGGCCCGTCGTCAAGGGCCAACTTGATCCGCGCCACCGCGAACTCCTCCAGCTCCGGCAGGGCGTCCAGCGCGAACCAGCCCACTTCCAGCGACTCGTCGTCGTTGACGACCGCCGTGCCGCCGACGGCGCGGCAGCGCAGCGAGACGTCCATGAACTGGCACGCGTCGCCGTTCGGGTAGCGGACCTGCTGCAGCGCCTCGACGAGGATCACCCGTTCGGGAACGACGTGCACCGCCGTCTCCTCGAAGACCTCGCGCACCGCCGTCTCGGCCGGCTGCTCCCCCGGCTCCGGGATGCCGCCGATGATCGACCACATGCCGTTGTCCGCTCTGCGGCCGAGCAGGACCCGGCCGCGGTCGTCGAAGACCACGGCGCTCACGCCCGGCAGCCACAGGAGCTGGTGGCCGATGCCGGCCCGGATGTCACGGATGAAGTCGGGTGTCGCCATACCCCGCACCCTAACGACCGCGGGGTGACGGAAGCGCCGCCCGCAGCACACCCGGACGCGCGTTCGGACGCGGGAGGTCAGGGCCCGCCCGGCCGGCCCTTGTCCGTGCCGCACCTGCCGCGGATGCAGCGCACCGCGTTCTCGGCGTCGTCGACGGTGATCGTGAAGCTGCGGCCGTCGCCGAGCCGGAGCACCACGGCCTCACCGCGCCGTACGACCACGGCCGTGCCCTGCTCGGGGCGCCAGCGGTAGCCCCAGCCGCCCCAGTGGCGCGGGGTGACGCGCGGCGCGAAGTCCGCGCCGACGACGTGGTCGAGGGGGATGCGGCGGCGGGGCAGGCCCATGTGGCCGCACCGCACCTCCAGGCAGTCCTTGTCGACCCGTACGGCCACATGGACGAAGGCGAGCGTGCCGAAGAGCACCAGCAGACCGGCCAGGACACAGCCCACCACCGACATCAGCAGCGGGGCCAGACCGGAGGTCCAGGTGCTGTCGACGGCCAGCTCGATGCCCAGTGCCAGACAGGCCGCGCCGATGCCCGCCAGGAGCCACTGCACGCGGTTGGTGGCGCGCCCGTGCCACACCTCGGGGACGTCCGCGGGGTCCCGGTGACTGCCGGAGACCCCGCCGTCGCCGGCCGGGCCGCCGTGCTCGTCGGGGGCTGCTGCCCCCTCGTGGGGGTGGTCCCTCATGCCACGCAGCGTACGCGTCTTCGCCCCGCCTGGCAGCGTGTCGCGCGCGCTGCCGGGACGTCAGTGACGGGCGGGTTCCCCGGCCTGTGCCGCGCCGGCCAGGAGTCGTCCCTCGTCGTAGGCGAGTGCGGCCCCGGGCAGGCGTCCGGGCCGGCCGCTGAGGAGGACGGTGACGGTGCCGGTGGGCGCGGCCGAGGGGGCCGGGTCCGCCCCGATACGGCGCAGCGCCTGGGCGGCGACCGCCTCGGCGGAGCCGAGCAGGACGAGCGCGGGGGCGCCGGGCTGCTGGAGGGCGGCGCGGATGCGCTCGGCGACCAGCTCGTAGTGGGTGCAGCCGAGGACGACGGTCCGTACGTCACGCGGCGTGTTCGCGGCGGCGGCCGCCACGGCGGCGTCGATCGCGGCCTCGTCAGCGCTCTCGACGGCGTCGGCGAGGCCGGGGCAGGGCACGCCGGTGACCTCGATACCGGCGGCGAACCGCTCGATCAGGTCCCGCTGGTACGGGCTGCCGGTGGTGGCCGGCGTGGCCCAGATGGCGACCGGGCCGCCGGTGGCCGCGGCGGGCTTGATGGCCGGAACGGTGCCGATGACCGGCAGCGCGGGCTCCAGCTCGGCCCGCAGGGCGGGCAGGGCGTGCACGGTGGCGGTGTTGCAGGCGACGATCAGGGCGTCCGGGCGGTGTGCGGCGGCGGCGCGTGCGACGGCGAGCGCGTGCGCCGCGATGTCGTGCGGCGGGCGTGGTCCCCAGGGCATGCCGTCCGGGTCGGAGGAGATGACCAGGTCGGCGTCGGGCCGCAGCCGCCGTACCGCGGCGGCCGCCGCGAGCAGGCCGGTACCGGAGTCCATGAGCGCGATCTTCACCCGGACACTTTACGCCGGGCCGCCCGGTACTTGTCATACCGGTGATCGCCGTCCGCCGCGCCCGTGGGGCCGCCCGGCCGGTTCCGGCCACGGCGGCCGCCGGTGCGGCAGACTGCGGGCGTGGGAGCGATGGAGTGGATCGGTGCCGGGTCGCTGGCGGTCTGGGTGTGGCTGGCGCTGGGGCAGGGCTTCTTCTGGCGTACGGACGTACGGCTGCCCGCGCGCGCCGATCCGGAACGCTGGCCGCCGGTCGCCGTGGTCGTCCCGGCGCGGGACGAGGCCGCGGTGCTGCCGGTGAGCCTGCCGTCCCTGCTGGCGCAGAAGTATCCGGGCCGGGCCGAGGTGGTACTCGTCGACGACGGCAGTACGGACGGTACGGGTGAGCTGGCCCGGGAGCTGGCCGCGGGGCAGGGCGGGCTGCCGCTGACGGTCACCGCGCCCGGCGCGCCGGAGCCGGGCTGGACGGGCAAGCTGTGGGCGGTACGGCACGGCATGGCGCTGGTCCGGGAACGCGGTGACGCGGAGTACGTCCTGCTGACGGACGCGGACATCGCGCACGCCCCGGACAGCCTCCGTGAGTTGGTGGCCGCGGCCCGTTCGGCGGACCTGGACCTGGTGTCGCAGATGGCGCGGCTGCGGGTGGTGTCGCTCTGGGAGCGGCTGATCGTCCCGGCCTTCGTGTACTTCTTCGCGCAGCTGTACCCGTTCCGGTGGGTCAACCGGCCGGGGGCGCGTACCGCCGCGGCGGCCGGCGGCTGTGTGCTGCTGCGGCGGGCGGTGGCCGAGCGCGCCGGGGTGCCGGACAGCATCCGCCACGCGGTGATCGACGACGTGACGCTGGCCAGGGCGGTGCGGCGGGCGGGCGGCCGGATCTGGCTGGGGCTGGGCGACCGGGTGGAGAGCGTGCGCCCGTACGCGGGGCTGGGCACGCTGTGGCGGATGGTCTCGCGCAGCGCGTACGCGCAGCTGCGGCACAGTCCGCTGCTGCTGGCGGGGACGGTGGCCGGGCTCGCGCTCGTCTACCTGGCGCCGCCCGCCGCACTGGCCGCCGGTCTGGTGACGGGCAGTGCGACGGCGGCAGCGCTGGGCGGCGCGGCGTGGGCCGTGATGGCCGGGACGTACCTGCCGATGCTGCGCTACTACCGGCAGCCGCGCTGGCTCGCGCCGCTGCTGCCGTGCACCGCGCTGCTCTACCTGCTGATGACGGTCGACTCCGCCGTCCAGCACTACCGGGGGCGCGGGGCGGCCTGGAAAGGCCGCACCTACGGGGCGCCGGGGGCGTCCTGAGGGGCGCTCACTTGCTGGCCGGGGACCAGTTCAGCCCCCAGCTGTACGCCTCGTCGACCGTGCGCTGCGGGCTGACGCCCGGTGCGGGCACCAGGTAGCGGGCCTCGCGCTGCACGACCAGTTCGCTGCCGGTGTTGGTGATCAGGGCGAGGGCGCAGACGTTCGACGGGACGGTGCACTCGTCGAGCGAGAAGTCGACGGGGGCGCCGTACTGCGGCTGGAGGGTGACCGTCGCGTGCAGCCCGGCGAAGCTCTTGGCGCCCGCGTAGACGGTCACGAAGACCAGGATGCGCCGGATGCGGGCCTGGTGGTCCAGATTGACCGTCAGGTTCTCGCCTGCCGTGGCGGCGCCGGTGCGGTCGTCCTGGTCGAGCTGGATGTACGGCGGGACGTGCAGGGCTCCGAAGTTGCCGCCGATGGGGTGGACCACGCCCGCGCTGCCGTCGGTGAGTTCGTACAGCGCGCACAGGTCGAGGTCCAGGTCGCCGGACTGCGGCAGCAGCGCGCCGCGGGCGCCGAGCGCCTCCATGGTCTTGCGGCCCAGCTTCTTGCCGAGGCGAGCGGCGGGTTTGCCGGCCTGCTGCCAGTTCAGGTTGACCCGCAGTGTGCCCGAGGTGCCGCCCTGCTTCGTCAAGGAGACGGCGGGCGCTTCCTTCGTGAGGGTGACCTTGGAGAGGCTGACGGGCGGGGCGGGGGCGGGCACCGGCGCGGCGCCGTACGGCTGGGCGGGCGGGGCCGGAGGCGGCGGGTACGCGCCGTACGGCTGGGCGGGCGGCGCGGTCGGGGCCGCCACAGGCGCGGCGGGCGGGGCCGGGGCGGCGGCCGGGGGCTCCTCCGCCACGCTGATGCCGAAGTCCGTGGCCAGCCCGGCCAGCCCGGTGTCGTAGCCCTGCCCGACCGCCCGGAACTTCCAGGCGCCCTGCCTGCGGTACAGCTCCCCGAGGACGAAGGCGGTCTCGGCGGTGGCGTCCTGGCTGTCGAAGCGGGCCAGTTCGGCGCCGCTGCCCGCGTCGAGCACCCGGATGTGCAGCCCGGCCACCCTGCCGAAGGCGCCCCCGTCGGCGGAGGCGGCGAGCACCACCTTGTCCACGGCGGGCTCCAGCCGGGCCAGGTCGACGGCCAGACTGTCGGTTACCGCGTCCCCGGCGGGCCGCTTGCCCTCGTGGCGGACGGCGCCCGAGGCGTGCGCGGGCTGGTTGTAGAAGACGAAGTCGGCGTCGTCGCGGACCTTTCCCGCCGCGGTCAGCAGCAGCGCGGAGGCGTCCACGTCCGGGGTGCCGGGGCCGGTGCGCCATGCCAGTTCCAGCCGTACCGACGTGGCCGGTACCGCGACGTTGCTCCCCTTGGGCATCGACATGGTGGCGCCTTCCTCTCGCTTCGCTCGCCGGGCTCCGGTCCGGTGCCCCTTCCGCACGGTGGCAGGTTCCAACCTACTTGCCGAAAAATGTCCGCCGTTCATCTGATGTGGACACGGCCTTTACACGATCCCTACGGGCGATCGCGACCGTTTTTGCCAAGTTCGCTCACATTGCGGATCAGAGACTGCACACGACACGCGAAACAACCCTCTTTTCAGGCTCCCCAACCGGCACATCGTGGGCTTAACTTATGAGGTATGACCTCCCCCCGCTCTACCTACGGCGGCGGCTACTACGCTTCGCCGTCCTTCCCGGACACCCCGATCTACGATTCCCTCGTCGCTGAACGCGGCACCCCGCAGATTGCCCCGATCCGGGTCGAGTTGCCCTACGACTCCGGCTCGTCGTACATGCCGGCCCTGCCGTCGGCGCTGCCCGCGCTCCCCGCCGCGCCTTCCCAGCCGTATTCCGGCCAGGGTTATCAGGGCGCCGCGGCCCAGCCGGTCGCCCCGCTGCAGAGCACCCCGGCGCCGTACATCCCCCAGCAGGCGGCGGGCCCCCGCGGCTATCCCGCCCAGCACCAACAGCCCCAGCGCCCCGCCGGGAACGGAGGCACGGGGTACGACGCGATGCGCCCGGCCGGTCCGGTCGCCCCGCGTCCCGCGCCGTCCCCGTACGACGATCAGTACGGCGGCCGCCAGCAGTACCCCCGCGGGTACTGACCCGGCCGAGCCGTACGCGGGCGGAGAACCGGTCCCGCACGACCGGGCGGCACCGGTGACCGGGCCGCCGCGGGGGCCTGGCAGGATGAGGGTGTGCTGAACCCTTTCCTCCAGGCCATCCACCGGTATCCGGTCAAATCCGTGGCGGGGTCAGGACCCGGCGAGGCGGTCGTGGAACCGTGGGGACTCGCCGGGGACCGCCGCTGGATGCTCGTCGACGCCGAGCGCCGGTTCGTCACCCAGCGCGCCCGTCCCCGGCTGGCCCTGGCGGCCGCCGCGGAACTCCCGGACGGTGCCCTGCGGCTGACCGCGCCGGACATGCCGCCGCTGACCGTCCGGGTGCCGGAGCCCGGGACAGCGGTCACGGTCGAGGTGTGGGGGGACAAGGTCGAGGCGGTGCCCGCGTCCGGCGCCGCCGCCGACTGGTTCAGCAGCTATCTGGACGTACCCGTGGAACTGGTGCACCTGGACGACCCGGCCGGGCGACGGCCCGCCGACCCGGAGTACGCACGGCCGGGCGAGACCGTCAGCTTCGCCGACGGCTTCCCGCTGCTCCTCACCACGACCTCCTCGCTCGACACCCTCAACTCCCTCATCGCCCGGGGGGACCACCCCGGCGAGGGCCCGCTGCCGATGGACCGCTTCCGGCCGAACGTCGTGGTGGACGGCACCGCGCCCTGGGACGAGGACGAGTGGCGGCGGATACGTATCGGCGAGGTCGTCTTCCGTGTGGTCAAACCGTGCGGCCGGTGCGTGATCACCACCACCGACCAGCGCACCGCGCGGCGCGGCAAGGAGCCGCTGCGCACCCTGGCCCGCCACCGCCGCGTCGGTGACCAGCTCATCTTCGGCCAGAACCTGATCCCGGAAGGCACCGGCACCCTCCGCGTCGGCGACCCCTTCGAGGTGCTCGCCCGCCGTCCGTCCGCCTGAGCCCCGGCCACCCGCGCGCCCGGGCCGCGCACGGCGTGCGCCTGACACCCCGTCGGCACCGGCGCACCCCCTCGGCCGCCCGGCGCCGGTCCGCATTGCCAGCGCGTGTCCGGCTGCCTACAGTGAGCGCACGGCGATGCCGACAGCGGGAGCCGTGGGGGGTGTCTAGGTGCCGATGCCGACCTGGGAACCGCCCGGAGACCACCTGATACCGGTGCAGCACATGCGTCCCGGGGACCACGCGTTCGTGAGCTACGGCGACGACGAGGTGCGCTGGGAGGTCATGATCGCCTTTGTGCGGCTCGGACTCGCCCAGGGCGAGAAGGTCATGCTCTTCCCCGACCCGTGGCTCCCGGAGGCCGAGGTACTGGCGCGGCTCGACTTCACCGGTCACAGCACCGTGACGGCTCGTGAACGGGGGCAGCTGGTGCTGAACAGCATGCGGGGGCTGATCCGCCCGGACCTCCGGTTCACGCCCGAGCGGCAGATCGGCCGGCTGCACTCGGAGACGGCACGGGCAGCCGCCGAGGGCTTCACCGGCCTGCGGGCCTTCATCGACATGCGGTGGGTGCCCGACCTGCACGCCGACGTACGGGTCATGATGCACCGTGAGACGCACGCGGACGCCCTGTTCGACGGCCGGCCGTACAGCGAGATCTGTGCGTACGACCGCCGCTGGTTCGGCCACGAGGTGCTGCACGCGATGGACCGGGCGCACCCGCGCAGCCTCCTGGAGCGGCTCGGCAGCCTGCGATCGGTGCGCGGCGGGGACGGCAGCCTGCACTTCGTCGGCGATGCGGACGCCACCGCCCGGCGCGCCTTCACCACCGCCCTGGAGCTGGCACTGTCCGGCAGCGCCGGCGCCCGCCGGCTCACCGTCGACCTGACACGGCTGCACCTGCTGTCGGTCGGCTGCGCCACGGCGCTGATCGTGCTGGCCGACCGGGCCGGCGGGCACGATCGCGTCGAGGTCCGCTGCGACCGTGTACAGGCCCGCACGCTGCACCGGCTCGGCGCGGGCGCGGTGCCCCGGCTGACCACGACGGAGGTGATACGGCCGTGCTGACCCCGGACCCGGCCACGTCCGAGGACGGGCCGCTCGACACCCGGACCGCCACCTGCCTGCTGCGGCGCCGCTTCACCGCGCGGGTGCTGCCGCAGCTGCGGCTGCTGGTGGAGGAGTGTGCCCTGCGCGAGGGCCTGGCGGAACCGCGGCGCGGCGAGTTCGTGCTGGCCGTGGACGAGATCGCGGGCAATGCCGTGGAGCACGCGGGCGGCTCGGGCCGGCTGGTGCTGTGCCGCATCGGTGACGAACTGGAGTGCCGTATCAGCGATTCGGGTCCCGGCTTCAGCGAAACGGTGATTCCCGAACTGCTGCCGGGGCTCGATGGGGCACACCACGGGCGCGGGCTGTGGCTCGCGCGCCTGGTGGCGGACCGGTTCGCGGTCCGGCCGGGGGAAGCGGAGACGTCCGGGGCGCGGGGGGCCGAGGTCACCCTGGCGGTACGGGTGCAGTGACGCGTGCGCGGGCGCGATGACGGGGGCGCGGGCGCGCGATGCGCGTACGGGGCGCGTCATACGTACGCGCACCCCGGTCCGGCCGGGGCGCCGCGCCCCGCCGCCTCAGTGCGGCCGCTCCTCGGGGCCCCGCAGCCACTCCTGCGCCCGGTCCCGCACGATCTGCTCACCGTGCTGCTCGGCCGCGTCGTCGTGCTCGTACGCCAGCTGGTCCACCACCGCGACGACCCCGTCGATCCGCCCCGCCAGCCGCAGCGCCACCGGCACCTCGCTGCTGCGCCCCAGCCGCCCCGACAGCGTGACCACGCCCGCCCGTACGGACACGCCCAGCGCACCGGGTTTGAGACCGAGGGTGCGGACGAGGACCTCGGTGATCAATTCCTCGCGGATCTCCTCGTCCGGGCGCAGGAAGACCTTCAGCAGGTCACTGCGGGTCACCAGCCCGCACAGCCGGCCCTCCGCGTCGACGACCGGCAGCCGGTCCAGCTTCCCGGTCACCATCAGCCGGGCGGCCTCGACGACGCTCTGGTGGGGGCCGATCGTCACCGGCGGCGAGGTCATCAGCTCGCCCGCCCGCAAACTGCGCTTCCTGGCCCGCGCGGCGCGGGCGCTGCCGGTCAGCCGGCGGCGGTGGTACCAGCGGTTCTGCAGGATGTCCTGCGCGGCCTGGCGGAACATCAGGTCCGTCTCGGAGATGACGCCCACGACCTTGTCGTCGGCGTCGACGACGGGCAGCCCCGTCTTGCGGTGCCGGCTCAGCAGACTGACCACTTCCCTGAACGACGTCGTCTGCCGGGCCTTGACGACCTCGGTGTTCATGAGCCGGCCGACCTGTCGGTGTTCCATCACGGGCCCTCCCTCACGCAGGGATACAGTGTCGGCCGCCGCCGGGGACGGCTGAAGGCGGCGCACGCGGCGATCCGGTTCGCGCCCGGCAGGTGAGGGAGCGCCGTGCGAGCCCCGCGCCGTACGCGGCCCGGCTCCTGCGTCCACGCCGGCGCGCGGCGCGAAGCCGGTGATTCCGCTCTCCGTTCACCCCGTCCGTGCATGACGCGCGCCGGACGAGGTACCTACGGACACGGAGAGGGGGCACGACGTGGTACAAGTCATCGCGGGACTGTGGCGCTGGCGGCGCAACCCGCTGCGCCGGACGACCGACCTGCTGGAGGCGTGGGTGGCGCTGGCCACCGCCCTGCTCATCGCGTTGGGCGGCGGCTTCGCGGGTCTGGTCGTGGGCAGCGCCGCCCACGAGGCACTGCTGCAATCCGCCAGGACGCAGGCGCGGGAACGGCACCAGGTCTGGGCGACGCCGGACCGGGCCGCTTCGCGCCCCTCCGCGAACACCGACCCGGAGGCCGCCGCCGGCCGTGCGGGGCACCGCCGGGTGGACGCCCACTGGACCGCGCCGGACGGCAGCGAGCACAGCGGCCCGGTCGCCGCGCCGGCTGCGGTGCGGCCGGGCGAGCGGTTCCAAATCTGGACCGACGCGCGCGGCCGCGTAGTGGCGCGGCCGCTTGACGTGAGCACGGCCCGGGCGCACGCGGCGCTCGCGGGACTCGGCGCGGCGGCCGTCTCGGGCACGGTGGCCGCGGGCGGGCGGCAGCTGGTGACCCGCCGGATGCTGAACCCCCGGTACCGGCGGTGGGAGCAGGAGTGGGAGCGCGCGGGCCAGGACTGGGGGCGGGCCGGCGCGGGCAGCTGACGGCCGGGGCGCTTCGAACGCGCCGCGGCGCGGCCTCGCGGGGGCTTCGGAGCGCCGTCCGCGAACTCCCGCGCATACAGGCTGACCATGTCATCCGGTGCCCGCCCGGCGCGCTACGGTGGAGCGGCCAGCCTCCCGGCTGGGGTCGCGGGCACACGTACGCGGACATACGCGGACGTACAACTACCGGGCCGGTAACAGCCGCACGAGGTGGGGGCACGACAGCGCCATGGCACAGGGCTCGGTCCAGGTGACGCATACGGGCACATCGCGGTGGCGGCGCCGCACGGGCGAGTACAGCTCGCTGGCCGCGGCCCTGGACGCCGCCGGGGACGGTGACGTGCTGACGGTGGGCGCCGGTACGTACCGCGAGAACCTCGTGCTGCTGCGCGCGGTGACACTGCGGGGGCCCGAGGGCGCGCGCGGGTCGGTGCGGATCGCGCCCGCCGACGGTGTCGCGCTGACCGTGCGGGCCTCGGCGACGGTCCAGGACCTCCAGGTGGAGGGGCAGGACTCCACGGCGCCCGCGGTGCTGGTGGAGGACGGGGCACCGGAGCTGGACGGGCTGCGGGTGGTGACGCGTTCGGCGTCCGGCATCGAGGTGCGCGGCGGCGCGCGCCCGACCGTGCGCCGCTGCACGGTCGACAACCCGGGCGGTGTGGGCATCAGCGTGCTGGACGGCGCGGGCGGCATCTTCGAGGAGTGCGAGGTGGTGGCCGCCGGGCAGTCCGGCATCACGGTGCGCGGCGGCGCGCACCCGCGGCTGGAGAACTGCCGGGTACGCCACGCCTCCGGCGCGGGCCTGTCGGTCGACGGCGAGGGCAGCGGTGTGGAGGCGGTCGGCTGCGAGCTGTACGAGATCAAGGGCACGGGGGTGCAGGTGGCCTCGCGGGCGAGCGGCCAGCTGACCGACTGCTCGGTGCACCGCACCTCGGCCGACGGCATCACCCTGGACACCGACGCGGTGCTCACGCTCGCCGACTGCGACATCCACGACATCCCGGAGAACGCCGTGGACCTGCGGTCCCGGTCGGTGCTGACGCTGACCCGCAGCACGGTGCGCCGCTTCGGCCGCAACGGGCTGTCGGTGTGGGACCCGGGCACCCGGGTGGACGCCAACCAATGCGAGATCCACGACAGTACGGGCGACTACCCGGCGGTGTGGGTCAGCGACGGCGCCACCGCCGTACTGGACTCGACGCGGGTGCACGACGTCCCGGACGCGCTGTTCGTGCTGGACCGGGGCTCGCGCGCGGACGTGGTGGACTCCGACCTGTCCCAGGTGCGCAACACGGCGGTGTCGGTGAGCGACGGCGCGACCGTACAGCTCGACGACTGCCGTATCCGGGAGGCGTCGACCGGTGCCTGGTTCCGCGACCACGGCAGCGGCGGCACCCTCGCCAACTGCACCATCGACGCGGTACAGACCGGTGTGATCGTGACCAAGGGCGCCGACCCCACCGTCGAGCGCTGCACGGTCAGCTCCCCGGCCGAGGCGGGTTTCTACGTCTCGGCGGAGGGCCGCGGCACGTTCAACGGCTGCCGGGTGACCGGGAGTTCCGGGTACGGCTTCCACATCATCGACGGCTGCCGTACGACGCTGACGCGCTGCCGTACGGAGCGGTGCGCCCGCGGCGGGTACGAATTCGCGGACGGCTCCGCCGCGCAGGGCGAGGGGTACGCGGGCGGGCCCGCCGTACAGGACTGCACCAGCGACGAGAGCCTGGCGGCCGGGGAACCGGCGGTGCCGGCCCCGCCGGTGCGGGCGCCGGCGAGCGTACCCGCGACGCAGACGGCCGGGCTGCTCGGAGAGGTACCGGCGCGGCCCGCGCAGCCGGCGCCGCCCGCCCCGCAGGCCGCGGAACCCGCCACGGCGGGCCGGCCCTCCGAGGAGGTGCTCGGCGAACTGGACAAGCTGGTCGGCCTGGAGAGCGTCAAGCGCGAGGTACGCAGCCTGATCAACATGATCGAGGTGGGGCGGCGACGGCAGGAGGCCGGCCTCAAGGCCGCCTCGGTCCGCCGCCATCTGGTCTTCACCGGCTCCCCCGGCACCGGCAAGACCACCGTCGCGCGGCTCTACGGCGAGATCCTGGCCGCGCTGGACGTGCTGGAACGCGGGCACCTGGTGGAGGTGTCCCGGGTGGACCTGGTCGGCGAGCACATCGGTTCGACGGCGATCCGTACGCAGGAGGCGTTCGACCGGGCGCGCGGCGGGGTGCTGTTCATCGACGAGGCGTACGCGCTCTCGCCGGAGGACTCCGGGCGGGACTTCGGGCGCGAGGCGATCGACACGCTGGTGAAGCTGATGGAGGACCACCGGGAGGCGGTGGTGGTGATCGTGGCCGGGTACACCGCCGAGATGGAGCGCTTCCTCGCCGTCAACCCGGGCGTGGCGTCCCGCTTCTCACGCACCATCACCTTCGGCGACTACGCGCCGGAAGACCTGCTGCGCATCGTCGAACAGCAGGGCGAGGAGCATGAGTACCGGCTGGCCGAGGGGGCGGGCGAGGCACTGCTGAAGTACTTCACCGTACTCCCCAAGGGCCCGTCGTTCGGCAACGGCCGGACCGCCCGGCAGACGTTCGAGTCGATGGTCGAGCGGCACGCGGGCCGGGTCGCCCTGCTGACCGACCCGGACACCAACGACCTCACCCTGCTGTACGCGGAGGACCTGCCCGACCTGCCCTGACTGCCCGTCAGCAGCCGCCGCCCGTCCCGTTGGGCTCACGCTGACGCGGTACGCCCGCCCCGAGCCGGGCGATCAGTTCGGCGCGGGTCTCCTCGAACGCCGGGTCGGACTGGTAGTCACCGTGCCCCAGGATCTGCGCGGGCAGCGGGTGCTGCAGGGTCCGCCCGAAGGCGAGCGGGTCGCGCAGCGGGCCGAGGTCGATGGACGGGCCGTCCTCGCAGGTCAGCCGCACCGGCCCGCCGATGGGGTCGGTCAGCCGCCACAGGTTGCGCCAGTCGTCCATCTCGCGGTGCAGCCCGGTCAGCGCCTCCGGCCCGAAGCAGGCGGGGAACCACCGTCCGTACAGGCGCTCCAGCGGCGAGCCGTACGTGAGCAGCGCGACCCGGCTGCGGGTGACCAGATCCAGCTGCCAGACGGCCGCCGCCGCCAGCACACTGCCCTGGGAGTGGCCGGAGATGACCAGGCGGCCGTCGTTGTTCTCGGTCCAGGTGGCCATCCGCCACGTCAGATCGGGGACGGCGCGCTCGGCGTAGCAGGGCGGCGCGAAGGGGTGCGCGGCGCGCGGCCAGAACGTGCCGACGTCCCAGAGGATGCCGACGGTACGGCGGGTGGAGCGGTCGCGGTAGGCGCGCCAGCCCATGATGGCGAGCAGCAGGACACCGGCGCCCATCAGCCAGGACCCGAGCGACTCCGCGGTCGCGGCGGCCGTGTGCACGAGCAGCGGCGCCTGTTCCGTGGCGGGGCCGGGCGCGCGGCCGGTGAGCCAGGCGCCGGCCACCGCGCCGGCGCCCAGCGCCAGCGTGACCACACAGACGGCGCCGACCAGGACCGGCGCGGAGTCGGTGAGCCCGGCCCGCGCGATGGTGCCCGCGATGCGGCGCACCCGCTGTTCGTCGGGCCGCTCCTGCTTGTCGTACAGGCCGGGGATGTCCGGTTCGACCTTGCGGCGTACCAGCAGCATCTGGACACCGCCCAGTACGGCGATGGCCGCGACGACGACCAGCAGCACCGGAAGCACCGACGCCTGCCAGGACAGCAGCACGGGCGGGCCGGCGATCAGGGCGCCCGCCCGGCCGGGGGACGCGCCGCCGTCCAGCCAGTCCCCCAGCCGCTCGGCCGCTCCCCCGGTGAGCACGCCGCCCAGCGCGCACCCCAGCAGGGCGACGGCCGCGCCATGGAAACCTTTCAGCGCGGCGCGGCCGTCGCCGTGCCCGTGACGGCGTGCGGCGTTCTGGAGGAAGCCCGCGGTGCCGACGAGACCGAGGACCAGCAGGCTCTGGAAGACGGCGATGGCACCGAAGGCGCCGCTGCCGGGCAGCCGGTCGCCGCTGACCCAGCCGGGCCGGGCCCAGGCCGTGTGGACGGCGGCCAGGACGAGCACGCCGAGCGCGCCGAACGGCAGCGCCCTGACCAGCAAGCGGTCGCGGTGTTCGTCCGGTTCGGCCTCGCTGCGCGCGGTGCGGCAGGCGACCCATACGGTGAGCGCCACCAGCAGCAGCACCAGCGCGAGCAGGACCCGGCCGAGAACCGGCAGTACGCCGCCGCTCTCCGTACGCCGGTCGAAGTCCAGCCCGGTGACGAGCAGCGCGGCGGCGATGGTCAGCAGCCCGGCCGCGGTGTGCGCGGCGCGCAGCCGGGCCACCACCCGGCGGCCGTACCAGAAGCCGCGACGGGTCAGCGCGGGGCGCTGGGCGGGCGGGACGTCACGGGAGGTGCCGGGCCGGCGCGGCGGCGGCGAGGCGGACTCGTACGCGCTCCACGTACGGCGCGAGAGCCACCACAGGAAGCCGACGAGCAGCAGCGGCATCAGGGCGGCGACCACCACGCGGCGGCCCGGCCCGCTCCAGGTGCCGCCGTGCTCGGGGCTCAGGAAGCCCATCCAGGACTTGCCTGCCGCGCAGGCGGCGCTGCCCGCGCACTGCCAGGCCGTCAGGTCGAGGGCCACTTCGCAGGCGGCGGCGACCAGCAGGACGGTGAGGCTGAGGGCGAGGAGGCGGACGAGGATGTCGTACACACGGTGGCCCCTGTGGTGGGAGGGGGCGGCGGGGCGCATCCAGTGGGCGAGGTTGGCGACCATGAACGGGAGCAGGACGAGCCACAGGGCGCGGGCTCCGTTGCCGGAGGTGAGGTTGCACCAGCAGTACGCCTCGCGGATCGGTTCGGCGCGGTAGTCCTCGGGGCGCTGCTCGGCGTCGGCGTCGACAGCCCTGCGGTACACGGCGGCGGTGTCGTCGCCGGTGATCAGGACGGTGCGCGGGTCGCCGAGCATCCTTTCGGGAGTCGTGCCGCCGACGCCGTGCACGAGCAGTTCGAGGGCGAGTTGCCGCTCGGCTGATGGGGCGGTGCCCGGCGGGGCGGTGCCCGGCGGGGCGGTGCCCGGCGGGGCGGTGCCCGGCGGGGCGGTGCCCGGCGGGGCGGTGTCCGGTGGGGCGCCGGTTTGGGCGGTGTCCGGTGGGGCGCCGCCGTCCGGATCGGCGCGCGGGCCGTCGTCCGGGCCGTCGTTGTCGGCGCGCGGGCCGTCGTCCGGGCCGCCCTCCGGGCCGTCCGGAGTCGGTCGGTGTGTGCTGCTGCCGGTGTCCACTTGGTCGATCCCCCGATGCCGTACGTGCCGGTCGGCGCCGCACGGTACCCGGCGGCGGCGCCCGCTGTCATGTCATCCTCAACCAGGCGCCCGCGTCCCCGCGCGCGCCCCTCGCGTACTTCGCGCCTGCCTTCTTCCCGGTTGCGCAGGCGCGCACCCCACCCCGGGCGGGGCGGATGCGCCCGGTGCCGCGTGCGAGGATGAGGGCGAAACGGCAGCCGGGCGGAAGGGACAGGCCGGGGTGAGCGACAACCAGAACCTGCTCGCGGAGCAGCGGCGCGCTCTGATCCTCGACGAGGTCAGACGGCGCGGCGGAGTCCGCGTGAACGAGCTGACCCGCAGGCTCAACGTCTCGGACATGACGGTCCGGCGCGACCTGGACGCCCTCGCCCGGCAGGGCATGGTGGAGAAGGTGCACGGCGGGGCGGTCCCGGTCAGCGAACCGAGCAGCCACGAGCCGGGCTTCGAGGCCAAGTCGGGACTGGAGCTGAGCGCCAAGGAGGACATCGCCAAGGCGGCGGCCCGGATGGCGGCCCCGGGCGGCGCGATCGCCCTGGCGGGCGGCACGACCGCGTTCGCGCTGGCCCAGCAGCTGCTGGACGTGCCGGACCTGACCGTCGTCACCAACTCCGTACGGGTGGCCGACGTGTTCTACAACGCGCAGCGGGCGGCGGCCGGCGGCAGCCAGGCCCCCCGGGCGGGCGCGGCGACGGTGGTGCTGACGGGCGGGGTCCGCACCCCCTCGGACACCCTGGTGGGACCGGTGGCGGACACCGCGATCCGCTCCCTCCACTTCGACGTGCTCTTCCTCGGCGTACACGGCATATCGGTGGAGGCCGGTCTGTCCACGCCCAACCTCGCCGAGGCGGAGACCAACCGGCACTTCGTCCGCTCCGCGCGCCGGGTCGTGGTGGTGGCGGACCACACCAAGTGGGGCACGGTGGGGCTCAGTTCCTTCGCCTCGCTGGAGGACGTGGACGTACTGGTGACCGACCGCGGCCTGCCGGCGCGGGCGCGCGAGGAGATCGCGGAACTGCCGCCGGATCTGGTCGTCGCGGGGGAACCGGGCGACGGCACGGACGCCTGACACGGGCCGGAAGCCGCCGGGGCCCCGGGAGCCGGGACCCGCCATCGCGTACTGCCCAACCGGCCCGCCGTCAGCGTACGGTTCAGCCCGGCCAGCTCCCGGTCTCCAGGAACCTGTCGATCGTCGCCGCGTACGGCGCGATGTCCAGACCCTGATCCTCCAGCCAGCTGTCCGAGTAGTACTTGTCCAGGTACCGGTCGCCCGGGTCGCAGAGCAGGGTGACGATGGAGCCCGTGCGCCCCTCTGCGACCATCTCCCCGATGATCTTGAGCGCGCTCCACAGGCCGGTGCCCGTCGAGCCGCCCGCCTTGCGCCCGATGGCCCGCTCCAGGGCCCGTACGGCCGCCACGCTCGCCGCGTCCGGGACCTTCATCATCCGGTCGACGGCGCCGGGCACGAAGCTGGGCTCCATGCGCGGCCGTCCGATGCCCTCGATGCGCGAGGCGGTGGCGCAGTCCGTCTTCGCGTCGCCGGTGCGCCAGCCGTCGAAGAAGCAGGAGTTCTCCGGGTCGGGCACGCAGATGCGGGTGTCGTACTGCATGTAGTGCACATAGCGGGCGATGGTCGCGGAGGTGCCGCCGGTGCCGGCCGTGGCGACGATCCAGGCGGGTTCCGGGTACCGCTCCAGCCGCAGCTGCTGGTAGATCGACTCGGCGATGTTGTTGTTGCCGCGCCAGTCCGTCGCCCGTTCGGCGTAGGTGAACTGATCCATGTAGTGCCCGCCGGACTCAGCGGCGAGCCGGGCGGAGACCTCGTAGACGGTCCGCGGGTCGTCCACGAGGTGGCAGGTGCCGCCGTGGAACTCGATCAGCCGGGTCTTCTCGCGGCTGGTCGTGGCCGGCATCACCGCGATGAACGGCACCCCGATCAGGCTCGCGAAGTACGCCTCGGAGACGGCGGTGGAGCCGCTGGAGGCCTCGATGACGGGCTTGCCGGGCCGGATCCAGCCGTTGCACAGCCCGTAGAGGAACAGCGAACGGGCCAGCCGGTGCTTGAGGCTGCCGGTGGGGTGCGTCGACTCGTCCTTCAGGTACAGGTCGATGCCCCACTCCTCCGGCAGCGGGAAGCGCAGCACATGGGTGTCGGCCGTCCGGTTGGCGTCCGCCTGCACCTTGCGGACGGCTTCTTTGAGCCAGGCCCGGTAGTCCGGATCGCTGCGGTCGATGTCCACGGTCGGCATCGGGCAGCCGCTCCCGGACACCCGGTCCGCAGGGCTGTGTGGTGACTGTGCGGTGCTCATCGGCGCGCTCCCCGACGTCGTACGGAGCCCGCGCGGAACGCCGGGCCGGTTTCGACTATAACCACCCGCCACACGCTTCTCACCTGCATAAACAACCCTTTGGGCAACCCCAAGGAGCACCTGGGACCGAACCGGGGGCGAGCTTTGGCCAAGGGGTACTGGTGCACGCGGCACGACGCAGGCAGACTGCGCACCAAGGGGGCGGGTGGAGACCGCACGCCCGACGTGCTGAGGAGGTGATCGCCATGGCGGAGCCCGAATTCAACGCCACCGGGGTACGCATCGAGAGATGGCTGCTCCGGTCGCTCACCCGGGCGGGCCAAGTCGTGATCAAGGACGGCAGGCTGGCCCTGCTGACGAGTTACGGCACCGAAATAGACAGCGCGCCGGTCCAGGCCGTACAGGCGCACAAACCGCTGTTCGCGGCCCGTGACCGGGCGCTCGCGACGCTGAACGGCCACCGTTACTCGCTGACGCTGGGCACCCCGGACCGCTTCCTGGATGCCGTACGCGCGGCTCGCTCCGCTCGCGCTTGACAGGGTCTCCCGGGGGTCGGTGCGGTTGCGGGAGCGCACTGATGGGACGACCCTGGACTCGTATCACTGAGGGTTCACCAGCGGTGACACTGTGGTGGAAGGCGGCATCGCTGGATCCGATCTTCGCCCCCGACGTACGAGGGCGCCCGACCTCATCAGGGAGTCGTGGTCGTGATCAGGCAGCCCAGCAGACACTGCACGGTGGAGCTACAGGCCCTTCCGGCCCGGATCGGCCAGGTGCGCAGAATCGTATCGGCGCAGCTCCGGTACTGGCGCCTCGACGCCTTGATAGACCCGGCCGCGCTCGGCGTGACCGAACTGCTCGCCAATGTGCACCAGCACGCCGTGCCCAGCAAGCAGTGCACCGTCGAACTGCTCGTCCTCCTGGACCAGCTGACGGTGTCGGTACATGACCTGGACCCCCGACTGCCCCGAGTGCGGACGGCCGGCACCCTCGACACCGAGGGCCGCGGCCTGTCGCTGATCGAGGCTCTCAGCGAGAGCTGGGGAGTGCGGCCCGACGGCGGCGGCAAGGTTGTCTGGTTCACGCTTCCGGCGCTCACGCTCGCACCGGAGGAGACGGTCCGCCGTACGTCCGTGGGGCGCTCCTCGTGCGCCCGCGGCGCGGCGGCGCGCGAACCGGCGCTGACACCGGCCGAACCACCCCTGCGCACGCCGGTGGACAGCCGGCCGCGCGTGCGGGGCGCCGGGGTCGGCTGAAGGGGTTCGGCAGTACGAGCGGGCACCGTGGCGGAACAGATGCGGGCGCGCGGTCCCGAGTACCCGCGCGCCCTCGTTCACACCACCCCGCCCTTCCCTCCGGCGCCGCCGAACCGCTCGTCCAGGACGGACAGCCGGCGCCAGTACTCCTCCTCGTCGATCTCCCCGGTCGCGAAGCGCCGGCCGAGCAGGTCGATGGGCGACGGGTCGGTCCGGCCCGCCGCAGCGGGACCGGCACCCCGGAACCCGCCGAACGGCTGCCGGCGGCCGCGCCACACGGTACGCCTCAGCAGGGTGAACACACCGAACACGACGGCCGCCCAGAACAGCGGGAAGAACAGGAACCAGGGACCCGGGCCACCACCGGCCCACGAGTGCGCCAGCTCGTACATGACAGATCAGCTCCTAACAGACGGTGCCGCGCAAGCCGGGGCCCGATGACGGACGTGATGGACACCGGCTCGGCGCGGCTTCGGAGTTGGCCCTTCCGAGCCTGACCTCCCAAAGGCCGCCAGTCGTCGTACGGCCGAGGGCACTGCCCATACCGCCGGGGAAGTACGGCAGGCGGAGGCGATCACCGCGGCAGTCGGCCTCCCCGGTTGATCTCTGTAACTACTGGTATGTACAGTCAGCCCATGACCACCTCCGAACGGCTCATCGAAAGCGCCCGGGAGCTCCTCTGGGAGCGCGGCTTCACCGGCACCAGCCCGAAGGCGATCCTGCAGCGCGCCGGCGTCGGACAGGGCAGCATGTACCACCACTTCGCGGGCAAGTCCGACCTCGCACTCGCCGCCATCCGCCGTACCGCGGAGGCCATGCGGGCAACGGCCGACGCCACCCTCTCCGCAGAGGGCGGCGCGTACGACCGGGTGCGCGCCTACCTGCTGCGCGAGCGCGACGTGCTGCGCGGCTGCCCGGTGGGCCGGCTGACCATGGACCCGGACGTGATCGCCGACCCGGCGCTGCGGCAGCCCGTGTTCGAGACGCTGGACTGGCTGCGCGGCCGGATCACCGAGATCCTCCAGGAGGGGCGCGAGCGCGGCGAGTTCGACGCGGAGCTGGACCCGGAAGGAGCCGCGGCCACCGTCGTCGCGACCGTGCAGGGCGGCTACGTCCTGGCCCGCGCCGCCGAGTCGACCGCCCCTTTCGACACCGCCGTACGCGGCGTGCTGTCCCTCCTCGCGGCCCACGTCACCACCCCGCCCCACACCACCTGACCGCCCGTCAGTCCCACCCCGCTCACCGTAAAGGCGCCACCGCCATGGAGATCACCCGTACCCGCCCCGCCAGCCAGGCCGGTTCCGCCGAGCACTTCACCGGCACCGTGTGGCTCGACGAACTCGCGGCACCGCCCGCGCCGTCCCGGCTGCGCCTGTTCAGCGTCCACTTCGCACCCGGCGCCCGTACCGCCTGGCACCGCCACCCGTACGGCCAGGTCCTGCACGTCACCGAGGGCACCGGCCTGGTACAGCGCAAGGGCGGCCCGGTCGAGGAGATCAGGGCCGGGGACACGGTGTGGACCGCCCCGGGCGAGTGGCACTGGCACGGCGCCGCGCCCGGCACGTTCATGACCCATCTCGCCCTGTTCGAGGCGGCGGAGGACGGCACGACCGCCGACTGGGGCTGCCTGGTCGACGACCGTACGACCGCCGACGCCGGCCCGGCCGCGTGAACCGGCCCCACCGTGACCGTTTCCTCCACCCACTCGGAGCACCCGTGCACGCCCTGCAATACACCGTCACCCTGCCCGCCGATTACGACATGGGCATCATCCGCGACCGGGTACGGACCCGCGGCCACCTCCTCGACACCTACGAAGGGCTCGGGATCAAGGCGTACGGCGTCCGCGAACGCGGCACCGACGGTTCGCCCGTCAATCAATACGCGCCGTTCTACCTCTGGGCCGACGCCCTCGCGATGAACCGCTTCCTGCTCGGAGACGGCTTCCGCGGCGTGATCCGCGACTTCGGCCGCCCGGCCGTACGGCACTGGATGGGCGTCCACCACCTGTGTGGGCCGTCTGCCGGAGCGGTGCCGGGCTCCTTCGTCCGCCGTACCCAGACGCTCTCCGAGGGCACGGATCCGGCCACCGCCGTCGAGGAAGCGGTGGCCGGCCAGCGACGGCTGGCCCGTACGGACGGTGTGCACACCACCGCGCTCGCCCTCGACCCCCGACGCTGGGAACTGGTGCACTTCACCCTCTGGGAAGGCACCGCGCCCGCATCGGACGGCGAGCGCTTCCAGGTGCTGCACCTCTCCGCGCCGGGGGCGACGCTGCTGCCGACCGGAGCACAGTGGTGAACACGCGGATGAACCCACAGGTGAACGCACGGATGAACGCACGGATGACCCAACTCCCGGAACCCACCGTCCGTACGGTCTCGGGGGACGTCTCCCCCGCCGTACTGGGCGTCTGCGACGCCCACGACCACCTGTTCCTGCGCAGCCCGCAACTGCCCGGCCAGGAACTCGCCGACGCCGGTGCGGCGGCGGCCGAACTCCGGGCCTTCCGGGAGGCGGGCGGCAGCACGGTGATCCAGTGGACGCCGTACGGGATGGGGCGGCGCGTCCGCGAACTGCCGCGACTCGCGGAGGAATCCGGGGTGCGGATCGTGGCGGCGACGGGCCTGCACCAGGCGGTCCATTACACGCCCGAGGTGCTGGAGCGGGTCATGGGGGCCGGTCCGGTCGGTCTGGGCGGCGGCTCGGCGGACCTGGCAGGGCTGTTCGTGGCGGAGCTGACGACGGGCATCAGGAGCCGGTTCGAGGGCCGAGGCGCCGGGGACCCCGGTGCCGGAGACCGCGATGACGAGGACCGGGGCGCCGACTGTACGGACGAGGCCGACGGTACGGATGCGGCCGACGGTACGGATGCGGCCGACGGCACCGGCCCGCGCCCCCGCGCCGGGCTCATCAAAGTCGCCGGCGGCTTCCACGGCCTGGACGCGCATGCCCGGTACACCATGGCCGCCGCGGCCGAGGCCCACCACGCCACCGGCGCCGCCATCGGCGTCCACCTGGAACTGGGCACCGGCGCCGGAGACGTACTCGACCTGCTGTGCGGGACGTTGGAGGTACCGCCGCAGCGGGTGATCCTCGGCCACCTCAACCGCTCACCCGACCCGGTCACCCACCGGTCGGCCGCCGCTGCCGGGGCCTACCTGGCCTTCGACGGGCCGTCACGAGCCCACCACGCCACGGACTGGCGGCTGCCCGACGCGCTGGCCGCACTCGCCGAGGCCGGGTACGGGGACCGGCTGCTGCTCGGCGGCGACACGACGACGGCGGCAGCCCGGTCGGTCAACGGCGGCCCCGGCATGCCCCATCTGCTGAACCGCCTGCGCCCGCGACTCGAAATCACCCTGGGCGCCGAACTGGTCCGGCACCTCTTCACGACGAACCCGGCCCGCGCGTTCGCGGTGGCGTGGGAGCCGGTGGGGGGCGCCTGAAGCGGGCGGGCGGCTGAAGCGGGCGTCGGACGGCCTTTGTCAGTGGGACGGGTGACAATGGCGGCGACGCAACCGTCCGTGCAACCGCTCCGTGCCACTGGAGGCGCCATGAAGCACCTGGGCATCCTCGCGCACAGCGTCGAAGGAGCGGCGCTGTGCTTCCGCGAGTTCTGCCGGCAGGCGTCCGCCGAGCTGGGGGCGTACGCCCACCCGGACGTGACGCTGGACTGCATCAGCATGGCGCGCAGCATGCCCGCCTGGGACGCCGGTGACCACCGTACGATCCGTGCGACGCTCGCCGAGAGCCTCGCCCGTCTCGCCCGCGCCGGAGCCGACTACTTCGTCTGCCCGGACAACACCGCCCACCTGGCCCTCGAACTCCCCGGCGAGAAGCTGCCGCTGCCCGGCCTGCACATCGCCGAGGTGGTCGCCGAACGCGCCGCCCGTGACGGACACCGACGCGTCGGCGTGCTGGGCACCGCGTACACGATGGACGGCCCGCTCTACAGGCGCGCGCTGGGCTCCCGGGGCATAACGGCCGACGTACCGGACGAGGACGACCGCCGTACCGTCCACCGGATCATCTTCGACGAACTGGTGAACGGCGTCTTCTCCGAGCCCGCCCGCCGGGAGTACCTACGCGTCATCGATCGGCTGGCAGCCTGCGGCTGCGACGCCGTGGCCCTCGTATGCACGGAAATCCCCCTCCTGATCACACCGGAGGTTGCACCGCTCCCGACCCTGGACTCGACCCGCCTGCTGGCCCACGCAGCCTTCGAAACCGCCGTCGGCCGACGGGCCGCCCCACTGTGGCGCGGAGGCCCGGTCGGAGTGTGATACCGGACAGCCGCCGCGGGTCTGAAGGACCGGTACCTGCCGGGCCCACAACGCGCCACGGTTTACAGAGAGCTGAGGTCTGAGCGCATGGCTTGCCGAAGGGCCTCCAGTGCTTCGCTGAGTGCTGATTGGGTCGCCGGCCACTCCGGGTCCGTGCTCGCGTCAGGCTCGTCGAAGCGATCCCGTAGGTGGAGAAGCGTCCGGAAGGCATGCACGGCTACGTGAAGCGCAGTGGGCAATTGGCGATTGACGCTGTACGGCAGCGTCAGCAGGTGATGTTGCCCTTGCGCAGTGCATGGCCGTCGTCATTGGCGTCGTCGGCCCAGTAGACGGGCTTGGATCCGGCGATGCACTCGTCGGCGCCTGCCAGGGTGAAGCCTTCGTTGTTGTAGTTGGGCATGCCGGTGGGGCGATTGTGGGTGGCGGTGGTGGTGAAGGTGCCGGCGGCGTTGATCTGCATGGTGCGATGGCGGCCCTTGCAGGTGTCGTCGCAGACGGCCCACAGGCGGGCGGCCTGGGGTTCCCACTGCAGTTCCATGATGCTGCCCATGCCGCTGTCGATGGACGCGACGCGGGTGAATGCGCCGGAGTCCTGCAGGACGTAGCCGTAGATCATGCCGGTGCCTTCGACGCCGGTGAAGAACACGCCGCCGCTGTGGGCGCCGTAACGTGCCGGGTCGTAGGCAGCGCCGGTGGAAGCGTCCTTGAAGGCGGCTTTGGTCAGGTGGGTGTCGGGGACCCAGGTGATGCCCTCGAAGCCGAGGTTGGGGCCGACGGACGGCACGTCGGAGGCGAGGTTCCACTCCTTGGTGGCGGTCAGGGTGGTGCCGGTGCCGGAGACGCCGTACTTCAGGACGGACAGGCGGCTGGTACTTGAGGCGTCGCCGTTGCGTTCGCTGGCGACGAAGACACCGGCGGCGGATCCGCTGCCGGTCACTGTGACGCCCTCGCTGTCGGGGTGGCCGGAGCCTCCGGGGAAGCGCAGTTTCTTGCCGGAGGCCCAGCCGCTGCTGGTGTCGGGGGTCCAGCCACCGGACGCGTTACGGATCAGGCGCCACAGCGTGCCGTTGTTCTGGGCTGCCCACATGGTGTCGCCCTCCTGATAGAGGCCGCTGAGGTCCTCGCCGAAGACATTGGAAGCGTCAGCGGTCTTCACGACACTGCTGCCGGGCCACGCCGTCGGCATGCCGCCGCTGTCGGCGCAGCCGTTGGCGGCGTTCAGCGTCACCTCGGCCGGCTCGAAGGCGCCGATGCCGTCGGGGCAGCGTGACCAGGAGGGGGCGGAATGCTTGCTCCAGGAGAAGCTGTCGACCAGGGTCTTGCCGTCCGGCAGATACAGGCGGGCCTTGTCGTCCGAGCCCAGCCCGAACGCGTCGTGGACGTCGAAGGCGCGGAAAGCACCGGAAGCCAGCTTGGTCCCGGAAGCAATCCGGTACTTCGGGCCGTCCTTGTCGTCCTTGTCGTCCTTGAGGATCCAGCCCGAGATGTCGATCGTCGACGTGCCCTTGTTGTACAGCTCGACGGAGTCCTCGACGCCTCCGGTGGTCACCACTTCGTTGATATGTACGTCACCGGCCGGGGCCGCGTGGGCGGGAGTGACGGCCGGCGCACCGGCCAGGACCGGCCCGGCGGCGAGCAGAAGGGCGACAGCGCGGTGCCAACGGCGGGTACGTAATGCGGGCATGGTGTCCGTCCAGGGATCGCGGAGGAAGGGGCGGCACGACGCTTCCGACGCAGACCGAACGAGAGGCCTCCTGGCGTGCGGACAGCACGTGAACGGAGGCCGAAGGATTCATGGAAAGCCGGACAGATCGTCACGGCCCGTCAACAACCGCACCTTTGACCGGCGACCGGGCGAGACCACCGCCGCCCGCTCGGCACCACCCCCGCCCGGCGCCACCGGCGGGAGACGATCTTTGCAACAGTGATGATCTTCTTGACGATACTTGCCGCCCACATGCATCCCACCGCTTGCATATGTGATTTACACAACGACCGGATCGGGAACTGACACTCGGTGCTACTGCAAGGTAAGCGGGTCTCCGCAGGTCCAGGACCCGGAAGGCGTCCGAGAGGCCGGTGAAGAGCCGCCGTACGGCCCGCGGTGCCGGGCCGGACTCCGGCATCACGCCGTCGGCTGGGGCCGAAGAGGGCTATGAGAGTGGTCACACCGAGCTAATCTGATGCCTTGCCTCCGGCCCTTTCGGCCCAGCTCGCAGCTCCCGCGGGGCTGCGATGACAACGGCCCCGGATCGGAGGTGATACCCGTTGGACGCCTGTCCGAAGGGGTGCTGCTGTACTCGCTGTTCATGGGAGGGCTTTTTTCGAAAGGCGCGCTGGTGCAGCCCGCTGTACGCGGTGTTGAAGTTCCTGCGTGAAACCTTTCAGCACTTCCACTGAGCAGCAGTGAGGCCCCGGCTGAACGCCGGGGCCCCCGCAGCTGGGTCCTGCCTTCATCGGTTGACTGCCAGGGAGGCAGGACCCTTCACGCCTGCGCGCCGCCCGGAGAAATGGACCATGAAGTGGGTGATCCACGCCACCGGGCAGGCGGTTGATGCACCCATCTTGCCCTGCCCGGCTGGGCATTTCGAGCGGCACGCACGCCACAACTGTGTGAGCGGTGGTCAGCGGAGCGTTATACGCACTGTTCAGGCAACACCGTCGGGCCCCCTATGGCTCACGTCACACCCCTCAACACCCCCCTGGGGTGGCATAGACCACAAAAGGTTTCGAGGGCGATGACCGTGAAACCGGCGGCCCGAGCGCATTCGTCTCGGCGGGCGGCGGCAAACCCTGCCCGGCCCGCGAATGGAAGTCCGATCACGGTCGGCCGGTACGCAGGAAATGCCCCGTAGCACCGGAAGAATGATCAGGCCACAGGGCCGGAACACGCAGCAGCACCCACCGGATACGGCTTTGGGCATCGCCGCGAGTCCACTGGTGCCGCCCGAATAAGGGCGGCAGTGGGGCCGGTTCGCGGGCAGGCGTCAGGTCATCGGCGCGGCAGCCGGTTCGCAGGCGGATGGTGTGCCGCCATGGCCGCTCAGGCGGGACCGGCTTCCCGGGCCTCCGGTTCCAGTACCACCAGTGGGTCGTCCAGCACCGGCTGCCAGGCCAGTTCCGCCGCGCCGACCAGGCTGTTGTGGTCGAGCGTGCACGGCAGGATCGGTACGCCGCCGCTGCGTCCCCACAGGCTGCGTTCGGCGACCACGGCCCGCAGCCGTTCCGGGTCGGCGCCGAGGAGTTCGCGGTGCAGGCCGCCGAGGATGATGCGGTCGGGGTTGAGGATGTTGACGAGTCCGGCGATCCCGAGGCCCAGCCGGTCGATCAGCAGATCGGCGGCGGCCCGTACGGACGGGTCCTCGTACTCCTCGCGGAGCAGGTCGGTGGCCTGCCGGAGCAGTGAGCCCTCGGGGCCGGGCTCCCGGCCCGCGGCGCCGAGGAAGGCGAGCGGGTCCGCCTCGACGTCCAGGCAGCCGCGGCTGCCGCAGTGGCAGGGCATGCCCTGCGGGTTGACGGTCAGGTGCCCGACCTCCAGGGCGAGGCCCGAACTGCCGCTGTGCAACCGGCCGTCCAGAACCAGCGCACCGCCGACGCCCCGGTGCCCGGAGGCGATGCACAGCAGGTCGCGGGCGCCGCGGCCGGCGCCGTGCCGGTGTTCGGCCAGTGCGGCGAGGTTGACATCGTTGCCCGTGAAGCCGACCGCCTCGGTGACGCCGGGAATGCCGGCCTCGGCGAGGGCGCGCCGGAACTGGCGGCGTACGGGGGCGCCCGAAGGCCAGGCCAGATGCAGCGGGTTGAGTGCCTCGCCGTCCGGCTCGGCGACGGCGGACGGGATGGCGAGCGCCGCGCCGAGGCAGCGGCGTCCGGTCCGTTCCAGCAGCTCCGAGCCGGCCGCCACCGCTTCGGCCAGTACGTGCGCGGGGTCGGCGGGGATCGTGCCGCAGCCGCTGACGGTGGACACGATCCGCCCGCCGAGACCGACCAGCGCGACGCGGAAGCCGTCGGCGTGGATCTGGCCGGCGAGCACGACGGGGCCGTTCTCGTCGATGAACAGCCGGTGCGAGGGGCGGCCTTGGGACCCCGCGGAGGAGGTCGGGCGGGAGTCGACGGTGATCAGCCCAAGCGCTTCCAGCTCCGCCGCCACCGCGCCCGCGGTCGCCCGGGTCACGCCGAGTTCCGAGGTCAGGACGGCGCGGGTGGGCGCGCGCCCGGTGTGTACGAGCTCCAGTGCGGGGCCGAGGGCGCTGCGGCCCCGTTCCAGCCTGGTTGTCCGAGTGTGGGTCACGTCCCCATTCTGGCTTTGTACCGACGGTAAACAAAATACGGGCCACCCTTCCGGGGAACGCGGCGGGCGGGCGCCGGGGCTCCCATGACGAACACGGCGCGCATCCCGTACGGACGGATGCGGGGCGGCACGTACCGGCGGTGTCCCGGTACGGCTACGGCACGGCGCGTACGGGCCGGTACGCGAGAGTCGATACGCGGATGCCGGGTACCCGGCCTGTCGGAAGGGCCCGTTTACGGACCATAATTGACTACTTGGTCACGGATCAGGCCAGGGCATCCGGCCGGAGAGCGCCGGCGCGCGGGGCGCGCACGCAGGCGCCACCCGGCCACCCCGACACCTGGGGGGCTGCATGAACGTCACACCCCGGCTGCGCGGACCCGCGTGGCTGATGTTCGGCAATCCGGTCTCGCTCGTCTACCTGGCGCTGGTGGCCGGGGCGGTGCTCTTCGCCGCGGTGGACCTGCTCTTCGTGGAGCACCAGGACGCCTCGTTCTCCGGAGTCTGGGCGGCGCTGCTCACCGCTCCCACGGTCTTCCCGCTGTGGCTCGCCGGTGACGCGCTGTGGGGTGAAGCCGGGTCGCCGCAGTGGTACCTGATCCTGACGCTGATCGTCGCGGCGCTGGTCAACGCGCTGCTGCTCGGGCTGGTGCACCGCGCGCTGCGCGGGCAGCCGGGCGGGCGCCGGGCCGTTGTCAGTGGTGGCTGGCACACTCAGCGGCATGGAGATCACTGACTTCGCCGGGTCCCTGGAACGGGACGGCCAACTCCTCGCGCACGCAGCCGAACAGGCCGGGACCGACGCCCGGGTCCCGACCTGCCCGGACTGGCGGATACGAGACCTGCTCTCGCACACCGGCCGGGTGCACCGCTGGGCGACGGGCTTCGTGGAGCAGGGCCTCCAGCAGCCGGTCCCCCTGCCCGAGGACCCGGGGGTGCCCGACGAGCAGCTCGCCGACTGGCTGCGCGACGGCTGCCGGACGCTGGTGCGGGCGCTGCGCTCGGCCCCGGCGGACCTGTCGTGCTGGATCTTCCTGCCCGCGCCGTCCCCGCTGGCCTTCTGGGCGCGGCGCCAGGCCCACGAAACGGCGGTGCACCGCGCCGACGCCGAAGCGGCGCTCGGCGCCGGCCGCAGCCCCTTCGCGCCCGCCTTCGCCGTCGACGGCATCGACGAGCTGCTGGTCGGCATGCACGCGCGGGAGCGCAGCAGGATGCGTACGGAGTCGCCGAAGACGCTTCGGATACGGGCGACCGGCGCGGCCGGGGTGGCAGACGCGGCCTGGACGGTGGTGCTGTCGGACGCTCCGCCCCGGGCGGAGCGCATACCGGGCACGGGGGCGCCGGAGGAGGCGGCCGCGCCCGGCACCGGCGCTGCGGACTGCGTGGTCGAGGGCCCGGCGTCCGACCTGTATCTCGCCCTGTGGAACCGCCGGCCACTGGACGGCCTCACGATCACGGGCGATGCCGGGCTGGCCCGGCTGTGGCAGGAGCGTTCGGGCATCTGACGGGCCCCGGCTGGCGGGGCGTGAGGGGGCGGGGGAGGGAGAGAAGGCCGGGCGGACGAGCAAGCGAGCGGGCGCGGACGAGCGGGCGGGCGGCCCGGCAGGAGGCCGAGGCCCGGGGCCGGGGCCAGGGCCGACGGGCCGCCGTCCGACGGGTCGCCGTCCGGCGGATCGGCGGCAGCCGAGGAAGGAGAAGCAGCAGCAACAACAGCTCACAGCACACCACCGAACAACCACAAAATTCTGGTCAGCACATGACAGGGTGTCACCATGTCTCCGACCCGTTCCCAGGCCGAACGCGACGCGATGACCGTCGAGATCGGCTTCGCCCTGCTGACCGGTCTGTTCGTGGCCGCCCTCACCTTCGGCGTGGCCGTCAGCCCGTTGCTGTTCACCCACCCGGGCCGGACCTGGACGGGAGTGCTGCTGGCGGCGGCCGGGAGCGCGGCGGGTGTCGCGTTCGTGTGGCGGGTGGTGCGTGCCCTGCGCCGCTTCTCCGGCCGGCGCTCCGGATAGGCCGCGCCCCGGATAGGCCGCGCTCCGGACAGGCCCTACCCGAGCCACCCCGGGCGCACGAGCCCCGATTCGTACGCCAGCACGACCAGTTGCGCACGGTCCCGGGCGCCCAGCTTGACCATCGTGCGGCTGACGTGGGTCTTGGCGGTCAGCGGGCTGACGACCAGACGGCGGGCGATCTCCTCGTTCGACATCCCGATGCCGACGAGCGCCATCACCTCCCGCTCGCGTTCGGTGAGGGCGGACAGGGCGCCGTCCGCCGCCGGCTCCTTGGAGCGGGCGGCGAACTCGGCGATCAGCCGGCGGGTGACGCCCGGCGAGAGCAGCGCGTCGCCCTCGACCACGGCCCGTACGGCCCGTACGAGTTCCTCCGGTTCGGTGTCCTTGACCAGAAAGCCGGAGGCGCCGCAGCGGATCGCCTCGAAGACGTACTCGTCCAGTTCGAAGGTGGTGAGCATGACGACCTTCACGGCGGACAGCCGGGGGTCCTCGGTGATCTGACGGGTGGCGGCGAGCCCGTCCAGCACCGGCATCCGGATGTCCATCAGGACGGCGTCGGGGCGCAGGTCGCGCAGGGCGATCAGCGCTTCCTCGCCGTCCGCCGCCTCCCCGACGACCTCGATGTCGGGCTGGGCGTCCAGCAGGGCCCGGAAGCCGGCGCGGACCAGCAACTGGTCGTCGGCGAGCAGTACCCGGATCACGACTCCTCCTCGGTGGCGTGGGGAATCACCGTATCCGGAGCGTGCGCGGCGCCGGGCCGCTGCGGCTCCGGTGGCCCGGCGGGTGTCGTGGGGCGCAGCGGGATGCGGGCGTGCACCCGGAAACCGCCGTCCGGGCGTGGTCCCGCCTCGACGGTGCCGCCGAGCGCGGCGGCGCGTTCCCGCATACCGACCAGGCCGTTGCCTCCCCCGCTGACGTCTCCGGCGCGCCCGGTGGCGGTCGCCGGACCGTCGTCGTCCACCGTGATCTCCAGCGCGCCGGTGAGGTGACCGAGCCGGACCCGGGCGGTGCGGGAGCCGGAGTGCCGCACGATGTTGGTCAGCGCCTCCTGGACGATGCGGAAAGCGGCGAGGTCGGTGCCCGGGGTGAGGCCGGCGCGGGTGCCGCTTTCGGTGACCTGCACCGTGAGGCCGGCGTCCTTGGCCTGCTCGCACAGTTCGGGCAGCCGGTCCAGGCCGGGCGCCGGGGCGCGCGGTGCGTCGCCCGGCGTCCGCAGCGTGTCCAGGACCTGCCGGACCTCGCCCAGCGCTTCCTTGCTGGCGGCCTTGATGGTGGTCAGGGCGGTGCGGGCCTGTTCGGGGTCGTCGTCCAGGAGGGCGAGGCCGACGCCCGCCTGGACGTTGATGACGGAGATGCTGTGCGCGAGGACGTCATGCAGTTCGCGGGCGATCCGCAGCCGTTCCTCGTCGGCCCGCCGCCGCTCGGCGGCCGCGCGCTCGGCGCGTACCCGGGCGAACTGTTCACGCCGTACGCGCGCCAGTTCGGAGACCGCCATGACCGCCACCACCAGGGCCGTGATGAACACCTGCTCTCCCCAGGGCGCGGGCCGGTCGCCCGGCGGCGGCAGCCAGCGGTAGAGCCAGTGGCCGACCAGGAGGTGGCTCACCCAGATCAGACCGACGGCGGCCCAAGCGGCCGTACGCCGCCCGGCGACGATGCCCGCGAAGCAGCCGAAGGCGGCGACGAGCAGAACCGGGCCGTACGGGTAGCCGGCCGCGAGGTAGGTGGCGGTCGTGAGCGCGGTGCCGAGGGCGACGGTGCGCGGACAGCGGTGCCGCAGGAGCAGCAGGGCGGCGCCCGCGACCAGCAGCAGGTACGCGAACGGATCGAGGTCGGCGCGGCCGGGCTGGCCCTTCGCGGCGAACCGCGTGCCGACGAGGACGAACGCGGTGAACCCGACCGTCGAGGCCCACGGCAGCCGGAGACCGGGCAGCCGCGTGGTGGAGGAGTGCTGGGGGCCGGACTGCTGGGGAGGACTGGATCGCCGGGTCTCCGGCTGCCGGGAACTGGACCGCTGGATGCCGAACCGCGGCGTACCGGACCGCCGGTCTGCGGAACCGTCCCCGCCACCCAGCGCCCGTCCCCCACTCCGGCCCGGGCCATGGCAGAGCCGCGCCCACCACGGCCGTCCGTTGTCCATGGCGCCACGCTAGACCGGTGCGGCGCACGGGGACGTCCCCCCGGCGTGGTGATCAGGCGTACTCCACGGGGAGTAGCCGACGACCGGTGGCCCGGCCCACACTGCTCCCAGCGAGGCGCCGCTTCGGCACCGCTTCGGCATCGTTCCGGCCCCCTGCCGGGAGGCGCCGTACCGGAGCAGCACCTTCCCGCGGAAGCCGCACTTCCGCCGCCGACCCCGGAGGCCGCCCGATGACGACCACACCTGCCTACGACAAGCCCGGCCGCCTCGCAGCCCGCCTGAGCTTGTGATTTATCCGGTGCGGCGGGGTTTGCTGGCTGGCCCGCCGCGGCGTCAGCTTCGCCGGAGCGGCGGATCTGGCGGTACGCGGGCGTACGAGCGGCACATGGCGGCGTGTTCCGGTCAACCCGCTGACGTACCGGGGCAGCCGGTACCTGGTGTCCGCCCGCGGCGAGTCGGCGTGGGTACGCAATCTGCGGGCGGCGGGCGGTGGCGAACTGCGCGTCGGCCGCCGCATCCGCCGTTTCACGGCCGAGGAGCTGCCCGCCGCCGAGGCCCCGGAGCTGTTGCGCGCCTATCTGAAGCGGTGGGGGTGGGAGGTGAAACCGTACTTCGGCGGGGTGGACGCCACGTCCTCCGACGAGGAACTGCTCGCGTCGGCGCCCGCCCACCCGGTCTTCAGGCTCACGTTCACCACACGGGAACCGGGCACGTCCTGACAGCCCCTGAGAGCCCCCGGCGCCCCCACCCCGTCTCAGCCCCGGCTCAGCCCCACCCCACGGCTCCCCACCCCCTACCGGTCCAACGCCCCCAACGCCCGCCGCGCGACCGGATGCGTGCGGACGATCTCGGCCAGGGTCGTCGTGCCGCGGACGATCTTCGCGAAGGCGAGCCAGGCCGGGCGGAAGCCGGTGAGGGCGGCGTGGATCATGCCGGGACGGCGGGAGAAGAGCGTGAGCATGCGGCGGCCGACGCCCATCTCGACGCCCAGCCCGGCCTTGATCGCGAAGGCGTAGTTCAGGGCCTGGCGCCGCGCGTCCACCGCGTCGTGCGCCTCCGAGACGCGGGCCGCCCACTCCCCCGCGAGCCGCCCGGACCGCAGCGCGAAGGAGATCCCCTCGCGGGTCCACGGCTCCAGCAGTCCGGCGGCGTCGCCGCACACCAGGACGCGGCCGCGGGAGAGCGGCGAGTCGTCGGCGCGGCAGCGGGTCAGGTGCCCGGAGGAGATGTCCGGCTCGAAGCCCGCGAGGCCGAGCCGGCCGATGAAGTCGTCCAGATAGCGCTTGGTAGCGGCGCCCTCGCCGCGGGCCGAGATCACGCCGACGGTGAGGGTGTCGCCCTTGGGGAAGACCCAGCCGTAGCTGCCCGGGATGGGGCCCCAGTCCACGAGCACCCGCCCGGCCCAGTCCTCGGCGACCGTCGGCGGTACCGGGATCTCGGCCTCCAGGCCCAGGTCGACCTGGTCCATCTTCACGCCGACGTGCGCGCCTATCCGGCTGGCGCTGCCGTCCGCGCCGACCACCGAGCGGGCCAGCACCACCTCGCCGTCGCCCAGCACCACGGCGACGGTCCGCCGGTCCGGCACCGCCGAGCCGTGCTGTTCGACGCGGGAGACCGTGGCGCCGGTGCGCAGCTCGGCGCCGGCGTCCTGGGCCGTCTTGACCAGCTGGGCGTCGAAGTCGGGACGGTTGATGAGCCCGAACAGCATGTTCTTGGAGCGGCGCGTGCGGGTCAGCTTCCCGTTGAGCGAGAACGTGACCGCGTGCACCCGGTCGCGCAGTGGCAGGTCGAAGCCCGGTGGCAGCGCGTCGCGGGACGGTCCGATGATGCCGCCGCCACAGGTTTTGTAGCGGGGCAGTTCGGCTTTCTCCAGGAGCAGCACCCGGCGTCCCGTACACGCCGCGGCGTAGGCGGCCGAGGCTCCGGCGGGCCCCGCGCCCACCACCACGACGTCCCACACCTGCTGGTTCTCCTCGGCTGCGCTGTCGCTGCTCACCTGTGCTTCTGCTCCCGTTCGATGCCTTGCTGCGCGTACCGCCCGCATCCTACGGCGCGTCGTCGGGCGCGCTTCCTGTGGGAAGATCGGCCCCACAATCGCCCGTACGTACGGTTGGTCCGGTGCGGTAGAACCGGACGGACCGGCACGTGAACCCACGTGTACAACGCCGCGCCCACAAGGAGCGTTCCATGCCTGACAGCCCGCTCGCGCACACCGTCGCCTCGCTGCAGCCCCGGGCCCGGACCGAACTGGCCGAGCTGGTGGCCTTCAAGTCGGTCGCCGACCCGGCGCAGTTCCCCCGCAGCGAGTGCGAGGCCGCCGCCGAGTGGGTGGCGGGCGCGCTGCGGTCCGAGGGCTTCACGGATGTGGCGCTGCTGGACACCCCGGACGGCACCCAGTCCGTGTACGGCTTCCTGCCGGGGCCCGCCGGCGCGCCGACGGTGCTGCTGTACGCGCACTACGACGTGCAGCCGCCGCTGGACGAGGCCGCCTGGATATCGCCGCCGTTCGAGCTGACCGAGCGGGACGGCCGCTGGTACGGGCGCGGCGCCGCGGACTGCAAGGGCGGTCTGATCATGCACCTGACGGCGCTGCGGGCGCTCAAGGAGCACGGCGGCGTCCCGGTCAACGTCAAGGTGATCGTCGAGGGCTCGGAGGAGCAGGGCACCGGCGGCCTGGAGCAGTACGCCGAGGCGCACCCCGAACTGCTGACCGCCGACACCATCGTGATCGGTGACACCGGCAACTTCCGGGTCGGCCTGCCGACGGTGACGGCGACGCTGCGCGGCATGACGCTGGTCCGCGTCCGGGTGGACACGCTGGCGGGCAATCTGCACTCCGGCCAGTTCGGCGGTGCGGCGCCGGACGCGCTGGCGGCGCTGATCCGCGTACTGGACTCGCTGCGCGCCGAGGACGGCTCGACGACCGTCGACGGGCTGGCGGCGGACGCCCACTGGGAAGGCCTGCAGTACCCGGAGGAGGAGTTCCGCAAGGACGCCAAGGTGCTCGACGGCGTCGGGCTGACCGGCGACGGCACGGTCGCCGACCGCATCTGGGCCCGGCCCGCCGTCACCGTCCTCGGCATCGACTGCCCGCCGGTGGTCGGCGCCACGCCGTCCGTGCAGGCGGGCGCGCGGGCGCTGGTCAGCCTCCGCATCCCGCCGGGCACGGACGCCGTGAAGGCGTCCGAGCTGCTCACCGCCCACCTGGAGAACGCCGCCCCGTGGGGCGCGCGGGTCACCGTCGAGCAGATCGGGCAGGGCCAGCCGTTCCGCGCGGACACCGGCAGCCCGGCGTACGCGTCGATGGCGGAGGCGATGCGCGAGGCGTACGACGGCACCGAGATGCAGACGTCCGGTATGGGCGGGTCGATCCCGCTGTGCAATACCCTGGCCGCGCTCTACCCGCAGGCCGAGATCCTGCTCATCGGACTCAGCGAGCCGGAGGCGCAGATCCACGCGGTCAACGAGAGCGTATCGCCGGAGGAACTGGAGCGCCTCTCGCTGGCCGAGGCACTGTTCCTCCAGCGGTACGCGCGGCAGTACGAGGCCGCCGGCAGCTGAGCCGCCCGTACGGCACCCGGTGAGAGCCGGCGACGGCGCGTGACGGCAGGTCCGGGGGTCTCCCGCAGCCCCGGACCGCCTCCCGCACCGGTGCCTCCTGCACCGATGCCTCCCGACCCACCGGCCCGGCCCGCCGCCCCGGCTGCCACTCCTGAACCGGTGTCTCCCGGGGCCACCACCTCACCCCACAGGAACGCCCGCCTCAAGATTGAGCGGGCGTCCCTGTTCGCGTGCGCGCAGGGCCCAGCGCAGCCGGTTCCAGCGCACCGGGGGCAGCATGTCCGCCGCCTCCTCCTCGGTGGCGAAGCGCCAGTCCCGCAGTTCGGGGCCGGGGAGCAGCAGGTCGCGGATCTGCTCGCCCGCCAGCCGTCCGCCGTCGAAGAGCATCCGCAGTCCGCCGAAGCCGGGCGGCTTGGGCGGTTCCCAGTCGAGCACCAGCAGGCGTGGTGCGCTGTGCAGCCGGATGCCCAGTTCCTCGGTGACCTCGCGCAGCCCCGCGCGGGCCGGCGGCTCGCCCGGCTCGACGACCCCGCCGGGGAACTCCCAGCCCGGCTTGTACGTCGGATCGACCAGGAGCACCCGGTCGGCGTCGTCGAAGAGCAGCACGCCGGCGGCCAGGGTCTCCGCGGTGGGTTCCGGTGTCTGCACGATGTCGCAGGCCCCGGCGCCGGTGCGGACCGCTTCCGCGACCCGTTCGGCGGTCTCCCGGGGTGTCAGCCGGGCCGTGTCGATGACGTGCGCGTCCTGCTTGAGCCAGCCGAGCGCGTCCTCGTACGACTCCAGGTGTGCCAGGCTCCGCTGCCGGCCCGCCGCGTCGCCCGCCGGGCCCCCGGTTCGGCCGGTGAGGCCCGCACGCTCGCGGAGGATCGTTTCCTCCGCGTGCAGCAGGACATGGCGTACGGGCACCCGGCGTGAGGCGAGTCCCCCGAATATCTCGTCCCGGTACTCCTGGCGCAGCAGCGGCATGGGGGTGATGAGCGGCCCCGGCACCTCGTTGAGCAGGGCGGCGGCCGTGTCCACGACCAGCCGGCGCCAGGACGGCAGGTCCTGGTAGCCGGCTATCCGCGCCAGCCGTGCGGCGGGCAGCATCCGTCGCAGCTCGCTGCCGACCAGCTCGGGGTCGTAGAGCGTGCTGCCGGGAAGCAGGTCCAGCAGGTGCCGGGCCGCGGTGGACTTTCCCGCACCGGACGCGCCGTTCAGCCAGACGATCACATTGCCCCCTTGTCCCTAGACCCCTGTGAGTTGCCCGTAACACCCTGCCACGGAAACTCTTGCGGGGCCGGGGCTATCCGCGCGCTGCCACGGACGTGGCCTTTTCCACCTTCGGCGCGATGCCGGAAGGTTTGAAGACCCCCTTGTACGCGCTGATCGCGGCCACCGCGGCGACCAGGATGCTGGTGACCACGTCCTTTCCGGCGAAGTCACCGGCGAAGAGCGCGCTCCCCAGTCCCACCAGCACCGAGACCACCACCTGCACCAGGGTCCTGGTGGCATGGGACCATTGCGGCTGATTGACGACGGAGATGAACACCGGCGAAGCGAAGCCGATGATCAGCGCCCACATCTGAGCATTCGTCATGGCGCTCCCCTTTCCTGCTCGGGTGGTAGCCGGAGCGTCGCCGCCCCGGCCCTGCCCGGCAAGGGGCCACGCACCGAATTCCCGCGCGCGAGCATACGGAGCGCGGCCCGGGCCCGTCACCCCTTGTTCGCGCCGAGGGTCAGCCCCGCGATGAAGTGCCGTTGCAGGAGCAGAAAGACGACGACCGTGGGCAAGGCGACGATGACCGAGCCCGCCGCCAGCAGGTTGTAGTCGGTGAAGAACTGTCCGCGCAGATTGTTCAGGGCCGAGGTGACCGGCAGTTTGTCCCCGTCGGAGAGGAAGACCAGACCCCAGAGGAAGTCGTTGTACATCCAGGTGAATTCCAGGGTGCCCAGCGCGGCGAGGGCGGGCCGGCACAGCGGCAGTGTCACATGCCGGTAGCGCGTCCAGACGCCGGCGCCGTCGACGATCGCGGCCTCCAGGATTTCCCGCGGCAGGGTGCGCATGAAATTCGCCAGCACGAAGACGCAGAAGCCGAGCTGGAAGGCGACCTGCACGGCGAGCACGGCCCACAGGGAGTCGTAGAGCGTCAGAGAGTCGGACATCCAGTACGGCAGCGGCACCTTGGTGAAGAGCACGTAGAGCGGGGTGACGATGACCTGTTGCGGCAGCAGGTTGCCGGCCGTGAAGAACATCAGCAGGAGCAGTGAGCCGCGCAGCCGCAACCGGGCCACCGCGAAGGCGGCGAAGGACGCCAGGAAGAGCGTGATCAGGACGCCCGGCACCGCGATCAGCAGCGTGTTCAGGAAATACCGGCCCATGCCGGAATTGGTGAACGCCTGCCGGTAATAGTCGAAGGAGAGCCGGCTCGGCCAGGAGAAGTATCCGTCCCTGGCGGTCTCCTCGTACGGGCGCAGCGAGGCGTACACGGCGAGCACCAGCGGGGCGAGGAAGGCGAGCGAGACGGTGAGCAGAAAGGCGTGCACACCCCAGCGGCCGCCCCGGCTGCCGTCCCGCCGGGCCCGGTGGCGGCCCGGTGCGCCGCCCGCAGGTCCCGCGGGGCGCACCGGACGCGTGGTCCGTACGGCGGGCGCGGTCATCGGCGCTCCTCCCCCCTCAGTTCCTGGACGAGATAGGTGATGATGAACCCGAGGGAGACCAGCAGCAGGACGACGGCGATGGCCGATCCGAAGCCGATCCGGCTCGCCTCGCCGACGATGTTGTCGGTCACCAGGACGGACAGCAGTTCCAGTCCGTTGCGGCCCTTGTTGACGGCGTAGACGATGTCGAAGGCGCGCAGGGCCTCGATGACGGTGATGACGCCGACGATGACGTTCACCGGGCGCAGCGCCGGCAGGACGACCCGCAGGAACGTCTGCCGCTCGGTGGCCCCGTCGATGGCGGCGGCCTCCTTGAGCGTCGGGTCCACCGACTTCAGCCCGGCGAGGTAGAGGATCATCACGTATCCGGTGTGCCGCCAGCAGGCGGCGAGCAGGATCATCCAGATGTTGAGGTCCGGGTCGCCGAGCCAGTCGACCGGGTCCCGCTCGTTGCCCAGCAGGACGTTCAGGGCGCCCTGGTCCCGGGAGAGGATCAGCTGGGCGATGAAGCCGACGACGGCGAGCGAGAGCACCACCGGCATGTAGAGCGTGGACTGGTAGAAGCGGCTGAACCGCACACCGCGGTCGATGAGGGCGGCGAGCAGCAGGCCGAACGGTGTGGCGAGCAGGCCGAGGGCGGCCAGCCACAGGAGGTTGTTGCGGACCGCCGGCCAGAACTGCGGGTAATCGGCGAAGAGATGGGCGTAATTGCCGAGGCCGGCCCATTCGATGTCGCCGACGCCGTCCCAGTCGGTGAAGGACAGGCCGATGGAGGCCATCGTCGGGCCCCACACCAGCAGGAGGTCGAGCAGGATCGGCAGGCCCAGCAGGACGCACAGGACGGCGATGTCGCGGCGGGTGTGGCGCCGTGGGCCCCGGCGTCCGGTGCGCCGCGCCGCGGTCTTCGGCATGGTTCCCGGTCCCCCGTCGGTCGTACGGTCGGTGGTGGTCACGGCGTCAGTCCGCGGCGAATATCTGTTTCTTCTGCCGTTCGATGCTGTTCACCAGGCCGTCGATGTCATCGGGGTCGCCGATGAACTGCTGGATCGCCTGGATCAGTACCGTCGAGGCGAAATCGGGGCGGGTGTCGCGGTCCATGAACTGCGATATCTGCCGGGCGCCGGACACCAGCCGGAGGGCCTTCTTCTGCAGGGCGTCGTACGTCTGTGTGGCGGCTGCGCTGTTGACCGCGACGTTGTTCGGGTCCCGTTTCAGGTAGATCAGCTCGGCCTGTGGTGTGGCGAGGAAGGCGAGCAGGTCACGGGCCGCGTCCCGGTGCCGTGCCTTTTTCGCCATCAGGAACCCGTCCACCGGCGCTTCGACGGCTTCCTTGCCGAATGCCGGATCGATCTCGGGGAACGGGAAGAGGTCCAGGTCCGCGCGGTTTTCGGCGGTGAACTGCTGGCCGGGGTGCTGTAGTCCGAGGACCGTCATACCGGCCTTCTTCGCCTGGAGGGACTGGGCCGCCTCCTGCCAGGTTCGGCCGTTGGCGCCTTTCTGGTGGTACGGCAGCAGGCTCCGCCACAGGTCGAAGACCTGCCGTACCTGCGGGCTGGTCCAGGATTTCTCGCCGCGCATCAGGGCGATGTGGAAGTCGTATCCGTTGGCCCGCATGTCGAGGTAGTCGAAGGTGCCCATGGCGGGCCAGCCTTCCTTGTCGCCGAAGGCGAATGGGGTGAGGCCGTCCTTCTGCATCTGCCGGGCGAGTGCGCGGTACTGGTCGAAGTTCTCCGGGATCTCGTAACCCCGCGTCCGGAAAACACTCTTCCGGTGGAAGACCGCCCACGGGTAGTAGTAGTACGGCACGAAGTACTGTTTGCCGTCCTCGCCCGTGGACTGTTTCCGCACCGCGTCCGAGAATCCGTCGAACTTCCTCCAGAGGTCACTGATGTCGGCGAGCAGGCCCTTTCGCGCGAAGTACTGCATCCGGTATCCGGCGAACCACGTGAAGACGTCATCGGGCGTGCCCTGGAGGTAGCGGTTGATGTTCTCCTGGAAGTTCTCGTGGTTGACGGTGTTGACCTTCACCTGCTTCTTCGACATCTTCTCGTACGCCGCGAAGGCGTCGGCGTACGCGCGCTTCGGCACCGCGTCCGAGGCGTTGGAGCCCAGGGTGACGCCGTCGCCGGAACCGTTGCCGCAGGCGGCGAGCAGCGACGGCAGCGCGACCGCCCCCGCACCGGCCGCCACGCCCCGCACCACGGACCGCCGGGACACCCCGGGTACCGCCCGGCGCGTGTCCCCGCCCAGGCCGTCACCCCACGTCTGCACCATGTCTCCTCCCCCTCCTCGACGGTGGAACCGAACAGAACCGAACGCGAGTGCTGGGATCTCACTCCCAACGGGGGTCGCAGTCAAGGCTTTTGGCGGGCCGTTCCCGGGCCACTGCCGTGCGCCTTCCAACACAGTCCAACAAGCCTTACCGTAAACACTCGCAATTGACTGGTACATGACTTACTGCACTCTCCGAGAAACGGAGGACGCGAATCATGCGCCCGCACACCCCCCGCACCACCCGGCGCGCCCGGCGAAGAGTCGTCGCGGCGCTGTCCGCGGCACTCCTGTGCTCGGCAGGGGTGACCGCCCTGCCCGCCGCGGCCCGTACGGCCGACACCCCGGCCGACGCCTCCACCACCGGTACGGCCCCCGCCGGAACAGCCGCGTCCGCCGCCCCGCGGCTGCCCGACGGCCTGGCCAAGACGCCCCCCATGGGCTTCAACAACTGGAACTCCACCCACTGCGGAGCCGACTTCAACGAGGCGATGATCAAGGGAATCGCTGACATCTTCGTCGCCAAGGGCCTCAAGGCAGCCGGTTACGAGTACGTCAACCTCGACGACTGCTGGGCCCAGAAGGAACGCGACGCGAACGGCAAACTGGTCCCGGACACCACCCGTTTCCCCAACGGCATCAAAGCCGTGGCCGACTACGTCCACTCCAAGGGGCTGAAGTTCGGCATCTACACCAGCGCCGGGACCAGGACATGTGCCCAGGCGATGCCCGGCGCGCTGGGCCATGAGTACTCCGACGCCCGGCAGTTCGCCGACTGGGGAGTGGACTACCTGAAATACGACAACTGCAATAACCAGGGGGTGGACGCCAAGCAGCGCTACATCACCATGCGCGACGCCCTGAAGGCGACGGGCCGCCCCATCGTCTACAGCATTTGCGAGTGGGGCGAGAACAAGCCGTGGGAGTGGGCGGCGGACGTCGGGCACCTGTGGCGCACCACCGGTGACATCAGTGACGTGTGGGACAGCATGGTCTCGATCTTCAAGTTCAACGCGCCGCTCGCGCCGTACGCCGGTCTCGGCCACTGGAACGACCCGGACATGCTGGAGGTCGGCAACGGCGGCATGACGGACACCGAGTACCGCAGCCACTTCTCGCTGTGGTCGATGATGGCCGCGCCGCTGCTGATCGGCACCGACCTGCGCAAGGCCTCCCAGGCGACGTTCGACATCCTCGACAACAAGGAGGTCGTCGCGCTCGACCAGGACCCGCTGGGCAAACAGGCCGAGGTGCTGAAATCCGAGGGCGGGCGCTGGGTGCTGAGCAAGCCGCTGGCCAACGGCGACCGGGCGGTGGCCCTGTTCAACGAGACCGGCCGGCCGCAGCACATCAGTACGACGGCCAAGGAAGCGGGCCTGCCGCAGGCGAGCGGCTACCGGCTGCGCGACCTGTGGAAGCACGAGAACACCCACACCGCCGGTGAGATCGCCGGGACCGTACCGGCACACGGCACACTCGTGTACCGCGTCTCCGCCGACCGCCAGTGGCCGCACTACCCGCCGGCCCTCGACACCGCGACGGACGGCGTCCCGCCGGTCGAGGTCGGCAAGGAGGCCCGGACCGCCACCCTCACCCGCAACCTGGGCCACACCCCCGCGCTGGACGTCAAGGTCGGCCTCAAGGGCCCGCAGGGCTGGCGCGTCGAGCCGGTCACGGGCACCGAGACCCACGTCCTGCCCCCGGGCAAGGAACTGGCCACCGCCTGGAAGATCTCACCCCTCGCGGGGACCAGACCCGGCACGTACGAGCTGACGCTGACCACCGACTACCGTTCGCCACGCGGACAGCGGATCAACCAGACACTGCCGCTCGCGGTCACCGCCGTCCAGGCGCCGCCCGCCGGCACCTCGTACGCCAGTGACCTGGCCTGGATCACCGCCACCAACGGGTACGGGCCGGTGGAGAAGGACATGAGCGTGGGCGGGCCGCGGGCCGGTGACGGGACGCCGATCACCATCGGCGGCGTGCCGTACGCCAAGGGGCTGGGCGCCCACGCGCCCAGCGAGATCACGTACTACACCGGCGGGCAGTGCTCGGCGTTCAGCGCCCAGGTCGGTGTGGACGACGAGACGGGCGTCCAGGGGTCGGTCGCCTTCGAGGTGTGGGCCGACGGGCGGAAGGTCGCCGAGAGCGGCAAGCTGACCGGCGCCGACCCGGCGAAGGCCGTCAGCGCCGCGGTCTCCGGCGCGAGCACCGTACGGCTGGTCGTGCAGGACGTCGGTGACGGCCTGTACTACGACCATGCCGACTGGGCGGACGCCAAGTTCACCTGCTGACGCGGCCGGTCACGGGCCGGGGGCGGGCCGCACGGCCGGCCCCCGGTTCCAGGGGGTGTCCGACGGGTCAGCAGGTGGGCAGGCCGGGGACCGGCGCGTCGTTCCGGCCGCCCTTGAGGTAGACGGCGCTGACGTACACGCCGCTGTTGCCACTGTCGTCGTCCGTCTTCGCCCACCAGGTGTTGGTCCACCGGCCGTACGTCTCGCGGCGGCCCAGATTCGCCTGGCAGTAGAAGTAATTGGTGCCCGCGTTCAGCGTGCCGACGTGCTGGAAGGAGCCGGTGTACGAGGCGGCGGCGCGCCACACCTGGCAGTTGACCTTGCCGCCGCCGATCGGCGCGCACGAGCTGGGCTCCGGTGCGCCGCCCGTGCCGCCGGTGGCACCGGCGCCACCCGAGGCGGTGGCACCGCCACCGGACGCGGACCCGCCGGAACCACCCTGCCCGCCGTCGCCCCCGCCGCCCGTACCGCCGGTCGCCGCGCCCCCGTCGCCGCCCTTGCCGGTGTCACCGCCACCGGGCTTCGGCTTGCCGGACGCGACGCCCTTCGACGGCTCGCCCGGGGTGGCGGGCGCCGCGCTCCGCTCCCCCTCGTCCTTCCTGGTCGCCCTGCCGTCCGGCTTCGCGTCCCCGGTCTCCTGCGGCGTACCCGACGCGCCCGCCCGCGCGGCCTGCTCCTCCGGAGGCGCGGCGGGCCGCCGCTCCGCGACCGTACCGCCGGCGCCCCCGGCCATCAGCCCGTACGTCACTCCACCGCCCGCCACCAGGACGGCGGCCACCGCGGCGGCGGCGAACACGGCGGTACGGCGCCCGCGCCCGGCGGCCGGTGTGGCGGCACTCGCGGCCGCCACGGTGCTGGTCTCCCGCTCGCCGAGGTGGCCCGCGGGGGCCGGGCCGGTGGGGGCCGGGCCGCCGATCGGGCCGGTGGGAGCCTGGCCGGGGACCGGGCCGGTGCCCAAGGGAGCCACCGCCCCGCCGCCGGCCTCAGGGCCAGGCATTGACGGCGACGGCGACGGCGACGGCGACGGCGACGGCGAAGCCCACACGTCCGGCGCGGTCGGCGTCCGCGACGCGCCCGACCCCGTACCCGGCCCCGCACCCGAACCGGCCCCCAGCCGCATCGTGTCCCGCCCGTCGGCCACCGCCATCAGCAGCGCCCGCGCCTCAGCCGCGCTCGGCCGGGCGGCCGGGTCCTTGGCCATGAGCGCGTGCAGTACGGGCGTCAGCGGCCCGGCCCGGCGAGGCTCGGGCAGCGGTTCGGAGACGATCGCCGTCAGGGTCGACCAGACGGACGTACGGCGGAACGGCGCGCCGCTGCCCTCCACGGCCGCGTACAGCGTCATGCCCAGCGACCAGATGTCCGAGGCGGGCGACGGCGGCTGCCCCTGGGCGCGCTCGGGCGGCAGGTAGTCGAGCGAGCCGACGAGTTCGCCGCTGCGGGTGAGGTGGGTGGTCGCCCCGTCGTCGGGCGCCTCGATGCTGGCGATGCCGAAGTCGGTGAGCACCACGCGGCCGACCCCGGCGTCCGGGCGGTCCGCCCGCCGGTCCCAGCGCTCCAGCAGTACGTTGCCGGGTTTGACGTCCCGGTGCAGCACGCCCACCTGGTGGGCGGCGTCCAGCGCGTCCATCACCTTGGCGCCGACGGCGGCGATCTCGCGCACGTCCATGGCGCCGCCGCGGCCGAGCACGTCGTCCAGCGACGGGCCGTCGACCAGCTCCATGACGATGACCGGGCGCCCGTCCTCGTCGATCACGTCGTGCACGGTGACGACGCCGGAGTGCCGGATGCGGGCCGCGGCCCGTGCCTCGCGCTGCATCCGGGTCCGCAGGTCGGCCAGTTCCGGGGCGGACGCGTCGGTGTAGGCGCGCAGCACCTTGACGGCGACTTCCCGGCCCAGCACCTCGTCCACCGCCCGGCAGACGACGCCCATGCCGCCGCGCCCGATCTGCCCGGTGACCCGGTATCGTCCGCCGAGCAGCCGCCCGGTCAACTCCCCGGCGCCGGCGCTCCCTTCACAGGCACCGCCGCCGCCCTCGCCGCTGTCGCCGCCCACATCCCCGTTCACGCCATTCACGCCACTCGCCCCGTTCGCCCCACTCGTCCCCTGTCATGGTCGGCACCAGCCTAGAGGGACACGAGGCTCGGGATGCCTCTTCAGACCGTCGGGGCGAAGGCATCGAGACGGGACTGTTGCGCGGCGGCCGCGGCGCCCACCACACCGGCATCCGTACCCATCTGGGCCGGCACGACCGTGATGTCGCGGACGAAGGAGAGCGTGGCGTAGTCGTGCAGGGCGCGGCGCAAGGGGGCGAAGAGGAGGTCACCGGCGCCCGCGACGCCACCGCCGATGACCACGATCTCGATCTCGACGAGGGTGGCGGTGGCCGCGATACCGGCGGCGAGGGCCTGGGCGGCCCGCTCGAACGAGTGACGGGCCACCGGGTCACCCGCACGGGCCGCCGCGGCCACGGCGGCGGCGCTGGTGTCACCGTCCGGGCCCGGCGTCCAGCCGTGTTCGAGGGCGCGGCGGGCGATGTTGGGGCCGCTGGCGATGCGTTCGACGCAGCCGCGGGCGCCGCACGGGCACGGGTCGCCGTCGAGGTCCACACTGATGTGGCCGATGTGACCGGCGTTTCCGGTGGGTCCGGGGTGGAGCCGGCCGTTCAGGACCAGACCGCCGCCGACGCCCGTGGAGACCACCATGCACAGGGCGTTGGCGTAGCCGCGGGCGGCGCCCTGCCAGTGTTCGGCGGCGGTCATGGCCACGCCGTCGCCCACCAGGACGACGGGCAGCGCGCCGACCAGGTCCCGTACCTCGGCGACGACCGGGAAGTCCCGCCAGCCGGGGATGTTGACCGGACTGACGGTGCCGCGCCGGGCGTCCACCGGGCCCGCGCTGCCGACGCCGACGGCGGTCACCCCGGCCCACTCGGGGCGCGCGGTCAGCTCGCCGACGACCTCGGCCAGTGCGCGCAGTACGGTGGCGCCGTCCCGGTCGGCAGGGGTGGGCCGGGTGGTGCGGACGAGCAGCCTGCCGCGCTCGTCCACCAGCGCGCCGGCGATCTTGGTGCCGCCGATGTCCAGCGCTGCGCTCAGGTCCGTCTGCATCGGTGTCGAATCTCCTGGTGGGCGCCTGGGCCGGGGTGCGTGGGCCCGGCACGGGAACGCCAGTCTCGTGCTAATTGACAACGTTGTCCAGAGGTTATGCTCGACGCCGTACCGCGCACCGTCGCGCGATACCGCCGGACGGTCCGCCCGGCCGGCCACACACACCGGCCACCCGGACACCGCCACAGCCATCATCGGCGTACCGGAGGGGGAACCGCCACACCCGCCCCGCCCGTCTCTCCAGCAACAGCCGGAGCGAGCAGCGGAGCCGCGACCCCACCGGGCCGCCCGGCCGCCGCCCCGCCGCCCGGCATCCCACCGCCGCCGACAGAATCAGGACCGCGCACCGTGACCGACACCGCCCGGGGCACCTCCCGCCGCTACGGAAGCCGGCCCACGATGAAGGACGTCGCGGCCCGGGCCGGCGTCGGCCTGAAGACGGTCTCCCGGGTGGTCAACGGCGAACCCGGCGTCACACCCGAGACCGAGCGCCGCGTCCAGGACGCCATCACCGCCCTCGGCTTCCGCCGCAACGACTCCGCCCGCATCCTCCGCAAGGGCCGCACCGCCAGCATCGGCCTGGTCCTCGAAGACCTCGCCGACCCGTTCTACGGGCCGCTCAGCCGCGCCGTCGAAGAGGTCGCCCGGGACCACGGCGCACTGCTCATCAACGGGTCCAGCGCGGAGGACCCGGCGCGCGAGCAGGAGCTGGTGCTCGCCCTGTGCGCCCGCCGGGTGGACGGCCTGGTGATCATTCCGGCCGCCGACGACCACCGCTATCTGGAGCCGGAGATCGCGGCGGGCGTGGCCACCGTCTTCGTGGACCGCCCGGCGGGCCGGATCGAGGCGGACACGGTCCTGTCCGACAGCTTCGGCGGCGCCCGCGACGCGGTGGCGCACCTGATCGCGCACGGCCACCGCCGGATCGGCTTCATCGGCGACCAGCCGCGCATCCACACCGCCGCGGAGCGGCTGCGCGGCTACCGCGCCGCGATGGCCGACGCCGGGCTGCCCGTCGACGAGTCATGGGTCTCCCTCGGGTCGACCGCGCCCGACCGGGTGCGCTTCGCGGCCACCGCGATGCTGGACGGGCCGCGGCCGGTGACCGCGCTGTTCGCGGGCAACAACCGGGTCACGGTCACGGCGGTACGGGTGCTCGCCGAACGCCCGTACCCGGTGGCCCTGGTGGGCTTCGACGACTTCGAGCTGGCCGACCTGGTGACCCCCGCGATCACGGTCGTGGCGCAGGACGCCGCGCGCCTCGGCCGGACCGCCGCCACGATGCTCTTCCGCCGCCTCGACGGCACCGGGATCCCCCCGCAGCGCCAGGAGATCCCCACCCGCCTCATCCCGCGCGGCTCGGGCGAACTGCCGCCCGCGGCAAGCACCTGAGCACCGTTACGGCGTGCCGCCCCCCAACCGGCGCCCGCACCCGCCGTACGTTCCTGCTGGCCCTGGGGTACCGTCTGGGCATATCCATGCGAGCAGCCCACGCCGAAGACGCGGCCCAAGGGACCCAACAGGCCAGAGCCTGCAACGAGATGATGCTCGCCGTCTGGTCGCAGGTGTGGGCGGCGAGGGATGACATGACGGACGTACCGGGGCACGGCTACCCGGACTCCATGTTCCTCACCGTGCTGCTCGAAAAGGCCGACCGGGGCGACGCCCGGCACCACCTCCGGTACGCCATCGAGAGCGCCCTGCTGGTGTTGCCGACGGAAGCTAACCGGCCGAACTCGTCAGAATGACGAGTTGCCGGGTCGCCCGGGTCATCGCGACATAGCGGTCGACGGTCCCTTCGATGCCCGTACCGAACGTCTCCGGGCCGACGAGGACGACCAGGTCGAACTCCAGCCCCTTCGACAGCTCCGGGGTCAGCGACCGGACGCGCGGCGTCGCCGTGAACGTGGGGTCGCCGATGACGCAGGCGATCCCCTCGTCGTGCGTCGCGAGCCACGCGTCGAGGATCGCGTCCCGGTCCGTGACGGGACCGTGGACCACGGGGATGCCGCTGCTGCGGATGGAGACCGGCACGTTGGCGTCCGGAAGCGCCGTCCGGATGACCGGCGCGGCCTCCGCCATGACCTCTTCGGGCGTGCGGTAGTTGATGCCCAGGGAGGCCACGTCGATCCGGTCGAGCCCGATCCGTTCGAGCCGTTCCCGCCACGACTCGGTGAAGCCGTGCCTGGCCTGGGCGCGGTCGCCGACGATGGTGAAGCTGCGGGACGGGCAGCGGAGCAGCAGCATCTGCCATTCCGCGTCGGTCAGTTCCTGTGCCTCGTCCACCACGACGTGCGCGAACGGGCCGGCCAGCCGGTCCGGTTCCGCGATGCTCAGTTCGGTCTCGTCGACCAGGCTGACCTGGGCGTCCTGACCGCGCAGCATCGTCACCAGGCCCTCGCCGTCGTCGAGGTCGGCGCCGGAGGCGGACGCGGCGTCGATCAGGTTGTCGACGACCTGCGTCATCCGCTCGCGCTGGGCGGCGAGTACGGCCGCGTGCCGGCGCTTGGTGCGGGCCGTCTCCGGGTCGCCGAGGCGCTGCCGTGCCGCGTCCAGGAGTGGCAGGTCGGACACCGTCCAGGCCTGGGGCGCCTCCTTGCGCTGGAGCTTGCGCACCTCGTCGGTGCTCAGCCAGGGAGCGCACAGCCGCAGATAGGCGGGCACCGTCCACAGGTCCGAGACCAGGTCGGCGGCTTCGAGCAGCGGCCACGCGCGGTGCAGGGTGGTGACCAGTTCCTCGTCGTACCGCAGTGCCCGCTGGAAGTCGTGGCCCGGAACGTCGCCGTCGAGCTTGTCCAGCAGGATCGCGACGAGCTCTTCCCATATCTGCTCGCGCGCCTCGTTGTGCGGAGTGCCGGGGTCCGGTGCCTCGAACGCCTCGGCCCAGTCGTCGGCGGTCAGCCGGACGTCGCCCCAGTCGGTCGAGACCGTCATCCCCCTGGTGGGCGGCTCCTCGTAGATGCCGACGGCCTTCTCGATGGCCTTCACCATGTCCGCGGTCGACTTCAGCCGGGCCGCCTCCGGGTCGTTCTCGACCGCCGCGTCGGCGCCCTCGGCGACGAGGCCGCGCAGGGTGCAGGTCTGTACGCCCTCCTCGCCGAGGCTGGGGAGGACGTCGGCGACGTAGGACAGGTACGGCTGGTGCGGGCCGACGAACAGCACGCCGCCGCGGCGGTGTCCGAGGCGGGGGTCGGAGTAGAGGAGGTAGGCGGAGCGGTGCAGCGCGACGACGGTCTTGCCGGTGCCCGGGCCGCCGTCGACGACGAGGGCGCCGCGGGAGCCCGCCCGGATGATGGCGTCCTGGTCGGCCTGGATGGTGCCGAGCACGTCCCGCATCCGGGCCGACCGGTTGCCGCCCAGGCTGGCGATGAAGGCGGAGTGGTCGTCGAGCGCGGCGTGCCCTTCGAGCCCGTCGGCGGTGAACACCTCGTCCCAGTAGTCGCTGATCCGGCCGTGGGTCCAGCGGTACCTGCGGCGGCTCGCCAGGCCCATCGGGTCGGCGTGGGTGGCTCCGAAGAACGGCTCGGCCGCCGGGGAGCGCCAGTCGACGAGCAGCCGGCGGCCCGTGCTGTCGGTGAGGCCGAGCCGTCCGACGTACACCGGCTCGGTGCCGTCCGCGCCGGCCATGTGTCCGAGGCACAGGTCCAGTCCGAAGCGGCGCAGGGCGCGCAGCCGGCCGGTCAGCCGGTGGATCTCCGTGTCCCGGTCCATCGCCTGGCGGCCGGTGCCGCCGGGCGCCTTGAGTTCGGCGTCGAGGCGGTCGGCCAGTTCGGCGATGGTCTGTTCCAGGCTCTCGGCGATGGCCGCGAAGTGCCGCTCGTCGGCCGCTGTCAGCTTCGGGTCGGCCTTGGCGGCGAGGCGGTCGGGGAGGTCGAACACACTGGTGGTGGTCAGGGGGTTCATGGCGTCAGCTCCGTTCCTGGGCCGCGGCTGCGGAGGTCTGCCGGGCGGCGGTCCGCACCTCGGCGCGAGGTGCGCGCGACCGCGGCGCGGGTCCTCCCGCCGGTTCGCCGTCACCGCACGTCCCATACACCGACATCAACACACGCACTACGTGTATCTCCTATTTCCGCAGGTTCTGGCCTAGGCCAGAGATTCTGCGGTACGACCGGGGCCTTGCCGCAAGCCCCCCTGTGCGCTATAAGTTAAGAGTGGCAAGGAGTGCGAGACTCCTTGCCTTTGTTTTTTGGCGGTCGCGCTCCGGGCGGTGGCGTTCGGTTCGGACGCCGGTGATCTGGTCCCCGGGTACACCAACGCGGCGTACGACGTGGTCGTACGCCGCTGGTGAGGCGCGTCGCCGGGGTGGGTCAGACGGCGTGGTTCAGACGGCGGGCGCCGGCCGTCCCGCGAGGGCGTCGAGGTCGGCGCGGGTGAGCCCGGTCAGGCGGGCGACCTCGGCGATGTCGACGGCGCCGCAGTCCAGACCGCGCAGCAGGTGGCCGCTGAGCGCCTTGGCGGTCGCGGGCTCGTCCAGCACATCGCCGCCCGCCTTGTTCACGTACGCGGCCAGCCGGGCCGCGGCCTGCTCCAGGCCCTCGCGGTAGAAGGTGTAGACGGCGGCGTAGCGGGTGGGCAGGTGGGCGGGGTGCATGTCCCAGCCCTGGTAGTACGCGCGGGCCAGCGAGCGGCGTACGAGGCCGTGGTGCAGCCGCCAGGCGTCGTGGACCCGGGTGGTCGCGCCGACCGGGAGGACGTTGGTCGAGCCGTCGGAGAGGCGGACGCCGGTGCCCGCCGCGGCGACCTGCATCACGGCCTTGGCGTGATCGGCCACCGGGTGGTCCGGCGACTGGTGGGCGGCGCTCACGCCGCAGGAGGCGCTGTAGTCGAAGGTGCCGTAGTGCAGGGAGGTGGCGCGGCCCTCGGCGGCCTCGATCATGCGGGCGACGGTGGCGCGGCCGTCGGCGCCCAGGATGGACTGGGTGGTCTCGATCTGGATCTCGAACCCGATCCGCCCGGCGGGCAGGCCGTGGGTCTTCTCGAACGCCTCCAGCAGCCGCACCATCGCGGTGACCTGCTCGGCGTAGGTGACCTTGGGCAACGTCAGCACCAGGCCGTCCGGGAGGCCGCCGGCCGCCATCAGACCGGTCAGGAAGATGTCCAGGGTGCGGATGCCGCGGTCGCGGACGGCCGCCTCCATGCACTTCATGCGGATGCCCATGCAGGGCGCCGCGGTGCCGTCCCGGTAGGCGGCCGCGACGAGGACGGCGGCGCGCGCGGCGGCCGCGTCCTCCTCGGCGTCCGGGCGCGGGCCGTACCCGTCCTCGAAATCGATACGCAGGTCCTCGACGGGCTCGCGCTCCAGCTTGGCCCGTACCCGCTCGTACACGGGCTCGGCCAGTTCGCCGGGAATGCCCAGGACGCCGGCGAACGCCTCCGCGTCCGGGGCGTGTTCGTCGAGCGCGGCGAGGGCGGCGTCGCCCCATGCACGGATGGTGCCGGCGGTGAACACGTCGCCGGGGACGTAGACCGTGTGGACCGGCTGCCGGGTGCCGGGGTCGCCCGGGTAGCGCCGCGCGAGGTCCGCGTCGACGTCCGCGAGAGCGGCTCCGATCCCCTCGCGTACGGTGTCCGCGAGACTCGTCGCCACCGTCTCGTGCTGCCCCATCCGGCACCCTCCCAGTGCTCGCGCCCACCACCTGGGCTTCAACTTTTCCGTTGTACGGAATCAACAATCCGTAGAGCGAAGTTATCCGGGCCGAGTTCGCAGGTCAACACCCTCCGGGGCCAGACCGGGGCCCGGACCGAGGGCCAGACCGGGGCGAAGTCGGCGGAGCGGCCCATGGGGAGCGTTCCCCATGACGCGCGCCGCACGTCCGCGCCCCGCGCGCCCCGTTTCACCCCTTTCGGTGCTTCTTCCGTCTTCACCGGCCGGACCGGAACGCCCGTGCGTAACATCACCGGCGCGGTGCGGGCGGCCCTGGCCTCCCGGCCGCCCGCACGAGGCGTGGGGGACGGTATGCCGGAGGAGTTCGGGGACGCGCTGCGGCGGCTGCGGCGGGAGAAGGAGGTCTCCCTCCGGACCCTGGCGCAGCTGGTGCACTACAGCAAGGGTTATCTCAGCAAGATCGAGAACGGCGAGAAGCCGCCGACCGGTGATGTCGCCCGCCGCTGCGACGCGGCCCTGACCGGGGACGGCACCCTTGCCCGGCTGCTGTCCGCGCGCACGCCCGGCGACCGCTGCCCGTATCCCGGCCTGGCCGCCTACACCGCCGACGACGCCCCCTGGTTCTTCGGCCGCGAACGCGCCACCGCCGCGCTGGTCGGCCGCCTCGCCGAGCGTCTGGAGGCCGCGGGCCCGCTGATCGTCGCGGCCCCGTCCGGCGCCGGCAAGTCCTCGCTGCTCCGGGCCGGCCTGCTGCCCGCGCTGCGCGCCGGGGCCCTGCCCGGCTCCCGGCACTGGGCGGTCCGCGCCCTGACGCCCGGCGCGCATCCGCTCACCGAACTGGCCACGGCACTGGCCGGACCGGCGTCGGCGGATCCGGGGGCGGCCCCGGAGTCAGCGGCGGCCCAGGACCCGGTCACCACGCCCGCGGCCGCCGCCATCGCCGCCGCCGCGGACGACCTCGCCGACGCGCCCGAACACTGCCCCGCCGCCGTCCGCGCCGCCCTCGGCCCCCACCCACGCCTGGTCCTCGTCGTCGACCAGTTCGAGGAGGTCTTCACCGCCTGCGAGGACCCGCGCGAACGGCGGGCGTTCGTCGCGGCGCTGTGCGCGGCCGCCCGAGACGCCCCGTGCGCCGTGGTCCTCTGCGTACGCGCCGACTTCTACGGCCAGTGCCTGGACCACCCGCCGCTCGCCCCGGCCCTGTCCGCCGGAATCTTCGCGCTGCGGCCCATGTCCGTACCCGAAGTGCGCGCGGCGGTCACCGGGCCCGCGCGGGCGGCCGCGCTGGAGCTGGAACGGGGCCTGGAAGAACTGCTCCTGTCCGATCTGGGCATCCACGAGGACGACGGCCCGGTGGCCGGCGGCGCGCTGCCGCTGCTGGCGCACGCCCTGCTCGCCACCTGGCAGCAGCGCAGCGGCCGCACCCTCACCGTCGCCGGTTACCGCCTGACCGGCGGCCTGCACGGCGCCGTCGCCACCACCGCCGAGCGGGTGCACGCCGAACTGGACCCGGCCGAGCGGCGGGCCGCGCGGCAGGTGCTGCTACGGCTGGTGCAGGTCGGCGAGATCGCGGGCGAGACGCGCCGCCGCGTCCCGCACGAGCGGCTGCTGGAGCACCTGCCGGACCCGGAGAAGACCGCCGCCGTGATCGACGTCTTCGTACGCGCCCGGCTGCTGACCCTGGACGCGGACACCGTGGAGATCACCCACGAGGCGCTGCTGCGGGCCTGGCCGCGGCTGCGCGGCTGGATCCGGGCCGACCGGGCGGGGCTCGTCGTCCATCAGCGGCTCTCCGAGGCGGCCGGGGCGTGGAAGCGGGAGGGGCGGGAGGCGGCGGGGCTGTATCGGGGCACGCGGCTGGCGGTGGCCCGCGAATGGGCCGGGCAGCAGGGCGAAACCGCCGGGCTCAGCCCGCTGGAGGAGGAGTTCCTGCAAGCGTCGCAGACGCGCGAGGCGGCCGCGGCGCGGGCCGACCGCCGCCGGGTGCGACGGCGTCGCAGGCTCGCGGGCACCCTGGCCGTGCTGCTCGTCCTCGCCCTGTGCGCGGGCGTGCTGGCGGTGCAGCAGTGGCGTACGGCGGAGTCCGGCCGCCTCGACGCGTACGCCGGTGAACTGGCCGCCCGCTCCGGCCAGGTGGCGACCGGGCAGCCCGAGGCGGCCATACTGCTCGCCGCCGAGGCGTACCGGCTGCGCCCGTCCCCCGCCTCCCGCAGCGCGCTGCTGAGCACCCAGGCGCGGCCGTTCGCGGGCCGCCTGACGGGCCACCAGGGCCCGGTCAACGCCGCCGCGTTCAGCCCGGACGGGCGGCTGCTGGCCGGTGGCGCCTCGGACGGCACGGTACGGCTCTGGGACCCGCGCACCCGCCGCCCGCTGGGCACCGCGATCCGGGCGGCCGCGGCGCGCATTCGCGGGGTGGCTTTCAGCCCGGACGGCCGGCTGCTCGCGGCGGGCGCCTCGGACGGTTCGGTACGGGTGCGGGACACCGGCCGCGGGGCCCCGGCCGCCACCGTGCCCGGCGAGGGCCCCGGCGGCGAGGTGGCCTTCGCGCCGGCCGGTGCGGGCACGGGCACACGAGCGGATACCGCCGGTACGGACGCACGAGCAGCCACAACCGGCCCGCCCCGCGCCCAGATCCTCGCCGCCACCGGCCCCGGCGGCAGCGTCACCCTCTGGGAGACGCCCCGGATGCGGGCGGCGGCCCGGCTGCCCGGCCGGGGAGGCGGCGCGAGCGGCAAGGTCGCGTTCAGCCCGGACGGGCGGCTGCTGGCCCGCGGCGACGGCAACGGGCGGCTCCGGGTGTGGCGGCTGCCGCCCTCGCTGACCGCGTCCGCGCCCGGCAGCGCCCTGTCCGACGCCGACCGCCCCTCCTCCCCCACCGTGCTGGCCGACCGCTCCGGGCACGGCAACGGAGCCGTGGCCGTGGCCTTCAGCCCGGACAGCGCGACGCTGGCGGTCGGCGGCACGGACCGTACGGTGACGCTGTACGACACCCGCAGCATGACCGTCATCGGCCGCCTCACCGGCCACAATGACGACGTCAACGCGCTGGCGTTCTGCCCCGACGGCGACACCCTCGCGTCCGCTTCCGGCGACGGCTCCGCGCGCCTGTGGGAGGTCGCCACCCGCCGTACCGTCGCCGCCTTCACCGGACACAGCGACTATGTGCTCACCGTCGCCTTCTCCCCGGACGGCCGCACCCTGGCCACCGGCAGCTTCGACCGGACCCTCACCCTGTGGGTGCCGGCCGGCGCTGCGCTGACCGCCCGGCCGGTGTCCGGCCGGTCCGCCGTCGCCTTCGCCCCCGGCGGGCGGCGGCTGGCCGCGGCGGGCGTCGACGGCTCGGTGCAGCGGTGGGACGTGCGGTCCCGTGCACAGCTGGGACCGCCGTTGCGCGGCCATCACGGCCCGGTGCGCGGGCTGGCCTACAGCGGGGACGGCAGGACGTTCGCGACCGCCGGCGCCGACGGGACCGTACGGCTGTGGGACGCGGTCCGCGGCACCCCCACGGGACTCCTGACGGGCTCGCGCGGCGCGGTGTTCGCGGTCGCCTTCGCTCCCGGCGGGCGGCGGCTGGCGGGGGCGAGCGAGGACGGCACGGTCCGGCTGTGGGACCTCGCTCGGGGCGGCTCGACCGTCCTGACCGGGCACGACGACTTCGTCAACGGCGTGGCGTTCAGCCCGGACGGGCGGCTGCTGGCCAGCGCGAGCGACGACCGTACTGTACGGCTCTGGGACGCCGCCACCCGCCGCCCGGTCGCCGTCCTGCGCGGGCACACGGGCGCGGTGTGGGCGCTGGCCTTCAGCGCGGACGGCCGCACGCTGGCTTCGGCGGGCAACGACCGTACGGTGCGCCTGTGGGACGTCCGGCGGCACCGCGCCACCGGTGTACTGCGCGGCCACACGGGTTCGGTGCGCGGTATCGCCTTCGCGCCGCGCGGGCGGCGGCTGGCCACGGCCGGCTTCGACGGCACCGTACGCGTCTGGGACACGGCCGCCCGTACGCAGACCGCCACCCTGACCGGGCACACCGACGTGGTGTGGTCGGTGGCCTACGCGCCGGACGGCCGGACGTTGGCGAGCACCGGCGCGGACGGCTCCGTACGCCTGTGGGACCTGGACGCACGCCGGGTGGCCGGGCGTGTCTGCCCGCTGGTCGGCAGGACCGGGCCCGCGCGCTGGCGGGAACTGCTGCCCGATGTCCCCTATGACCCGCTCTGCGATCACTGACGCCGCAAAGTACCAAGCCCGGTACGGAAACTCCCGCGCATAAACCTGTGGCGTTCCCGATCATGCCGGGTGACACTCTCCCGCATGACATGGATCGCACCCCAAGTTGACCGCCGTAAAGAGCCGTACGTGGCGGACGAACGCGCAATGCTGCAGGGCTGGCTGGACCGGCACCGTGACACCCTGTTGGCCAAGTGCGCCGGCCTCACTCCGGAACAGCTGGTCAGGGCGAGCGCCGAGCCGTCGAACCTGACGCTGCTCGGCCTGGTCCGGCACATGGCGGACGTGGAGCGCGCCTGGTTCCGGCAGCGCACCGCGGGCCAGAAGATCGGCAGCCTTTACTTCACGGAGGAGCAGCCGGACGCGGACTTCGAGGTGCTCGACACCGCCGGGGCCGAGGAGGCGTTGGCGGTACTGCGCGCCGAGTGTGACGCCGCAGACCAGGCCGTGGCGCACCGCGGCCTGGACGACACCTTCAAGATGCCGGACGGCCGGACCATCAGCCTCCGGTGGGTGTACGTCCACATGATCGAGGAGTACGCGCGGCACAACGGACACGCGGACCTGCTGCGCGAACGGATCGACGGGGTGACGGGGTGACGGGGTAACAGGCCGGCAAGGCCCGTCGGGCCACCGGCGGGCCCGCGCGGATCACCCCGGTACGTGTCCGTGAACCCGGTCGACGACGAGCAGCGCGGCATCGTCCGCCGGCCTTCCGCCCGTGTGCCGGACCAGGTCGGCGCGGAGCCCGTCCACCAGATCGTCCAGCGGCGCGGCGGCCCGTTCACCGACCCGTTCGGCGAACGGCTGGAAGCGCCCCGCCGCGTCCCGTGCCTCCGTGAACCCGTCGGTGAGCAGCAGCAGCCGCTCCCCCGCCCGGAACGGCAGCGTCTGGACCGTGTGCCCGGCCCCCACCAGGTCGGCCATGCCGATGGGGGCACCGGGCCGCTCCGGCGGGCAGGCGCGTACCTGTCCGCCGGAGATCAGCAGCGGTTCGGGGTGCCCGCAGTGGACCACCCGGGCCACCGGTTCGGCGGGGATCTCCACCAGCAGGGCGGTGGCGAATCGTTCCGGCGTCTCCGCGCCCGGCAGCCGCGCGATGTGCCGTCGCGCGTCGCACTCCAGCCGCCGGGCCACCTCCGTCAACTGCTCCTCCTCGTACGCCGCTTCGCGGAAGGAGCGCAGCAGCAGCGCCGACGCCTCGACTGCGAGCATGCCTTTGGCCCGTACGTCGCCGATGAGCAGGCGAGTGCCGTACGGGCTGCGTACCGCGTCGTAGAGATCGCCACCACTGCGCGGCGCGGTCCGCGCCGGGAGGTAGGTGCCGCGCAGGCGCAGGTCCCCGATCCGCCCGGGGAGCGGCCTCAGCAGGACCCGCTGCGCGGTCGCGGCCGACGTGTCGGACCGGTTCCGCGCGCGCTGTCGCCGCCGCCGTACCCCACCGCCTGCGAGGGCCGTCGGCACGGCGGCCAGCGCCATGCACGCAGCCGCCGTGGACAGTGGCCCGGACGGTAGCCGTCGGGGTGTCGGCGCACCGGTCGACAGGGACACCACGGCCAGGACGAACAGCACGAAGGCAACGACGAACAGCGCGCGCGGCAGCAGGGCCAGGGCTCGGCGCCGCGCGCTGTTCCGGCCGAAGCCCAGAGCCGACCCCCTACGCATGGGCGTCCTCCCTGGCTACGGAGGCCGATTCGGCGGCGATGGCAGTCCGGCCGCGGGCGGGTCGCGCCGTGCGGCTCCGCCCACCCGCCACGTCGTACAGGGCCCGGTCGAGCAGCATCAGGAGGCGGCACTCGGCCACCCGGGCATCCAGACTGGCGTGCCGGACGCCGCACCGCTCAGCCAGTTCCCGCCACACCCGGCGGGTCGCCGGCAGGACGGGGTGCGGGCTGCCACCCCGGCAACCGCGGACACAGAGCGCCAGGCAGGTCAGCAGGCGGGCGCAGCCGGTCCGGAACTCCCGGTCCCATGCGTCCGCCTCCGCCGCTCCGTCCGGACCTGGGCCGTGCACCTCCGCGGCAGGGCGTTCCGCCGCGAGGTCGTCGAGCGCGCCGACGACCGCTTCCGCATCGTGCGCGACGCGCTCCAGGCTTTCCAGTACCTTGCGGTCCAAGTGCCAGACCGTGTTCCGGTTCCGCGCGCGCACGTTCCAGCGCAGGCTCTCGTGTGCCTGGCCAAGCGCGCTGCGCGCGTCGGCAATGGTGTCGGCCAGACGGGTACGCCACTGCGGGTCGAGGCCATCGTCGGGGCACCGTGCTTCACGTACCGCCGAGGCCACGCCGCCCAGCACACTGGCCAGTTCGTCCCGCAAGCGGTCCAGGGCGTCCTCCGCGGCCCGCAGCCGCAGCGGCGGGGGCAGCAGGGCGTTGAAGAGGACCGCGACGGCGATGCCCACCCCGATCTCCAGCAGGTGCGGCAGGATCTGCCCCGCGTGGCTCGGCCCGAGCAGCAGGACGAACACCGCGGTGATCGGTACGTGCAGTCCGTGCGCGCCGAGCCGTTCGTGCCCCGCGGCCAGAAGGGACAGCAGCAGTACGGCGCTCATGCTCAGCCACGTCGGCCCGACGAGGACCGCGGCGGGCAGGGCGATCAGGGCGCCGAGCGTGCACCCGGCCGCGTACTGGAGGCCCGCCGTACACGAGCGGAACACCGTCGGGTGGACGACCAGCAACGCGGCGACGACTGCCGGGCCGGGCTGCGGCGTCTCCCACACACTGCGGCACAGTTGCCAGGCCAGAGCCGCCGCCACACTGGCCCGGACGGCGACCAGCCACCGGACCGCCCAAGGTCCGTCACGTATCCGCGCCAGCCCCACCACCACCAGCGCGGCACCCGTCCGGCGCCCGCGCGGCACTGTGTTCTCCTCCCGCACGTGCACCCCTTTCCTCCGCGCTACGGAACCGGCAGCCGCGGTCTTCGCTGACGGCCGCCGAACCCGTGTCTTGTCCGCTGCGACTTCCGGCTATGCGGCCCTTGACGAGGAATTGTGGCCAGGGCGCGAAATGGTGCCCTTCGGCTGCGCCGGACAGGAGAAGGTCCCGTTTATCAGGGGACGAAAGTCCCGCCGCTTCCCCCGCCCGCGGGGCACCGGGAAAGCAGCAGTCCGGCGGCGGGACATTCCATGGCGCGGCGCCCGATCCTCCACCACGCGAAAAGGGAAGAATCATGCGACTGATCAATTACGACGTACTGCGGGACCTCGTCCACGAACACCACCGCCTTACCCGGCACGGCTTCCCGGCCCGCGAAGAGGAATCCGTCCGCCTGGCGGACCTGTCCTACACCCTCGGCGTCTACACGGGTCACCGCGACCCCGCCGCCGCCCTCCGCGAAGCCCGCCGCCTGCTGCGCGCGCACGACGCCGAGTACCGTCGGGCGGCCTGAGGAATCGTTTCGGCCCGCCTCCTGCCGGGAGCAGGAGGCGGGCCGAAGCGCGTCGTGGGGCCCGGTCGGCGACCGGTGCCCCTCAGCTCCCCTCCAGCATCCCCTCGCGCAGACCGGCGAGAATGCGGGTGAGGAGACGGGAGACCTGCATCTGGGAGATGCCGAGGGTCTTGCCGATTTCCGTCTGGGTGAGTTCGGCGCCGAATCTCAGGTGCAGGATGTGCCGGTCGCGTTCCGCCAGGCCGTCCAGCAGGGGTTTGAGTGCTTGCACGTTCTCCGCCTTTTCCAGGTCGGGGTCCTCGCTGCCCAAGTGGGCGGCGAGCGTCCGGCCGGCGGAAGGCGTGTCACCGTCCTCCGGTGGGGTGTCGAGGGAATCGGCGGAGTAACCGTTTCCCGCGTACAGGCCCTCGATGACGTCTTCCTGGTCCACTTCCAGGTGCTGGGCGAGTTCCGCGGTGGTGGGCGCCCGGTTCAGTTCGTGTGCGAGTTTCTCGCGGGCCCTGGCCAGGTCGATACGGAGTTCCTGGAGCCGGCGCGGCACGTGGACCGCCCAGCTGGTGTCGCGGAAGTACCGTTTGATCTCCCCGACGATGTACGGGACGGCGAAGGCGCTGAACGGCGTCCCGCGCGAGAGGTCGAACCGGTCGATCGCCTTGATCAGCCCGATGGTCCCGACCTGGACCATGTCCTCGGTCTCCTCGGCGCGGCTGCGGAACCTGCGGACCGCGTAGTGCACCAGGGACAGGTTCATCTCGACCAGGCAGTCGCGCGCGTACCGGTGGGCCGGGTCGTCCTCGGGCAGTCCGGCCAGCCGTTCGAAGAACAGCTGGGACATCTCGCGGGCGTCCTGCGGGGTGATCGCGCCGGCGTCCGTCAGCTCGGGCAGCCCGGCGGGGCCGGTCGCGGGTCTCTCGCGTACGGGTGCGGAGCCGGTCAGCACGTCGGCTGCGAGGTCGGTCGTCACGCGCTCACCTGCTCACGGCCGGCGCCCGAGCGCGGGTGGCGCACACGGAACCACACCCACTTCCCGGAGCGCGTCCGGTCGAAGCCCCAGCCGTCCGCGAGCGCCCCCAGCACCTCCAGGCCGCGGCCGTCCTCGGACAGCGCCCCGTCCTGGGCGGCGGTGGTCATCGGCACCGTACGGGCGGTGTCCCGGACCGCCGCGAAGAGGCTGCCGTCCGCCTCCCCGATCAGCATCAGCGGGATGTCGGGCGCGGCGGAGTGCCGTACGGCGTTGGCCACCACCTCGGACAGGCAGGTCTGGCCGTCTCCGAGCGCATAGCGGTCGGGGTCCAGGACGGCGCAGACCGACTCGCGGGCCAGGCGGGCCGCCTGCGGGCTGGTCGGCAGGCGCATCCGCAGGGCGCGTACGGAGGTGTCGGCGGGGGCTTGGGGCTGGGGCATCGTGCGGGGCTTCCCTTCGGCCGCAGTCGGGTTCCGGCACCCTCGGTGTGCCCGCCGGGCAGCGCGAAACCCGGGGCTTACGTCCCCGGGTGCGGGACGTAAGCCCCGATGTCCGTTCAGGAAACGAGGTGGGACGTGGGCCCCGGTGCCCGCGCACAACCTGCCGCAGACAGGCCCAGGGCCCGTACGCGGCGGCGTACGGGCCCTGGGCTCGGCACTGGCACGGCACGGGGTCCCCGTGCCCGGCGGGTCAGCCCTTGCGGGTCTTGACCTCGTCGGTGAGGGCCGGGACGACCTCGAACAGGTCGCCGACCACGCCGTAGTCGACCAGGTCGAAGATCGGCGCCTCGGCGTCCTTGTTGATGGCGACGATGGTCTTCGAGGTCTGCATACCGGCGCGGTGCTGGATCGCGCCGGAGATGCCCGCCGCGATGTACAGCTGCGGCGAGACGGACTTGCCGGTCTGGCCGACCTGGTTGGTGTGCGGGTACCAGCCCGCGTCCACCGCGGCGCGCGAGGCGCCGACGGCCGCGCCGAGCGAGTCGGCGAGCGCCTCGATGACCGGGAAGTTCTCGGCGCCGTTGACGCCGCGGCCACCGGAGACCACGATCGCGGCCTCGGTCAGGTCCGGGCGGCCGGTGGACTCGCGCGGGGTGCGCGAGACGATCTTGGTGCCCTTGGAGGTGTCGGCGACGGTCACCGCGAGCTGCTCGACCGTACCGGCGGCCGGCGCGGCCTCCGGGGCGGCGGAGTTGGGCTTGACGGTGATGACCGGGGTGCCCTTGGTGATGCGGGACTTGGTGGTGTACGAGGCCGCGAAGACGGACTGGGTGGCCACCGGGCCCTCGTCGCCGGCCTCCAGGTCGACGGCGTCGGTGATGATGCCGGAGCCGATGCGCAGCGCGAGGCGGGCGCCGATCTCCTTGCCCTCGGCGGAGGACGGCAGCAGCACGGCGGCCGGGGAGACGGCCTCGTACGCGGCCTGGAGCGCGTCGACCTTCGGCGCGACCAGGTACTCGGCGAACTCCGGCGCGTCGGCGGCCAGGACCTTCACCGCGCCGTGCTCGGCGAGCGTGGCGGCGGCGGTGTCGGCTCCGGGGCCGAGGTGCACGGCGACCGGCTCGCCGATGCGGCGGGCGAGGGCGAGCAGTTCGAGGGTGGGCTTGCGGACGGCGCCGTCCACGTGGTCGACGTAGACAAGGACTTCAGCCATGGGATTGCTCTCCTGCGGGAAAAGTGAGGGCGGTGGTGAGGACGGGGTTCCGGGGGCTCAGATGAACTTCTGGCCCGCGAGGAACTCGGCGAGCTGCTTGCCGCCCTCGCCCTCGTCCTTGACGATCGTGCCCGCGGTGCGGGCGGGACGCTCGGCCGCTTCCTCGACCTTGGTCCAGGCACCCTCCAGGCCGACCTCGTCCGCCTCGATGTCCAGGTCGTCCAGGTCCAGGGACTCCACCTTCTTCTTCTTGGCGGCCATGATGCCCTTGAAGGAGGGGTAACGGGCCTCGCCGGACTGGTCGGTGACCGACACGACGGCCGGCAGCGACGCCTCCAGCTGCTCGGTGGCGGTGTCGCCGTCCCGGCGGCCCTTGACGGTTCCGTTCTCGACGGAGACCTCGGACAGCTGGGTCACCTGCGGTACGCCCAGGCGCTCCGCGAGCAGCGCGGGCAGCACGCCCATGGTGCCGTCGGTGGAGGCCATGCCGCAGACGACCAGGTCGTAACCGGTCTTCTCGACGGCCTTGGCAAGTACGAGGGAGGTGCCGAGCGCGTCGGTGCCGTGCAGGTCGTCGTCCTCGACGTGCACGCCCTGGTCGGCGCCCATCGACAGGGCCTTGCGCAGCGCGTCGCTGGCGTCCTCGGGGCCGACGGTCAGGACGGTGATCTCGGCGTCGCCGTCGGCGGCTTCCTTGATCTGCAGGGCCTGCTCGACCGCGTACTCGTCGAGCTCCGAGAGCAGGCCGTCCACGTCGTCGCGGTCGACGGTCAGGTCCTCGGCGAAGTGCCGGTCGCCGGTGGCGTCGGGCACGTACTTCACACAGACAACGATCCTCAGGCTCACGCCGGCTCTCCTACCTGCTTCGACTCTTCCGAACTGCCTTGTGCTGGCAGCATAGGCGCCTGTTGGGGCGGCTTCCGGCCGGATGGGTTCCCCGCGCCGACCGAAATATTACTCGCCAGTACATCCACCCCATTCCCCGGAAGCAAGGCCGTTGAACTGTGACGTTGCCAACGGACACGGAAGGGGCACAGGGGACCGCCGTACGGAACCGGCGGGTCGCGCGAAGCGTTGAGACGGCGGCGCGGCGGACGGCCGCGCCCGCACCGGCGCGACTCAGTCGCGCAGCGCGTTGAAGCGGCCCCCGTGGTAGAGGAGCGGGCGGCTGCGGCCCGCCGTCCCCGCGTAGCCCTCCGGGTCCCCCTCGACGACCTGGCCGAGCACGATCCGGTGGTCACCGGCGGGCACCCGGGCCACCACCTCGCAGACCAGCCAGGCCAGCACCCCGTCCAGCAGCGGCACGCCGTGCGGGCCGGGGCGCCAGGAGGTCGGCGCGGCGAAGCGGTCGGCGCCGCTCCGCGCGAAGGTGGCGGCCAGGTCCTGCTGGTGCTCGCCGAGTATGTGGACGCCGATGTGCCCGGCCTCGGAGACCGCCGGCCAGCTGGAGGAGCCGGTGCTGATGCCGAAGGAGAGCAGCGGCGGATCGGCGGCCACCGAGGTCAGCGAGGTGGCAGTGAAGCCGGCCGGGCGGGCGCCGGGCGCGGTGATCACGGCGACGCCGGCGGCGTGCTGCCGGAAGACGGAGCGCAGCAGGTCGGGGGTGGCGGAACGGGGCGTACCGAGGTCGGCCGGTGCCGTCATGGAGATGTCCTTCTGCCGTGGTGTACGGGCCGGAGCGGCGCCGTCGCCGGCGCGGCCGAGATCGTCGCTGCTCACGCGCCAGGACAGCGCGCGCCGACGGTGCGCCGGAGGGCCGCGTACGCGCGTGCGCGCTCGTGAAGGAGGGAGCCTGACCGCATGACGTCACCCTGACGATGCGTGCACCGGACAGTCAAGTGACGCCGGGCTTCTGGGAGATCAATCACGGACGGCGTCCCCCAGCGCGGCGATGACATCGGCCCTGCGGGGCTGCCCGGTCGCGCGGCGCACCACCGTGCCGTCCCCGTCGAGCACCAGCACGGTGGGCGTGCGCTCGATCCGCAGCGTCCGCACCAGGTCCAGGTGCGCCTCCGCGTCGATCTCGACATGGGCCACGCCGTCCACCATGCCCGCCACCTCGGCCAGGGTGCGCCGGGTGGCCCGGCAGGGCTGGCAGAAGGCGCTGGAGAACTGGACGAGCGTGGCCCGCTCCCCCAGTCCGGCGCCCACCTCGGCGGCACCCAGCCGCGTCCCCACGTCCTGCCCTCGCACCCGTCGCCCTCCCGTAGCGGCGGTACGCGGCGCACCGGAACACCCGTCGCACGGGCGCGGCGCCGCGCACCATCGGTTCTGTCGTCGACCGGTGCAGCGCCCACGGGGCCGGATTCATTCCCGCCGTCCGCACGAGCGAGGTGTACCTTCTGCTGCACAGGGCAACTGCACGTTGTGACCGCCACGTGACGAGAATCTCCCGGCAGCGGGGGCCCGTACGGTAGCCGCCGGGCCGCCGATCGGGCACGATCTCCCGAAAGCCACATACTTACGGCTGCGTAACGTCTTCGCCGGGAGAACCCTCCCCAGGCACAGAAAAGGGGTCCCCGACATGGCAGAGCTCGTCTATCCGCCCGTCATCGGCGCCGCCCGCACGGCGTTCAAAGCGCTCGACCTGAAGTTCGACATCGCCGGGGCCGACAACATTCCCCGGCGCGGCGGCGCGGTACTGGTGAGCAACCACATCGGATATCTCGACTTCATCTTCTGCGGCCTGGCCGCCCGGCCCGCCAAGCGCCTGGTGCGCTTCATGGCCAAGGAGTCGGTCTTCCGGCACAAGGTGTCGGGTCCGCTGATGCGCGCGATGAAGCACATCCCGGTGGACCGTACGCAGGGCGTGCACGCCTACAAGCACGCGCTCGGCGCGCTGCGCGGCGGCGAGATCATCGGTGTCTTCCCGGAGGCGACGATCTCGGAGTCCTTCACGCTGAAGACGTTCAAGTCGGGCGCGGCCCGGCTGGCGCAGGAGGCGGGGGTGCCGCTGCTGCCGATGGCGCTGTGGGGCACCCAGCGGCTGTGGACCAAGGGGCACAAGCGGGATCTGGGCCGCAACCACTTCCCCATCACCATCCGGATCGGCGAGCCGGTCGAGGCCTCGCCGGACGAGCAGACGGAGAAGATCACCGACCGGCTGCGGTCCCGTGTGCAGGATCTGCTGGAGGCGGCGCAGCGCGCGTACCCGGTACGTCCCAAGGGGCCGGACGACACCTGGTGGGTCCCGGCGCACCTCGGCGGCACGGCTCCGGCGCCCGGCGCGACCGCCTAGGACGGCCGCTCGGCCGGCGAGCCGAGGTCACGTCCGGCGCGCCTCGGGCATCGCCAGGGCCGTGGGGAGCAGCTGCCACAGGTGGGGCCGGTCGACGGCCTGTTGGAGGCAGTGCAGCACGGCGGGGTGCGGTTCGGCGAACAGCACCGGGTAGTCCACTTCATCGAACTCCGGGCGGACGGGCCAGGCCAGTTGCTCCCGTTCGAGGCGGAACTGCGCGTCGACACCCGGTTTGTTCCCGCGCGGGTCCTGCCGCGCCCAGCGCCGTTCGCCCGGCAGCTTGAGCGCGATCAGGCCGTGCGCGGTGTCCAGCTTCTGGTAGCACAGAGCCGCCGGGATCCCCTCGGCCCGCAGCAGGGCCGCCAGGGCGTGCGACTTGGCGAAGCAGATGCCGGTGCGCTGCTCCAGGACGTCGGAGGCGCGCCAGGTGACCCGCGGGTCGCCGGAGTCCGCGCTGTGCGGGATCGTGTCGCGGACGTACGCGAATGCCGCCTTGGCGTATGCGTATGCGTCCGGGGCTGATGCGCGCAGTTCCTGCGCGGTGTCCCGGACGACGGCATGGTCGTGATCGATCACCGTGTCCGCGGCCAGGTAGGCGGAGATTTCGGGCTCGTGCTGGATCAGTTCCATGGGGAGCGAGCGTAGCGATGCGCCCGACCGGGAGCCAATGATTTTCCGAGCGGGCGCATAGTAATACAGCTACAGCTCCGGGTACGGGCTAGCGGCCCATCTCCTCGCGCAGGGCGGTCACCATGCCGTCCACGTCCTCCTCCGTCGTGTCGAAGGAGCACATCCAGCGGACATCGCCCGCCGCCTCGTCCCAGAAGTAGAAGCGGTAGCGCTTCTGGAGCCGCTCGGTGACGTCGTGCGGCAGCCGCGCGAAGACGGCGTTGGCCTGGACGGGGTAGAGGATCTCCACACCGTCGACCTCGCGGACGCCGGCGGCGAGCCGCTGGGCCATGCTGTTGGCGTGCCGGGCGTTGCGCAGCCACAGGTCGCGGGCGAGCAGCGCCTCCAACTGCACGGATATGAAGCGCGCCTTGGAGGCGAGCTGCATGGACATCTTGCGTATGTGCTTCATCGCCCGCACCGCGTCCGGGTTGATGACCACCACGGCCTCGCCGAACAGGGCCCCGTTCTTGGTGCCGCCGAAGGACAGCACGTCCACGCCGACCGCGTTCGTGAACGCCCGCATCGGAACGTCCAGCGACGCCGCCGCGTTGGCGATCCGTGCCCCGTCGAGGTGCACCAGCATGTTGCGCTCGTGGGCGTGCTCGCAGATGGCCCGCACCTCGTCGGGGGTGTAGACCGTGCCCAGCTCGGTGTTCTGGGTGATCGAGACGACCTGCGGCATGGCGCGGTGCTCGTCGTCCCAGCCGTACGCCTCGCGGTCGATCAGTTCCGGGGTGAGCTTGCCGTCCTCGGTCGGTACGGTCAGCAGCTTCAGCCCGCCGACCCGTTCCGGTGCGCCGCACTCGTCCACGTGGATGTGCGCGCTGCCGGCGCAGATCACCGCGCCCCAGCGGTCGGTCATCGCCTGGAGGGCGACGACGTTGGCACCGGTGCCGTTGAAGACCGGGAACGCCTCGACGGTCTGCCCGAAGTGACTGCGGACGGTCCGCTGGAGGGCTTCGGTGTACTCGTCCTCGCCATAGGCGACCTGGTGGCCGCCGTTGGCGAGGGCGATCGCCGCCAGCACCTCCGGGTGCGCACCCGCGTAGTTGTCACTGGCGAAGCCGCGCACCGTCAGGTCGTGGCGACGCCGGGCGTCGGTCTGCCGTTCGGTCACGCTTCGGGGGTCAGCCACAGACGCTGTCCATTCACTTTCTGGGCGGGCCGCTCCCAGACGCCACTGACGGCCTGGGCCAGGTCCTTGACGTCCGTGAAGCCCGCGAACTTGGCATTCGGGCGCTCGGCGCGCATCTGGTCGTTGACGAGCGCCTTGACGACCAGGATGGCAGCCGCCGCCTTCGGGCCGTCCTCGCCCCCCGACTTGCGGAAGGCGTCGCCGAGGGCAAGCGTCCAGGCCTCGGCCGCCGCCTTGGAGGCGGCGTAGGCGGCGTTGCCGGCGGTCGGCTTGCTCGCGCCGGCCGCGCTGACCAGCAGGAACCGGCCGTTGCCGGAGCGCTCCAGGGGACCCTGGAAGGCGAGCGAGGTGTGCTGGACCGTACGGATGAGCAGCTTCTCCAGCAGCTCCCAGTCGGCGAGGTCGGTCTCCGCGAAGGAGGCCGAGCCGCGCCAGCCGCCGACCAGGTGCACCAGGCCGTCGATCCGGCCGAACTCCTTCTCCGTCCGGTCCGCCCAGGCGCGGGTCGCGTCCAGGTCCAGCAGGTCCACGGTGTCGCCGGTGACGGTGGCGCCGCCGTGCGCGTACCGCGCGGCGTCGACGGCCTCCGCCAGCCGAGCGGCGTCCGCGTCGGACCCGACCACGGTCGCCCCCGCCTCGGCGAGCCGCAGCAGCGTGGCCCGCCCGGCGGGACCCGCGGCCCCGGCCACCGCGATGACCGCACCTTCCAGTGTTCCCTGGCCGTTCGTCGCAGTACTCATGTTCCTCGTCTCCTCGTGCTCCGGCCTGCCCTGTGTACCGCCGGCGCTCACACCGCCACCAGTACGTCGCTTCCGGCGGTGATGCCCTTGGTGGAGGCAATCACGCCGCGCAGTTTCTTGGCGAGGGCCTCGTAGAACATGCTGAGCGGGAACTCGTCCGGCAGAACGTCGTCGACCAGCTTGCGCGGCGGCTTGTCGAGGTCGAGCGCGTCGGGGCCCTTGGCCCAGACGGAGCCGGGGTGCGGGGCGAGGTAGGTGGAGACGAGGTCGTACGCGGCGAACCAGTGGACCAGCTTGGGGCGGTCGATGCCGTCCCGGTAGAGCTTCTCGATCTCGCCGCACAGCTGGTTGGTGACCTGCGGGGCGCGTTCCCAGTCGATGTGGAGGGTGTTGTCCGTCCAGCGTACGACGTCGTGCTTGTGCAGGTAGGCGAAGAGCAGCTGGCCGCCGAGGCCGTCGTAGTTGCGCACCCGGTCACCGGTGACCGGGAAGCGGAACATCCGGTCGAAGATGACCGCGTACTGGACGTCGCGGGCCTGGCGGAAGCCTTCGGCCTCCAGCTTGACGGCCTCCTTGAAGGCGGTCAGGTCGCAGCGCAGCTCCTCCAGGCCGTACATCCAGAACGGCTGCCGCTGCTTGATCATGAAGGGGTCGAACGGCAGGTCGCCGTGGCTGTGGGTGCGGTCGTGGACCATGTCCCAGAGCACGAAGGCCTGCTGGCAGCGGTCCTGGTCGGCGAGCATCTCGCGGATGTCGCCGGGCAGTTCGACGCCCAGCGTCTCGACGGCGGCCTCGCTCACCCGGCGGAAGCGGGCGGCCTCACGGTCGCAGAAGATGCCGCCCCAGGTGAAGCGCTCGGGCGCCTCGCGCACGGCGATGGTCTCCGGGAAGAGGACGGCGGAGTTGGTGTCGTACCCGGCGGTGAAGTCTTCGAAGGTGATGCCGCAGAACAGCGGGTTGTCGTAGCGGGTGCGCTCCAGCTCCGCCAGCCACTCGGGCCAGACCATGCGCAGCACGACCGCCTCGAAGTTGCGGTCCGGGTTGCCGTTCTGCGTGTACATGGGGAAGACGACCAGGTGCTGGAGGCCGTCGACGCGGTGTCCCGCGGGCTGGAAGGCCAGCAGGGAGTCGAGGAAGTCGGGCACGGCGAAGCCGCCGTCGGCCCAGCGGCGCAGGTCCGACACGAGCGCCAGGTGGTAGGCGGCGTCGTGCGGGAGGAGCGGAGCCAGCTCCTCGATGGCCGATATGGCGCGCTCGACCTCGCGCCGGACGGTGTCGGCGGCGGGCGCGCCCTCGGCGTCGAGGTCGATCGAGCCGTCCTTGGACTGCCATGGGCGGATGGCCTCGATGGCGTCCTTGAGCACCGGCCAGGCCGGATGCGCGACCACACGCTCTGCGGTCCCGATGCCCCCCGGGGCACCCACAGGCGAAAGAATTTCCGTCATGACTACCCTCCGGCAGGAGATCCTGTTGTGCGGACACGGTATCCAGGGGCCGTTCGTCACCTCAAGAGCCTCAAGGAAAAATTTTCCACTCCATCCCCATGGTTACGAACTTTTTTCCTGTCCGCAGAAGAAGAGGCAGAAGTTTCTGTCTGCCGGGCTCACACCTGCCGCGCTTCCTCCAGCACGTACCCCGGAATGATCGCCTCATCCGGCGAAGCGCGGCGGACCCACGCGCGGGGACGGCCGTCGGACCCCGGCGGACGGCCGGATCCGGTCGAATCCCGTCCGCCCGTCGCGCCGCTCCCGTACGGCACCGTCCCGTACGGACCACCGCGCACACCCGGCGACCGGGCCCGCCAACTGGGATCGAGGGGCACCCGGCCCCCGCGGCGAGCCTCCCGCACTCCCCCGCGCCCACGCACCGCGCCTGACCGGTTCCTGTCACTCCGGCCCGCCACGCGGCCCGCCAGGGGCGCCGGGCACCGCTCCGGCGGCCCGCCGCGTCAGCGTACGGAGGACTCGCCCACGCACGAGTGAGCCGTTTTCCGGTCCGGCGCCCCGGGCGAAGGGGGCGCCGGGCTCCGGAGCGCGCCCGCCGCCGGGCGCCCGGCCGCCGCGCGCCCCCGGTCCGCCCGGATTTCCCAGTCCCGGCGGGAGTGGCCGCGAGCCTGGCAAGTCCCCGTTCCGGCCACGTCGGAGCGCTGTCCGACATCGGTTCCGCCGGTCCGGGGGCCCGTTAGGCTGTGCGCCGTTTCGAGAGTGCAGCCGGTGGGCCCGCGCTCGGCACAGGTCCGGCGGCCGTGGCCCACGGCCGGTACCGGTCTGCCGGCACCCCCGACAGAAACGAGGCAGCCTTGTCCTTTCTCACCATCGGACACCGCGGGATGATGGGCGTCGAGCCGGAGAACACCCTGCGCTCGTTCGTCCGCGCCGAACGCGAAGGTCTCGACGTCATCGAGCTGGACCTGCACCTGAGCAAGGACGGCGCGCTCGTGGTCATGCACGACGCGGACGTGGACCGCACGACCGACGGGACCGGGCCGGTCGCCGACCGCACCCTGGCGGAACTGCGCGACCTGGACGCTGGCGACGGCGAGCGGGTCCCGGTGTTCGAGGAGATCGTGGACGCGGTGCGGGCGCCGCTCCAGGCGGAGATCAAGGACGCGGCCGCCGCCCAGGCGCTGGCGGAGGTGCTGCGCGCCCGCGACCTGACCGCCCGGGTCGAGGTGATCTCCTTCCACGACGAGGCGCTGGTCACGGTCGCCCGGCTGCTGCCCGGCGTACGGACCGCGCTGGTCGCCGAGCACTACGGCCTCGACGTGGTGGACCGCGCGCGGGCGGTGGGCGCCACGGCACTCTCTCTTGACATCCGCCGGCTCACCCTGGAGCTGGTGGAACGCGCGCACACCGCGGGCCTGCGCGTCCTCGGCTGGACCGTCAACACCCACGACCAGCTCCGGCTCAGCCGCGGCCTGGGGCTGGACGGCGTGGTGACCGACTTCCCCGAGATCCGCCGGGCGGTGCGGTTCACGGCCTGAGGCGCGGCGTGGCCCGGGGGGGGGGGGGGGGGGGGGGGGGGGGAGGGGGGGAAGGGGGGGGTGCTCTGCGACCCACCCTCTACCCTC
>NZ_JBVIQN010000006.1:0-101190 GCF_055577005.1 Streptomyces sp. NPDC033221 | reverse complement strand
TCGCTCTCCGCCCCCTTCCCCCCCCCCCCCCCCCCCCGCCCCCCCCCCCCCCCCCCCCCACCTCCCCCCCCCCCCCCCCCCCCCCCCCCCCCCCGCCGCCGGACGTCCTAGTCGAGCGCCTTGACCAGCAGCTCGAATTCCAGATCAGCGCGCTGCGGGATGCCGAACCGCTCGTCGCCGTACGGGAACGGGAGCATCTGGCCGGTACGCCGGTAGCCGCGCCGCTCGTACCAGGCGATCAGGTCGTCGCGCTGCCGGATGACGGTCATCCGCATCTCGGCCGCGTCCCACTCGGCGCGTGCGGTGCGCTCCGCCTCGGCCATGATGACCTTGCCGAAACCGCCGCCCTGGAGCTTCGGGCGGACCGCGAACATCCCGAAGTACACGTGGTCGCCGCGGTGTTCGAGCTGGCAGCAGGCGACGGTCTCCCCCGCCTGCTCGGCGAGCAGCAGCCGGCTGTTCGCGTCGCGTACGACGGCCACGACGCCCTCCGGGTCGGTGCGCTGCCCCTCCAGCAGGTCCGCCTCGGTGGTCCAGCCCACCCGGCTCGCGTCGCCGCGGTAGGCGGACTCGATCAGCTCGACGATCGCCGGGACGTCGGCTTCGGTGGCGGCTCTGTAGGTCAGCTCGACGGTCGTCATGAGCGGGGCGTCCTCTCGGTGGCGTGCGGCGCGGCGGTACGGGCGCGGGCGCCGGGGCGCGGTGCAGTACGGCCGTACCGGAGGCTAACAAGAGCGGCCGGACGGCGGAGGCGTAAGGTCCGCGGCATGGTGCATGTACTGAGCAGCAGAGTGCTGGTGCGGCCGTCCGACCCCGAGCGGTCGCGAGAGTTCTACGGCAGCGCGCTGGGCCTGGAGGTCTACCGTGAATTCGGTACGGGTCCGGAGCGCGGGACGGTCTTCTTCCTCGGCGGCGGCTTCCTGGAAGTTTCCGGCCGCTCTCCGGAGCCCCCTACGGCCACGCTCCAACTGTGGCTTCAGGTGGCCGACGCGGCCGCCGCGCACGAGGAACTGGCGGGCCGCGGCGTGGAGATCCTGCGGCCCCCTGTGCAGGAGCCGTGGGGCCTGATCGAGATGTGGATCGCCGACCCCGACGGCCACCGGATCGTGCTGACCGAGGTTCCGGCGGACCATCCGCTGCGGTACCGGCCCGGCATCTGAGCGTTCCCTCCCCGGGCTGTCCCGCGCCCGGTCGCCCCGTGCGGCCGGGTGCGGCGCCCATGCTCCCCGTTTGCGCCCGTGCGCTCCCGATTCCGGGTTTCCGTCGGGCGTCCGCGGCCGTTCCGCGGGGCACGATGCCGCTGTACCGGGCTGCACGACGCCGCGCCGCGCGCGTCGCCCGCGTGCGACCGCCGTACGGGCTCTCGGGGAGGACGCCGTGCACGGACCGCCATGGGTCGGATGGCTGCTGGTGCTGCTGTGTGCCGGAGCAGGCGCGTACTGCCTGTCGAGCGTGTGGCGCGGTACGGCCGAGCAGCGGCGCGAGGCGCGCGGCGAGGCGCTGATGGGGCTGGGCATGGCGGCGATGGCGCTGCCCGCCTCCGCCGTGGCCCAGCCCGCCTGGACGCCCTGGGTGTTCGCGGCCGTGTTCGGCGCCGCGGGCCTGTGGGCGCTGCTGCGGCGGCATCCGCACCACGCGGTGGGCGCGGCGGCGATGGTCTACATGGCGCTCGCGATGGTGTCCGTACCCGGAGGCGGGCCCGGCGGTGGTGGACACGGGGCACACGGAGGGGCCGTGGAGCGGATGGGGGCGATGGGGCCGGGCGGTCTGCCGGTGTTCACGGTGCTGCTGATGGCGTACTACGCCGTGTACGTCGTCGCCGCCGGTGTGCGGCTGGCACCGCCGGCCGTTCCCCGTACGGCGGACGGCGATACGCCCGGGCCGGTGCGGGCCGCCTGGCCGGAGGTGGTGGGCGCGTGCCGGGTCGCGATGGGCATCGGTATGTTCGCGATGCTGCTGGCCCTGTGAGCGGACGCCGCGGAGGAGGACGCCCCCTGCGCACCACCCGCCTCGGATGTCGGTGGTATACGTCACTTCCGACGCGGGAACGTACCTCTCGGTAGCCGCGCGCTCATAGGCTGACGCCATGATGGTCCCTCTCGCGCTGATGATGCTCGGCGCGCTGGCTGCGGCGATGGCGCCGCGCCTGATGGCCCGCGCCGACTGGCCCGACCGCGAACCGGTGCTCGCCCTGTGGGTGTGGCAGTGCGTGGTCGCCGCCGTCCTGCTGTGCTGTGTCCTCGCGATGTCGCTCTGCGGCGCCGCCGCGTGGGAGGCCGTGCGCAGCCACCTCTTCGGCCATGCGCCGCGCGTCGTCGTCGAGGCGTACGCGCTCAAGGCGTACGGCCCGTGGTCCGGCGTGCTGGCCGGGCTCCTGGCGGGCGGCGGCGCGTGGACGGCCGTCATGCTCACCCGCGAGGTGCGCGACGTCCGTGCCCGGCGCCGGCGACGTCGCTCCGACCTGCTGCGGCGCTCCCCGCTGCTGCCGGGCGAGGAACCGTCGGGCGACCGGCTCGTGGTCCTCGAAGGCGACCGCCCGGAGGCGTGGTGGCTGCACGCCGCGACGCCCCAACTGGTGATCACCACCTCCGCCTTGCGCCGCCTGAAGGGCCGTCAGCTCGACGCGCTGATCGCCCATGAGCAGGGGCACGCGCGGGCCCGGCACGACGTCCTGCTGTACTGCGCCTCGGCGCTGGCGTCCGGCTTTCCGCAGGTCCCGGTCTTCGCCGCGTTCCGCGACCAGGTGCACCGGCTGGTCGAACTGGCCGCCGACGACGTGGCCTCGCGCCGCTTCGGGCGGCTGACCATCGCCCTGGCCCTGGTCGAACTGAACGAGGACCGCGGGGTGTTCGGGCCGTGCCCGGCCCAGTGCTCCCAGGTCCCGCACCGGGTGCACCGGCTGCTGGCCCCGGCCCCGCGCTTCACGCCCGGCCGCCGGCTGCGGATGACGGCGGTCGCCGCGCTGGTCCCCGCGGTTCCTCTGCTGGTGACGTTCATGCCGGGCCTCAGCGCGCTGACGTACTGAGGGACGCGGGCCGGCACGGCCGTACACGTACGGACGTACGGACACTCCCTGGCCCTGCCACGCCCTCCTCCGCGAGGATTCCCCCATGTCCCCCGGTCCGGTCCCCTCGCCCCGCCGCTCCGCGCGCCTCGCTCTCCTCCTGTTCGTCCCCTTCGCCGTCCTCCTCACCCTCGTGGCCGCACGCTGGAGCCCACTGCTCGCCCTCGACCGGGACATCGCCACGGCCCTGCACCGCACGGCCGTCTCGGCGCCCCGCCTGACGCAGCTCAACAGGGTCTTCTCGGACTGGGTGTGGGACCCGTGGACCCTGCGCGCCCTGCTGGCCGTCGCGTTCGTCGCACTACTGAGCCGCGGACAGTGGGTGCTCGGCTGCTGGGTGGCGGTCACGGCAGCCGTGGGCACGGCGCTCCAGCAGGCGCTGAAGGCCCTGGTCGGGCGCCACCGCCCGGAGTGGCCGGATCCCGTCGACTCCGCGCACTACGCTGCCTTCCCGTCCGGCCACGCGATGACGGCGGCCGTCGCGGGCGGCCTGGCGCTGTGGCTGCTGCGGCTGTACGGAGCGCGCCGGCGGTGGCTGCGGGCCGCCGCGGTGCTGGTCGCCGGGTCTGTGACGGGCGTCGGCCTCACCCGCCTCCACCTGGGGGTCCACTGGGCGACGGATGTGCTCGGCGGCTGGCTGCTGGGGGCGGCACTGGTGGCCGCCGCGGCCTCCGCGTACGGCCGCCGGCACGGCACGCGGCGATGACGGCGGAGCACCCCGCACGACAGGATGGCCCCATGACGATCAAGGGTGTGCTTTTCGACTTCTCCGGGACGCTGCTGCGCATCGAATCGCCGGAGAACTGGCTGCGGGCGGTACTGGCCGGGACGGGGACGGGCATCGCGGAGGAGGAGATCGTCCGCCTCGCGGCGGAGCTGGGCCGCGCCGGCGCCCTGCCCGGCGGCCCCTCGCCGGTACACATGCCGCCTGACCTGGCCGCTCTCTGGGAGGTCAGGGACCGCAGCGCCGACCGGCACCGCGAGCTGTACACCGGGCTGGCCCGGCAGGTGCCACTGCCCGGCGAAGCGTTGTACGACGCGCTGTACGACCGCCACATGACGCCCGCCGCGTGGGCACCGTACCCGGACGCCGCCGAGGTCCTGGGCGAACTGCGGCGGCGTGGTCTGCGCACCGGCGTGGTCAGCAACATCGGCTGGGACCTGCGGCCGGTGCTCCGCGCACATGGCCTCGACCGCTTTGTCGACAGTTATGTCCTGTCGTACGAGCACGGCATCCAGAAGCCGGACCCGAGGCTGTTCGAGATCGCGTGCGAGGAGCTGGGGCTGGCGCCCACGGACGTCCTGATGGTGGGCGACGACCGGACGGCGGACGGCGGCGCGACGGCACTGGGCTGCGGCTACCTGCCCGTGGACCACCTGCCGGTGACCGAGCGCCCGGACGGCCTCCGCGCCGCCCTGGCGCTGGTCGGCTGACCCGCCCCCTCGCTACGGCCGCAGCACGTCCGTGTGGATCGCCAGCTTGAACTGGGCGTGCGTGATCGCGGTCGGCACCTTGGCGTCACCGGCACCACGGGCGGAGATCTTCAGCCCGACCGGCGTCCCGGGGTGGACGAAGAACTGCCACATGTACGTCTTGTACTGGCCGCCGCCGGTCTTCCACGTGTCCGTGGTGGCCGTCGAGTCGTAACCGGACCCGAGCGGATCGCGTACGAACCGCGCCCGGTACTCGTTCGGCTGATCGTCGGCGGCCCAGAACACCATCGCGGAGAGCACGCCCCAGCCCTCGTGGCTGGGCCAGATCAGCCCGGACCGCGCGTCGGGGAACGTCGACGGGGTGCCGCCGCCGTTGGCCGGGTCATGCATCTTCCACGGGTCGTACGACTCGTCACCGGTCCCGTAGGGGAAGCGCACCAGGTGGTACCCGTCACTGTCGTACGAGATCTTCTGCGACCCGGCCCCGTGCTTCGCCGCGTCCCAGAGCAACGAACACACCGCAACGGACATAGGTGCCCTCCCCCAACTCCCGACAGCGGGAGCCCCGTCGGCCCCGCCCGGTCCATTGCGCCACAGGTGCCGCCCGGCCGGTAGACGGCGGACGGACTCCGGATCGGCGCCCGGTATCCGGACGGGGGGGCGGAGGGGCGGGTTCAGCAGATGCCGACCGTGGCCAGGGCGTGCCGCTGGACGGCGGTGACCTCGGTGGGGAAGTAGACGTAGCAGATGCCGCCGGTGCCGCTGACGACCTTGCCCTCGGCGTTCTTGCGCTTCGTCCGGAACAAGATATTTTCGAACTGCCGGCGCTTATAGACGCGGCGGACGGCGGCGTTGGTCGGCGAGTTGGGGTCGTTGGCGACGACGTCGCCGGCGCGGGTGAAGCCGATGACCGTCATCAGGTGGCCGGCCGTGCCGTAGCCCGCGCCGGTCAGTTCGGAGGCCAGGAAGGACTGCGAGGTGATCACCGGGATGCCCGCCGCGACGAGGGTCTCGGCGTCGGAGAGGGTGCGCAGCCGGGTGACGGCGGCCTCCATGTCCCGGTAGGTGGCCGCGTAGGCGGTGTTGAAGGGCCAGTTGCCGCAGCCTTCGTACTGGTAGTCGAAGGTGAAGCGGGCGGCGTGGCAGACCTGGGGGTCGGCGTAGGCGGGGTTGACCCAGGCCAGGTCGGCGGCGGTGGGTTTGCGGCCCCAGTACTCGATGATCATCTGGGAGGAGGTGGGGCTGCACCACGCCTCGCCCCCGTTGTCGTACTCCGGGTACTGGCCCTTGTGGATCTCCTGCGAATACCGCGGCACGACCAGTTCACGGCCGGTCGCGACGCCCGGCTTGGAGGCCGGCACGTCGAAGCGGTCGGGGATGTCGGAGCCCATCAGGCCCAGGCGCCGCACCGTGGGCGTCACGGTGGTGCCGGGCTTCCGGTAGAGCGTGACGCGCAGTTCGTACGAGACCAGCCGTACCCCGCCGGCCGGGTTGTCGATGGCGAAGGTGTCGGTGGAAATGCTGCTCCGGCCGTCCTTCTGGCCGTCGACGGAGGTACGGCGGATGTCGCCGTCCCCGGCGGCCCAGCGGCCCATCACGTACCACGGGGTCCGCACCCCGTCGCCGTAGGTGCCGCGCAGCTCGACGGCGATCCAGGTACCGGCCGGGGTCTCGGCGTTCCAGGAGGCCACGGCTTCCGTGGACGGCACCTTGAGCGTGCGGGACGGGGACGTCCAGACCGCGTACTCCCAGGTGGCGGTGGTACCGGTGTGCGGATCGCGGTACTCGGCGGTGCCGGCCGGGCGGTCGATCAGCACGCCCGGGCGGCGCCCGTTGACGACGCGGGTGCCGTTCGCGACGCCCTGGTTCCAGTCGGCTGCGGTGTGCCAGGCTCGGTAGTCCACGAGACGCTTCGCCTTCGGTGCGGCGGACGGTGCGGAAGGGGAGGCGGCGTGCGCCAGGGGGGTGGCGGCGCCCGCCGCGACGGCGAGGGCGGCGGCCAGGACGGTACGCCGGGGCGTGGGTCTGCTCATGGTGGAGTCCCCCATCTGATGCGAAGGATTGAGCCAGGAGAACAGTGGAGCTCAACTATTGCCCCCGCGCACGCGCTTCGGCCAGCCGTTCGTCGCGCGTCGCGACAGGGATCAGCTATTTGCGGCAGCCGGGGCACGCGCGCGGGCGCGGGCGCCCCGGGGACCGGCGGTCCGCGAGCTCTGGGGACCGGCGGCCCGCGGGCCCCGGGGACCCACCGGGCGCATATGCCCCGTACCGGTAATCTTGCCGCGTCCCACCGGTCACGTCAGACAGGCAGCAGCGTGCGTCAAGAGCCGATTCCGCCGTTCCCGCCCGGGCTCGCCAGCCGGCTGCGCGCACTCCCCCCGTCCTGCGGCCCGGTCCGGCTGATCGCGGTGGACGGCCACGCCGGGTCCGGCAAGAGCACCTTCGCGCGGCACCTGGCGGCGGCGCTCGGCGGCGCCCCCGTCGTCCGTCTGGACGACATCGCGACACACGATGAACTGTTCGACTGGACGGAGCGTTTCCGTACCGAAGTCCTGGAGCCGCTGTCCCGCGGGGAGCGCGCGCGGTACGGGGTGTACGACTGGGAGCGCAGGGAGTTCGCCGTGCGCCAGGAGCTGGCACCGGCGCACGCCGTCATCGTGGAGGGCGTGGGCGCGGGCCGCCGCGCCCTGCGCCCGTTCCTGGCGTGCCTGCTGTGGATGGACCTGACGGCGGGTCACTCCTGGGAACGGGGACGGCTGCGGGACGGACCGGCCCTCGCGGCGTTCTGGGATGACTGGATTCCGGCGGAGCGCGCCCATTTCGCGGCGGACCCCTCACGTCCGCACGCCGGTCTGCTGGTACGGGCGCGCACCGAGGGGTACGAGGTGCTGCGGGGGCCTGGTGAGGCGAGCGGTACCCCCTGAACCATCACCGTACGTGACGGACCACAGGCGGTACGCAGATCGTCGCCCTACGCGTACCGCCGACTGCCTCAACTCGGCTTGACCTGGGGGGCGTACAGGACTTACGTTCTCAATGTGCGGTTCTGACGGACCGCCCGCAGACGCGAAGCCCCCGGTTGTTCCCCCGTGATCGGGGGCTTCGTTCTGTGCCGGACGCTCTTCGCGCGCCGTGCACCGTCCGCCCCCTCACCCTATGTCACCGCTCCCTTCGCGCCGCGGAGCCTCGCCTTCCCCCGTACCGCCCCCTTCGGCCTGCACCGATACCGCAGGTACGATGCGAGTCCGTGCCACCGAAGGACGCAGTGGAAGAGCCGGGGGCGACCTGCAACTGCCGCTCCGAGCACGCCGGTTCGTTCGAACACGCTGTGGCCTGGCACTCGCCCGGCGGCACACCACGGGGGACGCTTTATGGGGGACGTGATGGAATTCGGCACCCAGGGCACACACGCCCCGGCCGAACTCGCCTGGCTGCGCGCGGTGGACGCCTACACGGTAGGCGCGTACCCGCAGGCCGAGGAGGAGTTCCGGGCCGCGGTGCACATGGATCCGACGATGGCCGACGGCTGGCTCGGCCTGCACGCACTGCGTGCGGACACCTCGACCGCGCTGCTGCACATGCACCGGCACCGCGACCGCTTCGGGGAACAGCGCGCCCGGCACCGGCGCACACTCAATTCCTGGTACTGGCTGGGCTGGTGGGTGCAGCCGGTGCTTGAGACCGGCCGCGACCTGCTGCTGGCGCACGCCTCGCACTGGCTCGACGGCCGTCATGTCGCCGAGCTGGACCAGGCCTTGGCCGGCTGCCCGCCGGTGGACACCGACCCGCAGGTGCGCTTCCTGCACGCCTGCCGCGCCTACCTGGTCAAGGACTGGGACCAGCTCGTACGGCACACCGAACCGCTGCTCGACGATCCGCTGCTGGGCATCGAGGCCGGTCTCTTCGGCGGCATGGCGCGGGTGCGCCAGGAAATGTACGGGCAGGCCGAGCCGCTGCTGTCGGCCGCCCTGATGCGCTGCCGCAGCGAGCAGCCGCAGCGCAAGGAGCTGCGGTACTGGCTCGCCCGCGCCCATGAGGGCACCGGCCGCAGCGCCGCCGCGCTGCCGCTGTACCGCTCGGTGCACCGGGTCGACCCGGCGTTCATGGACACCTCGGCCCGGCTCGCGGCCATCGCCGAGGGGGACGGCCTGGAAGAGGGCACGGACCTCGCGGCCGTCACCGCCGCCTTCGGCCAGGAGGCGGGCGGCGACCTCGACCCGCTCTCCCCGCTCGACCCGGTGGACGGGCGGGAACTGCTGGCCACGACCGAGCCGGAGGGCCCGGACGGTGAGCTGGCGGGCGGTTCGCCGGGGGACGCCGGCCCGGCCGTACGGGAGAAGGCCGCGACCGGCGGTCCACGCGGCTCCGACCAGCTCCCCGCCGGCCCGTCCGACCCGGTGCTGCTGGACAAGGCGCTCGCCGAGCTGGAGCGGATGGTCGGACTGGAGCCGGTGAAGCGTCAGGTCATGGCGCTGTCGGCGCAGTTGCGCATGGCGCGGCTGCGGGCGGGCCAGGGCCTTCCGGTGCAGCCGCCGAAACGACACTTCGTCTTCTCCGGCCCCTCCGGCACCGGCAAGACCACCGTGGCCCGGATACTCGGCCGGGTGTTCTACGCCCTCGGCCTGCTCGGCGGCGACCATCTCGTCGAGGCGCAACGGGCCGACCTGGTCGGCGAGTTCCTGGGCCAGACCGCCGTCAAGGCGAACGAGCTGATCGACTCGGCGCTGGGCGGGGTGCTGTTCGTGGACGAGGCGTACAGCCTGTCGAACTCGGCGTACAGCAAGGGCGACGCGTACGGCGACGAGGCCCTGCAGGTCCTCCTCAAACGGGCCGAGGACAACCGCGACCGCCTCGTCGTCATCCTGGCCGGCTACCCGGAGGGCATGGACCGCCTGCTGGCCGCCAACCCCGGCCTGTCCTCCCGCTTCACCTCACGCGTCGACTTCCCGAGCTACCGGCCACCGGAGCTGACCGCCATCGGCGAGGTACTGGCCGCCGAGAACGGCGACCACTGGGACGAGGAGTCCCTGGAGGAACTGCGCAGCATCAGCGCCCACGTCGTCGACCAGGGCTGGATCGACGAACTCGGCAACGGCCGCTTCCTGCGCACCCTGTACGAGAAGAGCTGCGCCTACCGCGACCTGCGGCTGTCCACCTGGCCCGGCATACCGTCCCGCGACGACCTGGCCACGCTGCGGCTGCCCGACCTGATGCAGGCATACGGCGAAGTCCTCTCCGGCCGCGGCCCGGCCACCGGCCCGGGGCCGGAGGCACCGCCGCTCTGATGTACGGGAGGGGCGCCCGGCTGGGCGGGCGCCCCGTCGCGGCGTGGTCAGCGCGGCACGGCGTCGAACCCCGCCAGCATGGCCTGGACGGCGTAGTGGAAGCGCGCCGCGTCATCGGCCCCGTGGCCGTCCCGCCCGGCCTCCGCCAGCAGGGGGAGGCGGTCGGCGTCCAACTGCGCAAGGTACGCCGTTGAACCGGGCGCGCCCGCTTCGTTCACGCGGGCGGTGGCCGCCTCCACGGCGGTGTGCCCGACGACGAAGACGGTGAGCGCGTTCAGTACGTCCAGCGCCCGGCCGAGGGGGAAGCCCGCGTCCCGCAGCAGACGCAGGCCGTGTTCCACTTCGGGACGTAGTGATAGAGCGTCATGGCCTCGACGCCGAGTTCGGCGCCCAGGCGGCGCATCGAGAGGGCGGCGTCGTCACCGGCCTCTTCGCGGCGGTCAACGCCCGGCGGACGGGCGACTTCCCCGCATTCCCGGCCCCGGACGTCATCGACCACAACAAGATCATCCACGGCGAACCGGACGAGCCGGGCGCGGCCTTCGACGGCTTCCGGCAGCAGCTCGACGCCTTCTCCGAGGCGCGCATGGAACCCCGTGAACTGATCGCCGAAGGCAACCGCGTGGTGGCCCGACTGCTCGTCAGCGGGGTGCACACCGGCGCGCACCCACGGATGCCCCGGCCCACGCACCGGCGCTTCGCGGTGGAACAGATATGGATCTTCACCGTCCGGGACGGAAGAATCACGGAGATCCGGGCAGTCAGCGACCGGCTCGGCATGTTCGCGCAACTCGGCTGGGACTGGCCCGAAACGGCCTGAGAGCCTGTCTTTGAACCCCCGCCTGCGCCCTTCGGGCGGACGACGGGGGTTCAAAGACAGGCTCTGAGCCCGCGGACACCACCGCGGGCTCACACCTCCATCAGGTCAGGATCACCTCGCCAGCGCCCGGTCCTCCCGGGACGGTCCCGGTTCGGCGCGTGGGCCGGAGAGGCGGTCGGCCGGTACCTCGGGGACGCGGGTGCCCGGTGCGCCGCCGAGCTGCGGAACGGCGGGCAGGTCCTGCCGGTGTGCCGGGTCGCGCACCTCCCCCACCAGCTTCTCCAGTACGTCCTCCAGGGCGACCAGTCCCAGCACCCGCCCGGTCGCGTCGGCGACGGCGGCCAGGTGGGAGGCGGAGCGGCGCATGGCGGTCAGGGCGTCGTCCAGGGGGAGTTCGGCGCGCAGTGTCGTCATCGGGTGCCAGATGTGCTGCGGCACCGCGCGGTCGCCCTCCTCCAGGTCCAGTACGTCCTTGACGTGCAGGTAGCCCATGTAGGCGCCGCCGGGCGCGGACACCGGGAAGCGGGAGTAACCGGTCTTGACGGTCAGTTCCTGGACCCGGCGCGGGGTGACGGCAGGATCGACCGTCACCAGCCCGGCCGGGTCGAGGAGGACGTCGGTGACGGGCCGGCTGCCCAGTTCCAGCGCGTCGGAGAGGCGTTCCTGCTCGGCGGGGGCCAGCAGGCCGGCCTGCTTGGAGTCCTCGACGAGGTCGGTGAGCTGCTGGCTGGTGAAGACCGCCTCGACCTCGTCCTTCGGCTCGACGCGGAACAGCCGCAGCACACCGCGCGCGCACGCGCCGAGCAGAGCGGTGACCGGGCGGCACAGCCGGGCGAAGGCGACCAGGCCGGGGCTGAACCACAGCGCGGTCTTCTCCGGGGCGGCCATCGCCAGGTTCTTCGGGACCATCTCGCCGATGACGAGGTGCAGGAAGACCACCACGGCCAGGGCTATGACGTAACCGAGGGGGTGGATCAGCGGCTCGGGCAGCCGGGCCGCGTGGAAGAGGGGCTCCAGGAGGCGGGCGACGGTCGGTTCGGCGACCGCGCCGAGCGTCAGGGAGCAGACGGTGATGCCGAACTGGGCCGCCGCCATCATCTGCGGCAGGTTCTCCAGGCCGTGCAGCACCTTGCGGGCCCGTTTGGAGCCCGCGGTGGCCAGCGGTTCGATCTGGCTGCGGCGTACCGAGACGAGGGCGAACTCGGCGCCCACGAAGAAGCCGTTGACCAGGACCAGGAAGACGGCGAAGAGGAGTTGCAGAAAGCTCACCGGGCCACCTCCGCCGGCAGCGGGGCGGGCGTCGCGGCGCCCGCGGTCCGTATGATCCGGACGCGCTCGGCGCGGTGGTGGGACACCAGCCGCACCCGCAGCCGCCAGCCGTCCAGCTCGGCGGTGTCGCCGGGGGCGGGCACCCGCCCGAGTATGTGGGCCACCAGGCCCGCCACGGTCTCGTACGGGCCGTCGGGGGTGTCCAGGCCGATCCGCCGCAGCGTGTCGGTCCGGCAGCCGCCGTCCGCGTCCCAGGCGGGGCGGCCCTCCTCGGGCGGCGCCTGGGCCAGTTCGGGCAGGTCGATCCGGTCGTGCTCGTCGCGGACCTCGCCGACCAGTTCCTCGACGATGTCCTCCAGGGTGACGACGCCCGCCGTGCCGCCGTACTCGTCGACCACGACGGCTATCGGCTGCTCGCTGCGCAGCCGCTCCAGCAGCGGCTGCACCGGCAGTGTGGCCGGGACCAGGAGCGGCGGTACGGCGATCCGGGCGGCCGGGGTGCGCAGCCGGTCGTGTTCGGGCACCGCGAGGGCGTCCTTGAGGTGCACCATGCCCACCACCTCGTCGAGCCGGGTGTGGTAGACGGGGAAGCGGGACAGGCCGGTGGCGCGGGTGAGGTTGAGGACGTCCTCGGCGGTCGCGGACGCCTGCAGGGCACTGACCCGTACCCGCGGGGTCATCACGTTCTCGGCGGTCAGCCCGCCGAGGGAGAGGGTGCGCACGAACAGGTCGGCGGTGTCCTGCTCGATCACCCCGGCGCGGGCCGAGTGGTGGGCGAGCGAGACCAGTTCGCCGGGGGTGCGGGCGGAGGCCAGCTCGTCGGTCGGCTCCACGCCCAGGGCCCGTACGAGCCGGTTGGCGACGGTGTTGAGCAGGGAGATCACCGGGCGGAAGAACCGCGAGAAGGCGCCCTGCGGGCCCGCGACGAAGCGGGCGACCTGGAGCGGCTTGGAGACCGCCCAGTTCTTGGGCACCAGCTCGCCGAGGACCATCTGCACGGCGGAGGCCAGCAGCATCCCGATGACGACGGCGATACCGGGTACGGCGCCGGCCGGCAGCCCGGTGGCGGTCAGCGGCGCGGACAGCAGGCGGGCCAGGGCGGGCTCGGCGAGCATGCCGACCACCAGGGAGGTGATGGTGATGCCGAGCTGGGTGCCGGAGAGCTGGAAGGAGAGTTCGCGCAGTGCGCCGACGACGGTGCGGGCCCGCCGGTCCCCTTCGGCGGCGGCCCGTTCGGCCTCCGCCTTCTCCACGGTGACCAGGCCGAACTCGGCGGCGACGAAGAAGCCGTTGGCGAGGATCAGGACGAGTGCCGCCGCGAGCAGCAGCAGTGTGGCGGTCATGCCGCCGCCTCCGTGCGGGGGAATTCCCGCGGCCGCGGGGGTTCCGGTGGAGGGGCGGCGCAGGTACTACCGGACGATCCGTCCATTGCTGGAGGGAGTCACTCCTCATGTTGCAGGGGCCCGCTGGCGGGGCGGGGCGCGGGGCGCGCCCTGGGCACCAGGGTAATCAGCAGGGCCGGGATGCGGGCAGGGTCACCGGGCCGGCTGGTTTCCGGTGCCGTGGTTCTCGGCGAGCGCCCGCAGGGTGCGGGCGTCCCGGATGGCCTGGTCGCGGGCGATGCCGGGCTGGATGCCCATCGCGGGCAGGCTGGTGCCGTCGGCCAGGTCGAGGTGCACCCAGGCGTCGCCCTGGCGCAGGTTGACCCGCAGCACCTGGGCCCAGGCCAGCTCGCGCTTGGTGGTCAGGTTGACGACGGTGATGCCTTCCGCGTGGGCGACCACCTTGGGGCGGGCGAGCAGCAGGAGCACGCCGAGCACGAGCAGGCCGGTGAACACGAAGCTGATCCGCTCGCCGCCGCCCAGCTTCGGCAGCAGGAAGGCGATCACCGTCAGCACGGCGAGCTGGGCGATGCCCACGCCGTACAGGACGGCACGGGTGCGGCCCGGCCGGAAGGTCACCGGGAGGGCGGGCAGGGGCGCGGATGCGGGCGCGGACACGTCGCTGGGCTCTTTCGTACGGGCCGCCGGCGCGAACCGGCGGCGGCTGTGGCCGCCGCCCGTCGGCGGCGGCCGGATCGCCGGGTCAGAGGCGGCAGGCGTGGATGCCGGTGGTCAGGATGGCGCGGGCGCCCAGTTCGTACAGCTCGTCCATGATGCGCTGGGCGTCCTTGGAGGGGACCATCGAGCGGACCGCGACCCAGCCTTCGTGGTGCAGCGGGGAGACGGTCGGCGACTCCAGGCCGGGGGTGAGGGCGACGGCCTTCTCGACGTGCTCGACGCGGATGTCGTAGTCCATCATCACGTAGCGCCGGGCGACCAGGACGCCCTGCATGCGGCGGAGGAACTGGCGGACCTTCGGGTCGTCCTCGGGGGCGCCCTTGCCGCGGATGACGACCGCCTCGGACTTCAGGATCGGCTCGCCGATGATCTCCAGCCCGGCGTTGCGCAGGGTGGTGCCGGTCTCCACGACATCGGCGATGATCTCGGCGACGCCCAGCTGGATGGCGGTCTCCACGGCGCCGTCCAGGTGGACGACGGAGGCGTTGACGCCGTTGTCGGCGAGGTGCTGCTTGACGAGGCCGGAGAAGGACGTGGCGACCGTCATGCCGCCGAAGTCGGTGACCTCCCGGGCCGTGCCCGGGCGGGTGGCGTAGCGGAAGGTCGAGCCGGCGAAGCCGAGCTGCATGATCTCCTCGGCCTGGGCGCCGGAGTCGAGCAGCAGGTCGCGGCCGGTGATGCCGATGTCCAGCTTGCCGGAGCCGACGTACACCGCGATGTCGCGCGGGCGCAGGAAGAAGAACTCGACCTCGTTCTCCGCGTCGACCAGGACCAGTTCCCTGCGGTCCTTGCGCTGGCGGTAGCCGGCCTCATGCAGCATCGCCGACGCAGGCTCGGACAGTGAACCCTTGTTCGGGACGGCGATGCGCAGCATGAGAACGACTTCCTTCGTGCGGGAGGGGGGATGACAGGAAAAACAGGAGAAGAGCGGTGGTGCGGGGGCCGGGCGACGGCTCAGAGATGGGCGTACACGTCGTCGAGGGAGATGCCCTTGGCGACCATCATCACCTGAAGGTGGTACAGGAGCTGGGAGATCTCCTCGGCGGCGGCCTCGTCGGACTCGTACTCCGCGGCCATCCAGACCTCGGCGGCCTCCTCGACGACCTTCTTGCCGATCGCATGGACGCCGGACTGGACCAGCTCGGCGGTGCGGGAGGTGGCGGGGTCGCCGGTGGCGGCCTTCTGCTGGAGCTCGGTGAAGAGCTCCTCGAACGTCTTCTTGGACATGATGTGACCCACCCTACGCGGTCGCCCGGGCCCGCTCAGCGCCAGGGCTCGGCGACGGTGCGCAGCGTCGCGGCGGTGGCGACGGCCGCGGTCACCGCCTCGTGGCCCTTGTCCTCGGTGGAGCCGAAGATTCCGGCGCGGTCCAGGGCCTGCTCCTCGGTGTCGCAGGTCAGCACGCCGAATCCGATCGGTACGCCGGTGTCGACGCTGACCTGTGTCAGGCCCTGGGTGACGCCCTGGCACACGTAGTCGAAGTGCGGGGTGCCGCCGCGGATGACGACGCCGAGCGCCACGATCGCGTCGTAGCCGCGGCCCGCCAGGACCTTGGCGACCACCGGCAGCTCGAAGCTGCCGGGCACGCGCAGCAGCGTCGGCTCGTCGATGCCCAGCTCGGACAGGGCGCGCAGGGCGCCGTCCACCAGGCCGTCCATCACCTTCTCGTGCCACTGCGCGGCGATGACGGCCACCCGCAGGTCGCCACAGTTCTTCACGGACAGTTCGGGTGCGCCCTTGCCGCTCACGGTTCTGGTTCTCCTCGTGGTCCGGTGCTCGTGTACGTACGTGGTGGGGCGGCCGGGGCTCCGGCCGCGGTGCTACTGGTTGCCGCAGGCCGACGCGCGGTCCGCGTCGAGCCAGGGCAGGTCGTGCCCCATCCGGTCCCGCTTGGTGCGCAGGTACCGCAGGTTGTGTTCGCCCGCCTGTACAGGCATCGGTTCCCGGCCGGTGACCTTGAGCCCGTGCCGGACCAGTGCTTCGGTCTTCTCCGGGTTGTTGGTCATCAGGCGCAGCGACCGTACGCCGAGGTCGGCGAGCACCTGGGCCCCGGCGCCGTAGTCGCGGGCGTCGGCGGGCAGGCCCAGTTCCAGGTTGGCGTCGAGGGTGTCGCGGCCGCGTTCCTGGAGCTCGTACGCGCGCAGCTTGGACAGCAGTCCGATGCCGCGTCCCTCATGGCCGCGCAGGTAGATCACCACACCGCGGCCCGCCTCGGAGATGCGCCGCAGCGACTCCTCCAGCTGGGGGCCGCAGTCGCAGCGCAGCGAGTGGAAGATGTCGCCGGTCAGGCACTCGGAGTGGACGCGGACGAGGAGGTCCTCGCCGTCGCCGATCTCGCCGGCGACCAGCGCGATGTGCTCGACGCCGTCGACGGTGGAGCGGTAGCCGTACGCGGTGAACTCGCCGTAGCGGGTGGGCAGCCGGGTCGTCGCCTCGCGGCGGACGGTCGGTTCGGAGCTCTTGCGGTAGGCGATCAGGTCCTCGATGGAGATGATCGACAGGCCGTGCTTGCGGGCGAACGGCACCAGCTCCGGCAGCCGGAGCATCGTGCCGTCCTCGCCGGCGATCTCGACGATGGCGGCGGCGGGCCGCAGTCCGGCCAGCCGGGCGAGGTCCACGCCGGCCTCGGTGTGGCCGTTGCGGACCAGTACGCCGCCCTCGCGGGCGCGCAGCGGGAAGATGTGCCCCGGCCGTACGAAGGCGCCGGGCGCGGCCTCGCCGGAGGCGAGCAGGCGCAGGGTGGTGGCGCGGTCCGCCGCGGAGATGCCGGTGCTGACGCCGTGCGCGGCGGTGGCGTCGACGGAGACGGTGAACGCGGTGCGCATCGACTCGGTGTTGTGCTCGACCATCTGCGGCAGCGCGAGGCGGTCCAGTTCGGCGCCCTCCATGGGGGCGCAGATCAGGCCGCGGCACTCGCTCATCATGAAGGCGAGGATCTCGGGGGTGACCCGTTCGGCGGCGACGACGAGGTCGCCCTCGTTCTCGCGGTTCTCGTCGTCCACGACCACGACCGGACGGCCGGCGGCGATGTCGCCGATGGCCTGCTCGACGGGGTCCAGGGCCAGGAGGGCGTCGGATGCGGCGGCCTCCTCGGGGTCGTACCAGCTCTGCAGTGCGGTCATGCCGCCGCTCCTTCCAGGACGGGCTGCGGATTCGTACGGGAACGCAGCCACCAGTCGCGCAGGCCCCACAGGACCAGGCCGAGGTAGACGACGTAGACCAGGCCGGAGAAGGCCAGGCCGCTGCTGAAGGCGAGGGGGACGCCCACGATGTCGACGAGCAGCCAGGCGAACCAGAACTCGACCAGGCCGCGAGCCTGGGCGACCATCGCCGCCAGGGTGCCGACGAAGATGTACGCGTCGGGCCAGGGGTTCCAGGACAGCTGCGGCGCCAGGGCGAACAGCGAGCCGACGGCGGCGGTGCCGACCGCCGTGCCGGCGATCAGGAAGCCGCGCTCGCGCCAGGTGGCGAAGCGGACGGCGATGGAGCCGTCCTGGGCCTGCTGCCGGCCGCGCTGCCACTGCCGCCAGCCCCACAGTGCCACGCCGATGACCAGCAGCTGCTTGCCGATGCCGCCGCTGAGGTGGGCGTAGGCGTACGCGGAGACCAGGATCAGGCCGGACAGGAACTGGGCGGGCCAGGTCCATATGGAGCGCCGCCAGCCGAAGGCGAGGGCGGCCAGGCCGATGCTGTTGCCGATCATGTCGGACCAGATGACCTGCTGCCCGAAGGCGGTGAACGCCGGCCCGTTCAGCCAGCCGAGGGCGTTCACCGCAGGCTCTCTTCCACGGCCGCGACGGCCGTCGTGGTGCCCTGCCCCCGGCCGAGGAGCCGTTCCACGTACTTGGCCAGGACGTCGACCTCCAGGTTGACCGGGTCGCCGGGCTGCTTGCTGCCGAGGGTGGTCAGGGCGAGGGTGGTGGGGATGAGGCTGATGGTGAAGAAGTCGTCGGCCGCCTCGACCACGGTGAGGCTGACGCCGTCGACGGTGATGGAGCCTTTCTCCACGACGTAGCGGGCGAGCCCGGCGGGCAGCGCGACCTTGACGATCTCCCAGTTCTCACCGGGGGTGCGCGCGACGATCGTGCCGGTGCCGTCCACGTGCCCCTGGACGAGATGGCCGCCGAGGCGTCCGCCGAGGGCCATCGGGCGTTCGAGGTTGACGGGCGAGCCGGGGGCCAGCGCGCCCAGGCCGGAGCGGTTCAGCGTCTCGGCCATCACATCGGCGGTGAAGGTGCCCTCGCCGGTCTCCACGACGGTCAGGCAGACGCCGTTGACGGCGATCGAGTCGCCGTGCTTCGCGTCCTCGGTGACGAGCGGGCCGCGCAGGGTGAACCGGGAGCCGTCCCCGAGGTTCTCGACGGCGGTGACCTCACCCAGTTCTTCGACGATTCCGGTGAACACGTCAGTTCTCCTCGTTCAAGGGGGGCAGGGTGTGGCGGGCTGGGGTGGCGGTGATGCGCAGGTCGGGGCCGAGCCGGACGGTGTCGGTCACCTCCAGGCGCAACGCCTGGTCGATCGTGGCGATTCCGGCGTCGCCGAGGGCGGCGGGACCGGCGCCGAGCAGGACGGGCGCGAGGTAGCCGACGACCTTGTCGACGGCGCGCGCGGCGAGGAAGGCCCCGGCCAGGGTCGGGCCGCCCTCCAGGAGCACCGACCGGACGTCACGCTCGTACAGGGCGTCGAGCAGGGCGGGCAGGTGCACCCCGGTGCCGCCCGCGCCGCGCGGCAGCCGGACGATCGGGGCGAGGCCTTCGAGGTGGCCGGCGTCGGCGTCCTCGGCGACCGCGATCAGGGTGGGCGCGGTGCCGTCCAGGACGCGGGCGCCGGGCTTGACGACGGCGGCGCCGGTGTCGACGACGACCCGCAGCGGCTGGCTGATCTCGGTGTCGGCCAGGCCCGCGACGCGCGCCCCGAGGTGCGGGTCGTCGGCGCGGGCGGTACCGGACCCAACGATCACCGCGTCGGCCTGGGCGCGCAGCCGGTGCACGTCGGCGCGGGACTCGGCCGAGGTGATCCAGCGGCTGGAGCCGTCGGCGGCGGCGATCCGGCCGTCGAGCGTGGCGGCGTACTTCCACAGGACGAAGGGGCGGCGGCGCAGTACGGCGGTCAGCCACGCCTCGTTGCCGGCGGCGGCCTCGTCGGCGAGCAGGCCGCCCTCGACCTCGACGCCGGCCGCCGCGAGGGTGGTGGAGCCGCCGGTGGCGTCGGGGGTCGGGTCCGGGACGGCGTAGTACACCCGGGCGACGCCCGCCTCGATGAGGGCCTGGGCACAGGGGCCGGTGCGACCGGTGTGGTTACAGGGCTCCAGTGTGACGAAGGCAGTACCGCCTCTGGCCCGCTCACCCGCCTCCCGCAGCGCGTTGACCTCGGCGTGCGGACCGCCGGCCCGCTCGTGCCAGCCCTCCCCCACGACACGGCCCGCGGCGTCCAGGACGACGCAGCCGACGACGGGATTGGGGCTGGTGTGCCCGAGTCCGCGGGCGGCAAGCTGGATGGCTCGGCGCATCGCCGCGGTCTGCGCGGGGGCTGGGATGGCCACCGGGTCCTCCTGCCACTCAGGGCACGGACTCCGGGGCTGTCACCAGGGACAGGAAAAACGGGAACGGGACAACGGGGACACCGAGGCCGGAGAGGAGATCGCCTTTCGTGAATACGAGGACGACCGCCGGCGGCGGTGTACCGCTGCTCGCCCGCCGCGCACTGCCTCCCATCCGGACTTTAACCGTCGGTGCAGGAATTCCACCTGCTCAACCGGCCGCTGGAGGCGGCCGGGTCGCGGACTATTACCGCCGGTTCGGACTTTCACCGACCCCGGAGTGCGCTGCGTATGTCAATTCAGTACGGCTTCAGTCTGCCACGTCTGATCGTCGGCCATGCGGGCGGCGAGCTGTGGAGTGGCTCACAAGGGGCGGCGCCGGTGTCACACTCCGGCCCGCCGCCCCGTCCCCTACCCCGAGGACTGATCGCGATGACAACGATTTTGGTGACCGGCGGCACCGGCACGCTCGGCCGGGCCCTGGTCGACCGGCTGCTCACCGCCGGCCACGACGTACGCAGCCTCAGCCGCCACCCGCACACCGGCACCGAACGGCCCCGGCTGCGCTCCTACGCGGTCGACCTGCGCGACGGCACGGGCCTGGCCGCGGCGGTGGCGGGCGTGGAGACCGTGGTGCACTGCGCCTCCGCGCCGACCGGTGACACCGAGGCGGCCGGCCGGCTCGTCGAGGCGGCGCGGACGGCCGGGGTACGGCATCTGGTCTACATCTCCATCGTCGGTGTGGACCGTATCCCGCTGGGCTACTACCGGACGAAGCTCGATGTGGAACGGCTGGTCGCGGACTCCGGGATCGGCTGGACCGTGCTGCGCACCACGCAGTTCCACGACCTGGTGCTGCGGCTGGTCAAGGCCGGGGCGCGGCTGCCGGTGCTGCCGGTGCCGGCCGGTGTCCGGATTCAGCCGGTGGATGTGCGCGAGGTCGCCGACCGGCTGGCCGAGCTGGCGTCCGGCGAGCCGGCGGGCCGGGTGGCGGACCTGGGCGGCCCCGAGGCCCGCAGCGCCCTTGATCTCGTACGGGACACCCTGCGGGCCGGCGGGCGGCGGCGGGTGGTGGTACCGCTGTGGCTGCCGGGCGGGATGTTCGGCGCGCTGCGGCGGGGCGAGAACCTGACACTGCGGCACGCGGACGGCACGGTGGGGTACGCGGACTTCCTGGCGGAGCGGAGCGGTGCCGCGGCCGGACGGCAGACCGCGGACGCCCGGTAGCCCGGTAGCCCGGTAGCCCGGTAGCCCCGAGAGCGTCTTTCAGGCCGCGGGTCCGAACAGGTCGTCCTGGGCCGCGTCCATCGCCGCGAGCACCGCGCCGCGCAGCACCGCTCGCCCGCCGACCGTCCCCGCCCGTACCTCGGTACGCAGCGGGGACATCCGCGCGAGGCGCTCCGCTACCCGGGCGGCCAGCGCGTCACCGCCCGCGCGGCCGGTCTCGCCGCCGAGCACGACACAGCCGGGGTCCAGCACGGCGCAGACGGCGGCGGCGCCGATGGCGACCCGGGCGGCCAGCGCGTCGAGGAAGGCGGCACCGGCCTCGCCCGCCTCGACGGCGGCGCGCACCAGCGCTTCGGCCGCCGGGGCGCCGGCCCCGTCCGCGTTACCGGTGCCGGTCCCGCCCTCCCCCGGACCCGCCTCGATCCCGCACTCGGCGGCCAGTCGGCACACCGCCGCCGACCCCGCCAGCGAGTGGAAGCCGCCGTCGCACCCCGCGGCCGTGGGCAGCGTGCCCGTGCCCGGTACGGGCAGGAAGCCGATCTCGCCGGTGCCGCCCGAGGCGCCGCGGCGCAGCCGGCCGTCCAGGACGACGGCGGCGCCGGTGCCGTGGCCCAGCCAGAGCAGGACGAAGGTGTCGCGGTCGCGCGCGGCGCCGTCCCGCTGCTCGGCGATGGCGGCGAGGTTGACCTCGTTCTCCAGCAGGACCGGTGCGGCGGGCCGGTCGCCGAACGCCGTGACGAGCGCGGCGTGCCAGGCGGGCACCCATTCCGTACCGCCGAACCGCCCGGTGGCCGGGTCGACCAGGCCGGGCGCGCCGACCGCGACGACGTGCGGCCGGGCGGCTCCGGCCTCGCCGAGCAGCTTCTCCAGGGTGGCCACGCCGTGCCCCGCGGCCTGTCCGGGGTCGGCGTCCGGGCCGACCGGGACGGCCGCCTCGGCCAGTACCCGGCCGAGCAGGTCGGCGACCGCGAGGGTGGCGCTGTGGGTGCGCAGGTCCACCGCGGCGAGGTGGGCGCGGCCGGCGACGATGCCGTACAGCCGCGCGTTGGGCCCGCGCCGCCGGGCGCCCGACTCGCCGACCACCGCGATCAGCCCGGCGCTCTGGAGGCGTTCGACGAGGTCGGCGACGGTGGGCCGGGACAGGCCGGTGCCCGCCTTCAGTTCACCGGCGGTCAGTGGCCCTTCGGCCTGGAGGAGCCGGAGGGCCAGGCGGTCGTTGATGGCGCGCGCGGTGCTCGGTGAGGCGGTACGCGGGGTGGTGCGGGTGGCGGCCGGGGCGGTACGGCCGGGGGCGGCTCCGCGCGTCTCATCCATGCCCGGATCCTTCCAGACCCCCTGGTGTGGAGGTCGCTGCGTGGGGGGGCCGAGGTAATTCCCTTATTATCAGGCAGGCTCCCTGATAGTTTGCCGCCCATGGATGGCACAGGCGTTCCCGACGCGGCTCCCCCACCCGCACCAACCCCCGAGCAGCCCCGAGAACAGCGCTTCTCCCCGGCCCGGCTGCGCCGCGCCCGCTGGTCCGTCGCGCTGGTCTTCCTCGTCCACGGCTCGGTGACCGGCGGCTTCGCCACCCGCGTCCCCTGGATCCAGGAGCACGTCCAGATCGGCGCGGGACAGCTGGGCCTCGCACTCGCCTTCCCCGCGATCGGCGCGTCCCTCGCGATGCCGCTGGCCGGCCGGATCAGCCATCGCCTCGGCGCCCGCGCCGCGCTGCGCGCGCTGCTCGCCCTGTGGACGCTCTCGCTCGCGCTGCCCGCCCTCTCCCCCAACCTGTACGGGCTGTGCGGCGCCCTGCTGGTGTACGGCGCCACCGCGGGGATGGCGGACGTGGCGATGAACGCGCTGGGGGTGGAGACCGAGGACCGGCTCGGCAAACCGATCATGTCGGGACTGCACGGCATGTGGAGCGTGGGCGCCCTGCTCGGCTCGGCAGCCGGCACCGCGGCGGCGCACGCCGGCACCGACGCCCGGCTCCACCTGGCGGTCGCCGCCGCCGTGTCGACCGTCCTGGGCGCCCTCGCCTGCCGGGGCGTGCTGGATCTGCGCAGCACACCCGACGAGCACCCGCCGCCGCGCTTCGCGCTGCCCCCGAAGTCCGCGCTGATCATCGGCGCGGTCGGGTTCTGCGCGGTCTTCGCGGAGGGCGCCAGCCTGGACTGGTCGGCGGTCTATCTGCGCGATGTGCTGGGCACCGACGCGGGCCTGGCGGCCGCCTCGACCACTGCCTTCTCGTGCACCATGGCGGTCGCCCGGCTGGCGGGCGACCGGGTGGTGGCCCGCTTCGGGCCGGTGCGCACCGTGCGGGCCGGCGGGGTGCTGGCGACGGCGGGCGGCGTGCTGATCGTGCTGGCCCGGCATCCGGCCATGGCGCTGGCGGGCTTCGCGCTGATCGGCCTGGGCATCGCCGTGGTGGTGCCGCTGGCGTTCGCGGCGGCGGGGCGCAGCGGCCCGGCGCCCAGCCAGGCCATCGCGGGCGTCGCCACCATCACGTACACCTCGGGGCTGATCGCCCCGTCCGCCATCGGCTCGATCGCCCAGGCGACCTCACTGACCGGCTCGTTCCTGCTGGTCACGGCGCTGGCCTGCGGGCTGGTCCTGGGCGCCGGGGTGCTGCGGGTACGGGGCCGCGGCGCCGCGGGACGCGAGGCGGTACCGGCCGGCGGCCTGGAACGGTGAGCGGAAGGGCTCAGGCGGCCTGCGCCTCCGGGTGCAGCAGCTCGGTCGCTATCTCCCGCGCGTGGTCCGACCAGGGGGTGGGCCGCAGCGCCTGCGGGTCGACGCGCACCAGGACGCGGTGGCCGCGCGCGTAGGTCCGCTCGCCGTCGGCGGAGCAGAGCCGGAAGCCGTACGTCAGGCCGGTGCGGCCCAGGCGCTCGACCCACAGGTGGGCGGCGTAGTAGCCGGGCCGGGTGACCGGCTGCTCGTAGGAGACCTTCATCTCCTTGATGACGTTGCACATGTCGCCGGCCGCCGCCCAGTCGCCGTCGAAGCCGTAGCCGCGGCCGTGCCAGAACTCGGCCCAGGCGCGCTCGACGAGCAGCGGATAGCGCGAGTTGTGGAGCATGCCGAGCGCGTCGAGGTCGTCGAAGTGCACGGTGACGGGGACCAGCTGTCCGTACGGGACGGCGGGGGCGGCCTCAAGGGCTTCGACGCTCACGGGTTGGTGCTCCTGGTTCTGCTGCGGGCGCTGCCCGATGCTGTTGACTGTTCAAGAAGTGAACACGGCCATCGTAAGCGGCTGCTTAAAATGCTCCGGCCGCCGGGGCGGGGAGCACCACACCACGGGCCGCCCGGTCCGGCCGCCCGAGCCGGCCTTATGCCGTCTTAACATGGCCCGGCCGGCGCCCCGCCCGGCCGACCCCCCTGTGACATATGTGGAGAAGTGGAGCACTCATGGGCCTCGGTGTGCGCTGGACCGTGCACGGCGACGGGCGCACCCCCGCCCCCGGAGCCGTCGTCAGACCGGACGAACGGCTGTCCTGGCCGCGTACCGCCGGTCTCGGCGCGCAGCACGTGGTCGCCATGTTCGGCGCCAGTTTCGTCTCGCCGGTCCTCATGGGGCTGGACCCCAACCTCGCCATCATGATGTCGGGTGTCGCGACCGTCATCTTCCTGCTGGCGACGCGCGGCCGGGTGCCGTCCTACCTCGGCTGCTCGCTCTCCTTCGTCGGTGTCGCCGCCGTGATCCGCGCGCAGGGCGGCACCAGCGCCACCGTGACCGGCGCGGTCCTCGTCGTCGGCGTCGTGCTCTTCCTGGTCGGCGTGGCGGTGCAGCGGTTCGGCGCGCGCATCATCCACGCGGCGATGCCGCCGGTGGTCACCGGCGCGGTCGTCATGCTCATCGGCTTCAACCTGGCGCCGGTGACGGCGAGCACGTACTGGCCGCAGGACCAGTGGGCGGCGCTGCTGACCATGCTCTTCACCGGGCTGGCCGTGGTCTGTCTGCGCGGCTTCTGGTCGCGCGTCGCGATCTTCCTCGGTCTGGTTTTCGGGTACGGCCTCTCCTGGCTCCTCGACCTGGTCTTCGGCAAGATCCACTCGGTGAACGGCGCCGGGCAGCTCACCGACCACTGGCGGCTGGACCTGTCGGGCGTCGGCAAGGCCGAGTGGATCGGCCTGCCGTCCTTCCACGCGCCGTCCTTCCAGTGGTCCGCGATCCTGGTCGCGCTGCCGGTGGTGATCGCGCTGGTCGCCGAGAACGCCGGGCACGTCAAGGCGGTCGGCGAGATGACCGGCGACCCGCTCGACGACAAGCTGGGCACCGCGATCTCCGCCGACGGCGTCGGCTCGGTGCTCTCCACCGCGCTCGGCGGCCCGCCCAACACCACGTACTCGGAGAACATCGGCGTGATGGCGGCGACCCGCGTCTACTCCACGGCGGCCTACTGGGCGGCGGCCGGTTTCGCGCTGCTCTTCGGCCTGTGCCCGAAGTTCGGCGCGGTGGTGGCCGCCATCCCCGGCGGTGTGCTGGGCGGCATCACCGTCATCCTGTACGGCATGATCGGCCTGCTCGGCGCGCAGATCTGGGTGCACAACAAGGTGGACCTGCGCAATCCGCTGAACCTGGTGCCGGTCGCCGCGGGCGTCATCATCGGCATCGGCGGTGTCAGCCTGAAGGTCAGCGAGAACTTCGAGCTGGGCGGCATCGCGCTCGGCACGATCGTGGTGCTCTCCGGCTACCACGTGCTGCGCGCGCTGGCCCCCGCCCACCTGAAGGAGCAGGGACCGCTGCTCGACGAGGGGACCAGCGCGTACGACGCGGACACGGAGCCCCGAGAGCCGTCGGCCCCGGAGAATCCGCAGAGCCTGGAGAAGCCGAAGCCGACGGAGTGAGGCCCCGGATCAGCCGAGCTTCTTGACCGCCTCGTAGTACGTCCACGCGAGCGCGCTGCACGAAGCCTTCTTCGCACCGCCGTACCCGGCGCAGACCCGCTTGAGGTCCTCGTACAGCGCGCTGTCCAGGCGCGGCTTGTTCGCCGGGAAGGTGCCGGCCTTCTTGTAGTTGCGGTAGCCGAAGTCATGGCGCGCGCAGGAGGTTTCGAAGGGGAAGCCGAACGGGTTGTCGGGCGACTTGGAACAGTAATCGGTGCTCCAGTCGAACGCGTACGCCGCCCACTTCCCCTGCTGGCCGCGGGCCGCGACCCAGCTGCCGTAGCTGCCCGCGCCGGCCTGGGTCCAGCCGGCCAGCACCTTGGACTTGTCGGCGGGCACGGCCTGCGCCGGGGCGGCGGCGGCCAGCAGCGCGGTCACGGTCAGGGCCGAGGCGGACAGGGCTGCGGCGAGTCTTCGGGACATCTTCAACCTCCGGGGTGTGGCCGCCCCTTGGCAGGCGGACCACTTCGTTGAAGGCCGAAAATAATCAGTCCGGACGAGCGCCGGTGGGGTTTTGGCTGAACAGTGATCGTCGGACCGGCGCCGTACGGGCAAGAGGACGCCGCGGATTACCCCGATCCGGTCATGGACCACCGGGCCGCCTCTGCGGTACGTGCCCGGCTGTCACGCTGTGCGCATGACGACGACTCAGCGGGCCCCCGGCGGCCCTGCGGCGAAGACGGCCGCGCCCCCGGCCCGGCCGGTCACGCCGGTCCCGCACGCCTGCGCGCCCCCGTCCTCGGTGACCGCAGCCCTCGCGCGGATGCGCGTGCTGGAGGCCACCCTCCCGCCCGCCGACGGCATCGCGGTCTTCAACCGGGTGTACCTGTCCGTCACCGAGGAGATCGCTCGGCGCCTCGGCACCGGCGGCTTCCAGGACCCGATGGCGGCGGGCGAGCTGGACGCGGTCTTCGCCCGGCGCTACCTCGCCGCAGTGGACGCGGCCGGCGCCGGCCTGACCGTGCCGGCTTGCTGGCGCCCGGTGTTCCAGCTGCGCCGGCACCCCGGCGTGCGGCCGCTGCAGTTCGCGCTGGCGGGGATCAACGCCCACATCGGGCACGACCTGGCGCTGGCCGTCGTGGACACCTGCCGCGCCCTGGACTGCGAACCGGCCGCGCTGGCGGCGGATTTCGACCGCGTCGGCGATCTCCTCGCGGGCCTGGAGGAACGCATCCGGGAGAGCCTGATGCCCGGCCCCGACCTGCTGGACGTCGCCGATCCGCTCACCCACCTCGCCGGTTCCTGGAGCCTGGAGATGGCCCGGGACGGCGCGTGGGCGGCGGCGCGGGTGCTGTGGAGCCTGCGCGGGCTGCCCGAGACGGCGCAGGAGTTCGCCGAGCGGCTCGGGTCGGGCGTGGGCCTGGTGGGCCGCTGCCTGCTGACGCCGCTGGGCTGACGGGGGCCGCGTACGGGCCGGGACCGCGTACGAAACGCCGTACGCGGCCCCTTGCCGCAAGCGGCTCCGCCGGTTCTCAGTCCTCCGGCAGCTCGACCGGCGCGATCTCGTCGTACAGGTCGCCCGGGCCCGGGTTGGCCGCGTCCGTGCTGCCGCCGAACTGCGTCATCACGCCCCAGACCGCGTTCAGCGCGGTCTGTACGGCGCCCTCGGCCCAGCCCGCCGTCCAGGAGATGTCGTCACCGGCGAGGAAGAGACCGCGCTTGTCCTCGGGCAGCCGGTCCTGCATGAAGTGGGTGAACAGACGCCGCTGGTAGCGGTAGTGGCCCGGCAGGTTGGCCTTGAACGCGCCCATGAAGTACGGCTCGTTCTCCCAGGAGACGGTCACCGGGTTGCCGATGATGTGCTTCCGGATATCGACCTTCGGGTAGATCTCCGAGAGCGACTTGAGCATGACCTCCATACGGTCGTTGGCGTTCAGCGGCAGCCACTTCAGGCTGTCGTCGCACCAGGTGTAGGAGAGGCAGATGACGGCCGGCTTGTCCGGGCCGTCATCGAGCAGGTAGGTGCCGCGGGTCATCCGGTCGGTGAGCGTCATGCTCATCACGTCCCGCCCCGTGTCCTCATCCTTGTCCAGCCAGAACGGCCGGTCCACCGGCACGAACAGCTTGGAGGACTCCATGTAGTGGGTGCGCTCCATCGCCGTCCAGTGGTCGATGGGGAACAGCGCGTCGTCACAGGCGATCTTCGACAGCAGCATCCACGACTGCGCGGTGAACACGGCCGCCTCGTACGTACGGATGTCGCCGCTCGCGTCGGTGACGGTGATCCGGTTGCCCGCCGTGCGGTGCAGCCGGGTGACCGCCGGGCGCGGCGTGCCGTCGTGCAGGGCGGACAGCGAGGTGCCCGGCGCCCAGTGGATGATCTTCTCCGGCTCGCGCTCCCACAGGCGCAGCGGGAGCTGCTGGCTGCCGCCGACGATGCCGCGGTGGTGGTCGTCGGCCTCGGTGTAGACGACGCGCAGGATCTCCAGGATGGAGTTGGGGAAGTCGGTGTCCCAGCCGCCGGTGCCGAAGCCGACCTGGCCGAAGATCTCGCGGTGCCGGAAGGACGTGAAGGCGCTGGAGTCGCAGAGGTAACCGTAGAAGGTCTGGTTGTCGAGCTTCTCGACGAGCCGTCCCCAGATCTCCCGGATGCGCGGCACGTCGCGCTCGCGGATGGCGCGGTTCATGTCGGAGAAGTCCGCGCCCTCCTCCAGGCAGGCGTTCCAGGCGTCCATGACCTGGTGGTAGACCTCGGGCAGGTCCTCGACGGTGCGCGCGTAGTGCGACTCGCCCTTGAGGTCGACGACGGTCGACGGGGTGTCGGGCGCGAGCGGGTTGGGGAACGGCTTGGTCTCCAGGCCCACCAGGTCGATGTAGTGCTGGAGGGCGGTGGAGGACGGCGGAAAGCGCATCGCGCCCATCTCCGCGGTCAGCCCGGGGTCGCAGCCCTCGAAGCCGACGGTGCGCAGCCGGCCGCCTATCTGGTCCGCCTCGTAGACAACGGGCTTGAGGCCCATCTTCATCAGCTCGTAGGCCGTGATGATGCCGGACAGGCCACCGCCGATGACGGCGACCTCCTTGCCGTGCTCGGTGGCGGGCACCTGGCCGAGCCCCGCCGGGTGGGCGAGGAAGTCGTCGTACGCGTACGGGAAGTCCGGCCCGAACATGGTGATGGGCGGCTGGGCGTCCGCGTGCTGTGCGGCGGTGGGCACGGTCATCGGTTCGGGCTCCTTGCAGGCAGGTACGTGAGGGGGGTGGGTGCGCGCGGGCAGGCGTGCGAGCGGCGCGGGGGCGCCGCTGTGGGGGTGGTTCAGGCGGGTGGCGGGGTCAGGTGAGCGAGCCGTAGAGGCCGGGGCGCCGGTCGGCGAGGTACGGGTTGTCCTCGCGCGAGCGCTTGAGGAGACCGGCGTCGACCTCGCCGAACACCATTTCCTCGCCCCGTCCGGCGCGGGCGCGTACGGTGCCGTCCGGCCCGGCCAGGCAGCTCTGGCCGACGAACTCGAAGTCGCCCTCCGGGCCGGTCCGGTTGACGTAGGCGATGTAGAGCTGGCTCTCGAAGGCCCGTACCGGCACGAGCGTCTCGGCGACGAACTGGAAGGGGTGCAGCTGGGCGGTGGGCACCAGCAGCAGGTCGGTGCCGGCCAGCGCGTGGGCGCGGACGTTCTCCGGGAACTCCACGTCATAGCAGATCATCAGGCCGACGCGCAGGCCGTCCAGATCCGCCTGGACGACCGGGGCGTCCCCCGGGGTGAACCAGTCGCGCTCGAAGCAGCCGAAGAGGTGGGTCTTGCGGTAGTTCGCCAGCGGCTGCCCGGCGGGGCCGATCAGCCGGGCCGAGATGTACACGGCCGCACCATCCCGCTCCGGATAACCGTAGAGCACTGCGATGCCGTGCTCGGCGGCTATTCGGGCCACCGTCCGGGCGGCCGGGCCGTCGACGGCCTCGGCAAGCCGGTGCAAATCCTCACCAATAGCGTAGCCGGTCAGGAACAACTCCGGGCAGACCAGCAGCCCGGCGCCACCCGCCGCCGCCTCGCGCGCCGCGTCCTCGACGGCCCGCAGGTTGTACGCGACGTCGCCGGGCCGTCCCGAACTTTGGAGCAGGGCGGTGCGCAGCGACGACATGGGACCCCTCGGAGGACACGTACGGGCGGACCGGGGCGGCCGGCGCGGGCACTGCGGCGGCCCGGCGATCGGCGGGACGCCTAGACGGTACGGTCCGCCGAACCGCCGGTACAAGGCGTCACCATTGCGTTCAGCCGGATGTTTCGTTGCGTCTTGGCCCGCCGAAACGGCGATTCATTGCGTGGTGTGGTGCGGCAGGTGACGCAGGGGCCTGTGAGGCCACGGCCGTACGCCGTGCGGGCCGGCTCCGCGCCGAAGCGGCCACGAGGTCAAGAAGGAGGACGACGACGGCGCCGTACGGGAGGGAGAAGGTGTGCGCCCTTGCCCCTGGGCCGTATGGAAGCGGGCACCAGGAGCCGGGGCACACACGGACTCGTCCGGACGTACACGGCCATGCCGGCGGCCGAGCACCTCACATGACCCGGTTTGCCGGGCCGGCCTTGACCAGGCAGGCAGATCAGTCGTCGATTGCCTGGTAGAGGGTGGTCCAGAAATCATGCATGGCCCGTGCCGAGTCCGGGGTGGACATGCCGGTCTGGGTGAGCAGGATGCCGACGAGCTGGTTCTGCGGGTCGGCATAGGTGCTGGTGCCCGCTCCGCCGTCCCAGCCGAACTGGCCGATGGGCGCGTAGTCGCCGCGGTAGGTGCGTACCGCCATTCCGAAGCCCCAGCCACCGTGTTGCCCGGTGCCGTGTGCCAGGTGGACCACGTTGCGGGCCCAGGTTTCCCGGGCTGCCATCTGCTCGGCGGTGAGGCGGTTGGTGGTCATCAGCTCGACGGCGGGCCGGGACAGGATGCGCCGGCTGCCGTGCATCCCATGGTTGAGCAGCATGCGGAAGTAGGCGTGGTAGTCATCGGCCGTCGAGTCGAGTCCGCCACCGCTGGAGGGGAATGCCGGAGGCGTGCTGTGGTGCCCGCCTTCGGCCGGGTCCTGCACGGTGAACTCGCCGGTCTGCGGGTCGGGGGCGTACAGCGGCGGCAGCCGGTGGATCTTGTCGGCGGGCACGTGGAAGGCGGTGTCCTTCATGCCCAGCGGCTCGAAGATGCGCTCGCGCAGGAACGTCTCGAAGGGCTGGCCGGTGACCCTGGCCACCAGCACCCCGAGCAGGTCGTCGCTGACGTTGTACAGCCACCGCTCTCCGGGCTGGTACATCAGCGGGAGCGTGCTCAGGCGGCGCATCCACTCATCCGGCTCCACCGCCGGCAGCAGCCATCCGTTCTCGCCGTAGACCTTCCGCTCGAAATACGCGCCCATCATCGGGGAGTCCATGGCCGTCGTGTCCAGCCCGAGCCCGCAGGTGCAGGTGAGCAGGTCCCGTACGGTGATCGGGCGTCGCGCCGGGACGGTGTCGTCCAGCGGGCTGTCGGGCTGTCTGAGGACCTTCCGGTCGGCCAGTTCCGGCAGCCACTGGTCTATCGGCTCGTCAAGCCGCAGTCGGCATTCGTCCAGCAGGACCATCGTCGCGGCAACGGCGACCGGCTTGGTGGTCGAGGCCATACGGAAGATGGTGTCGCGGCGCATCGGTGAGCCGCCGTCGTGGCGCATGGTCCCGATCGCTTCGACATGGGTTTCCTCGCCCCGGCCGACCAGGGCGACGAGGCCGGGGATCTTCTTGGACTCCACATGGGCTTCCAGTACCTCGCGCAGGCGGCGCAGCCCTGCTGCGGAGAAGCCGTTGTTGCCGTTTGCCATCATGAATTTCCTTGTACGCAGTGGTCGGTCCCGACTGCGCCGCGGGCATGCGGCGAGAGGCGGTCACGAGGGAGAACCCCGCGGCCGCGTGGCGCAGCCAGGCTGGAATTGGCGCTTGGCCCCTTTGGGGAGGGGTCCGTGCCGAGACGCGATCAGACCGTCTCGTCTTCTGCTCCGGCCGCGATACCGGCGGCGTGTTCGATGCCCTCGGCCAACTGCTTCCGGGCGCGGGCGGGTACGTAGCCGCCCTCCGAATAGTTCTGGACGAACTCGTTGACGAACTCCACCGGGTCGTCACCGACGACGTCGCGGATCGCTGTTCCGTCTGCCGCTGCCTGCTCGAACAGGTCAGCCAGGTCTTCGAACATCGCGGCGCTGCTCTCGCCGTCGGTCGGCACGAAGTGCATCAGGTACCGCTCGATCGCCTCGGTTGCCGTGCGGTGGCCCTCAGGCAGCTCCTTGACGCGGCCCTTGTATGCCCGCCAGCGCTTCTTGGGCCCGATCACCTTCATGAGGAATCCGCTCTTCTCGCCGTCGGACATGGCTACTTGCCCCCTTCGCGGAGCTGTTCCAGTCGCTCCGTGAGGAAGCTCCATGTCCTCCAGAACTCTTCGAGGTACTCCCGCCCCTCGGCGTTCAGGGAGTGCACCTTGCGCGGCGGGCCCTTCTCGGAGGACACCTTCTCCACGTCGACCAGGCCGCGCTTCTCCATCCTCAGAAGCAGCGCGTAGATGGTGCCTTCGGCAATGCCGGAGAAGCCCTGCTCCCGCAGCCGTGCGGTGATCTCGTAGCCGTACGCGGGCCGGCCGGACAGGGTCGCGAGGATGAGGCCGTCCAGCGTGCCCTTGAGCATCTCCGTCAGCAGCTTGGCCATGGGGCATCTCCTTCCCGAGGTATTCAGCGAGACTGAGTACCGGTACACCGTAACGCTGACTACCAGTACTTAGCAAGAAGGAGTAGTGAACCCGGCCGGGAGGAGCCGGGGTTTGACGACAGACAGGATCCGGTCCTCCGCACGGAAGAGGACCCTCGGTGGCGCGCCCACCGCCATCTCCGCCCTCGCCCGCGACCACGGCGTCAGCCGCGGCGCGACCGCACGGCCGTCGCCGGCTTCCTCCACCGCGAACGGCATCGAACACAAGATCGCCCTGGCTACGATGTGTTCATGCTCGCGTACGCCCTACCGGCCCTGTTCTTCGTCCTGTTCGCCTTCGGTGTGCTGCGCGACCGGCGGCGCTTCAGCAACGCCGTCTACCTCGGTCTGACCGTCGTCTTCCTGGTTCCGGCCCTGCTGATACAGGTGCAGCGGATGCCTACGGCGGCGGCCGTGGCGGTCACCGTGCTCATCCTGCTGCTGCCCACGCTCGGCGTCCTGACCCTGGGGGTCTTCCTGATCCTCAACGGCGTGAAGATGGTCCGCAAGGAAGGCCGCAGCCTGGCGAACCTGCTGTCGCTGCTGGCCGGAGTCGGGATCTTCGCGGTCATCGCGCTGCTGATCACGGCGGTCGGCACCGCGTCACGCACCCTGGTGGCGCTCGCCGGCACCACCCTGCTGGTGGTCGGCTACGTCTCCTTCCTCTTCCTGTGCTTCGTCGGCTACGCGTTCCTCTACGGGCGGCTGCGGGTGCGCCGCAATGCCGACTTCGTGGTGGTCCTGGGCTCCGGGCTGATCGGCGGCACGCGTGTACCGCCGCTGCTGGCGAGCCGGCTGGAGCGGGCCCGTGCGGTGTACGAGCGACAGGCGCGGCGCGGCAACCCGCCGATGCTGCTCGCCTCGGGCGGCCAGGGCCCCGACGAGCAGCTTCCGGAGGCGCGGGCGATGGCGGACTACCTGATCGAGCGCGGCTTCCCCGCGGACCGGATCCTGTGCGAGGAGCAGTCCAGGACCACGGAGGAGAACCTGGCGTTCAGCAAGAAGATCATGGAGCAGGCGGTGCCGGACCACCGCTGCGTGATCGTCACGAACAACTACCACGTGCTGCGCGCCGCCCTGCTGGCCCGCCGGGCCGGCGTCAACGGCCAGGTCGTCGGCGCGCCCACCGCCGCGTACTTCTGGCCGAGCGCCACCATCCGGGAGTTCGCCGCGGTCTTCCTCTCCTACAAGCTGGTCAACCTCGGCATCTGCGGGCTGATGATCCTGGGCGGCGTGCTCGCCCTGCTGAGCGGCTGACCGCGGGGCCCGCCGGGGCCGGTTCCGCTCCCCGCGGCTTCAGACCCTGTGTCATACCCCGGTCGGAGCAGCGCACGTCGTCTGGTGCACTTCGCTGCGCTCCGTCTCGGCTCTTTCATCGTTCCTTCGGAAGCCGAGCCGATCGCAAGGCGCCGGAGTGCCCTCGATGGGGGTCCCCCAGCGGTAGCTGGGAGAGGCAGGCGCCCGGCCGGGGTTACGACACAGGCTCTCAGCTTGTGATTTATCCGGTGCGGCGGGGTTTGCTGCCGACCTTGCGGTGAGTCGGTCGGCGGTAGGGCTCGCCGGTGGCCGGGAGCAGGCCCACGTCGTAGCGGTTCGCGGGGCGGCGGTTGTTGGAGCCGGGCGGGCGCCCGGGGCCGGGGCGGGTGGGTTTCGGCACTGCGGCTGGCGTTGAGGTTCTGGCGTGCAGGTGCCGGAACCCGCGTCGGACTCGTGCCGGGGTGAGCTTGTTCGGTTCGGCCGGCTTCTGCCAGGGCCGTCGCAGGTCGGTGGTCAGAGAGCGGGCGAGGCGGAGTTGGGTGCAGGCGGTGACGATCAGCCAGGTCCAGCGGTCCGCCGACTCGGCTTCCCGCAGTCTCGGAGCGGTCCAGCCGAGTGTCTGCTTGATCATCCTGAAGAAGTGCTCGATGCCGAACCTGCGCAGGAATGCCTGCCAGGCCAGGCCGGTCTCCGCGGGGCCGGCCGTCGGCCGTGACCACCACAGCCACAGCGGCTTGGGGGCGCCGCCGCTGGGCAGGTGGTCGACCTGGAGGCGGATGACGGCGCCCTCGATGACCGGGAGCTGGCCGGGGTGGTCCCGCCAGGCGGCGCGCCCTTGCAGCTCTGGGTGGAGCCGGTCCCAGCTCTGGGCGTGGGCGGTGCCGTAGCGGGTGGTCTCTGCCTTCGTCTCCGCGTCCGGGGCGCCCCAGGTGGTCGAGTTCAGGATCACGCGAAGGCCGCTTCGCTGTCCAGGGAACACCCGGACGAGTAATCACCGGGCTTGCTTGTTCGGGGCCGCCGGATAAACCACAAGCTCAGCCCGGTGACCCCGAGCTGAAGCGCCGCAGCAGCGGCGAGAGGACCAGCACCGATTTCGTGCGTTCCACGAACGGCTCCCCCGCGATGCGTTCCAGCACCCGTTCGAAGTGCCGCATGTCGGAGGCGAAGACCTGGACGATGGCATCCGCCTCACCGGTGACGGTGGAGGCGGACGCCACTTCCGGATAGCGCGACAGACCCCGGTGGATGGAGTCCGGCGAGGTGTTGCGGCGGCAGAACAACTCGATGAACCCCTCGGTCTCCCAGCCCAGCGCCGCCGGGTCGACCCGCACCGTGAACCCGGTGATGGCGCCCTCGGCGCGCAGCCGGTCCACCCGGCGTTTGACCGCCGGGGCGGAGAGCCCGACCTCCGCCCCGATGTCGGCGTAGGAGCGGCGGGCGTCCTCCGCCAGGGCATGGACGATGCGCTGGTCGAGTTCGTTCATCTGTCGCACTGCGGGTGGATCACTTCTCTGCGGTGGCCAATCGGGAGCGGCGGATGCCGTAGACGAAGTAGACCACGAGCCCGACGGCCATCCAGACACCGAAGACCACCCAGGTGACCGGGCCGAGGCTGCCCATCATGTACAGGCACAGCAGGAAGCCGATCGCCGGGAAGACCGGCGACAGCGGGGTACGGAAGGTGCGCGGCATGTCCGGCTTGGTGAAGCGCAGCACGATCACCGCGATGTTGACCAGCGCGAAGGCGAAGAGGGTGCCGATGCTGGTGGCGTCGGCGAGCTGGCCGAGCGGGACGGCGGCGGCCAGGATGCCGCAGAACAGCGAGACGATGACGGTGTTGGCGCGCGGGGTGCCGGTCTTGGGGTGGACCTTGGAGAAGACCTTGGGCACCAGGCCGTCGCGGGACATCGCGAACAGGATGCGGGTCTGCCCGTACAGCACGGTCAGCACGACGCTGGCGATGGCGATGACGGCACCGGCGGCCAGCAGCACGGACCAGAAGCTCTGTCCGGTGACCTCCTTCATGATCCCGGCGAGCGCGGCCTCCGAGCCCTCGAAGCCCTTCCAGGACTTGGCGCCCACGGCGACCGCCGCGACCAGGCAGTACAGCGTGGTGACGATGATCAGCGACAGCATGATCGCGCGCGGCAGGTCGCGCTGCGGGTTCTTGGCCTCCTCGCCCGCGGTGGAGGCGGCGTCGAAGCCGATGTAGGAGAAGAAGAGGGTGGCTCCGGCGCCGCTGACGCCGACGATGCCCAGCGGCATGAAGTTGGCGTAGTTGCCGGAGGAGATGCCCTGCACGGCGACGCCGCAGAACAGCAGCAGCGCGATGATCTTGATGGTCACCATGATGGTGTTGGCGCGGGCGCTCTCCTTGGCGCCGCCCAGCAGGAAGACCATGGCGAGCATCACGACGATCAGCGCCGGCAGGTTGAAGATGCCGCCGTCGCCGGGCGGCGCGGACAGCGCGGCGGGGATGGTGACGCCGATCGTGCCGGACAGCAGCTCGTTGAGGTACTCGCCCCAGCCGACGGCGACCGCCGCGACCGAGACGCCGTACTCCAGGATCAGACACCAGCCGCAGATCCAGGCGACCAGCTCGCCGAGGGTCGCGTAGGCGTAGGAGTACGACGAGCCGGAGACCGGGATGGAGCCCGCCAGCTCCGCGTAGGACAGCGCGGAGAACAGGGCGGTGATGCCCGCGATGACGAACGAGATGATGACGGCCGGACCGGCCTTGGGCACCGCTTCGCCGAGGACGACGAAGATGCCAGTGCCCAGCGTCGCGCCGATGCTGATCATGGTCAGCTGCCACATGCCCAGCGAGCGGCGCAGGGTGCCGCCCTCGCCCTGGCCGCCCTCGGCCACCAGCCGCTCGACGGGCTTGCGCCGCATCAGCCGGGTACCGAGGCCCCCGGAGGGAGAGGGGGGCCGGGGATCGCTGCCCGCCGAGGGCGGGGCTGCGCCGTGCTCCAACACTGGGGTGGCTCCTTCATCGCTGCCGGTCAAGGTGGCGGACGACCGACAGCGGTCCCCGTGCGCGGGTAGGCCGAAACAACCCACGGCAACGAAAGGGGGGACCGTTGAGCCGGCGGTCCCCGCCACTCCACGTACAGCGAGGACTGTACGGGTCGTGTGTGAGCTGCCGTAATGCAGGATCCTTGCGCAAGCGTGAATATTTGTTGCGCACATGGTCAAGTGCCGGTCGTTTGTTGCGCACAAACGACAAATCTCACCGCTTGGACGTTACCGACGGGTTCGTCCCGCAAACGCGTGCGGCCCCGTACCGAAACGATTCGGTACGGGGCCGTACGGGTTTGCCCGACAGGCGGCGGATCAGCTCCAGCTGGCGTGCAGCGGCTTGCCCTCCGCGTAGCCCGCGGCGCTCTGCACGCCGACGACGGCCTTCTCCGCGAACTCCTCCAGGGAGGCCGCGCCCGCGTACGTGCAGGAGCTGCGCACGCCCGCGATGATCGAGTCGATCAGGTCCTCGACGCCGGGGCGGGCCGGGTCGACGAACATCCGCGAGGTGGAGATGCCCTCCTCGAACAGGCCCTTGCGCGCCCGGTCGTACGCCGACTCCTCACTCGTACGGTTGCGGACCGCACGCGCCGAGGCCATGCCGAAGCTCTCCTTGTACGGGCGGCCTTCGGCGGTGTGCTGGAGGTCGCCGGGCGACTCGTACGTACCGGCGAACCACGAGCCGATCATGACGTTGGACGCGCCGGCGGCCAGCGCCATCGCCACATCGCGCGGGTGGCGCACGCCGCCGTCCGCCCAGACGTGCTTGCCGAACTTCTTCGCCTCGGCGGCGCACTCCAGGACGGCGGAGAACTGCGGGCGGCCCACGCCGGTCATCATGCGGGTGGTGCACATGGCACCCGGGCCCACACCGACCTTGATGATGTCCGCGCCGGCCTCGATCAGGTCGCGCACGCCCGAGGCGGCGACGATGTTGCCGGCCACGATCGGCACCTGCGGGTCCAGCGCCCGGACGGCCTTGACCGCGCTGATCATCGACTCCTGGTGGCCGTGCGCGGTGTCCACCACGAGGGTGTCCACACCGGCCGCCAGCAGCGCCTTGGCCTTGCCGGCCACGTCACCGTTGATGCCCACGGCGGCGGCGATGCGCAGCTTGCCGTCGGCGTCGGTGGCGGGCGTGTACAGGGTGGCGCGCAGGGCGCCCTTGCGGGTCAGGATGCCGGCCAGCATCCCGTCCGCGTCGACCGCCGGGGCCAGCTTGCGGTTGGCCGCGTCGAGCTGGTTGAACGCCTCGCGGGGGTCGATGTCCGCGTCCAGGACCAGCAGGTCCTTGGACATGACCTCGGAGACCTGGGTGAAGCGGTCCACGCCGGTCAGGTCGTGCTCGGTGACGATGCCGACGGGGCGGCCGCCCTCGACGACGATCCCGGCGCCGTGCGCCCGCTTGGGCAGCAGCGACAGGGCGTCGGCGACGGTGGCGACCGGGGACAGCACGATCGGCGTGTCCAGGACCAGGTGGCGGCGCTTGACCCAGCTGACGACGTCGGTGACGACCTCGATCGGGATGTCCTGCGGGATGACGACGAGACCACCGCGGCGGGCCACGGTCTCGGCCATCCGGCGGCCGGCGATCGCGGTCATGTTGGCGACCACCAGTGGGATGGTCGTGCCGGTGCCGTCCGGCGCGGACAGGTCCACGCCCTGTCGGGAGCCCACCGCGGAGCGGCCGGGCACCATGAAGACATCGTCGTACGTCAGGTCGTACGGCGGCTTGGCATCGTTCAGAAACTTCATACTGGCTCTCTCACCTGCGGGTTCACTGCTAGGGCGGGTGGGGAGTCAGCTCCGAACCGGCACCGGTCAGGATGCGGCTCCTAGGACATCATCCCTGATGAATGCGGCCGGAGGCGAACCGGTGTTCCCCATGCCCCTCCCGCGCGCCCCCGCCGGACACCCGCAGGGGACTTTCCGTGGATCGCCATTCCGTTACTCTGCGTTACCAACGTGGCCGGTCTTCGACGGTCCGGATGGCCGGTCACCTGCGGTTCGACACTGATGTGACCATATGACGGGCCGGGAGGTTCTTGCTGGCCAGCAGGTGGGTAGAACCGTGTACAGGCCGCTTCGGGTGTCGATCCGGCGGGGCCGCCGGGCCACCGAGAGCCTGGGCGATCACTTCGCCATTGGATACGTTCAGTAACCGCGACGCGCGGTGGTGTCCGGCCGGGCCGGGCGAAGCCGCCTCGGCCGTGGGGGAAGGGGAGGACATGCGCGAAGTCCGACAGGGCGCCCTGCTGCTGCTCACGGCCCTGGCCGGAGCCGCCGTCGCGGCCTGCGACCTGGCACTGGGCCCGGACGTGAGCCTGGCCGGGCTGCTGCTGGTGGGCCCGCTCGTGGCGGCGACGAGACTCGAAGGCGCGTGCACGGCCGTGATCTCGTTCGCCGCCCTGATCCTGGGCGTCGCCGTCGCCGCTCATGAACACACCCTGAGCCGTACGGACCAGTTGCTGTCCCTGACCGTGCTCGCCGCCGCCGCGGCCTACGCCACCTGGGCCTCCGACCGGCAGGCCGCCCTGGACAGCCAGCTCGCCGGCGTCGCGGCCGCGGCCCAGCGCGCCATCCTGCGGCCGACCTCGTTCCGGGTCAGCGGCGCCTCGGTCTGCGCCCGCTACCGCTCCGCCGCGCCCCGCGCCGTCATCGGCGGCGATTTGTACGCCTTCGCCGACACACCGAGCGGACTGCGGGTGCTGATCGGCGACGTACGCGGCAAGGGCCTGGAGGCCGTACGGCTGTCCGCGGCGGCCATAGGGCACTTCCGTGACTGCGCCTACACCCGCAGCAACCTCGCCGAGGTGGCCGAGGAGGTCGACCGGCGGCTGCTCGACGACCTCGGCCCCGAAGACTTCATCACCGCCGTGATCGCCGAGATATCCCCCGGCCGGCTCCGGCTGGTCAACTGCGGCCACCACCCGCCCCTGCACCTGCCCGCCGCCGGCCCGCCCGTCCTGCTTACCCCGTCCGAGCCGACCACCCCCATCGGGCTGCTGCCGCTGCCGCGCGTGCAGGAGGTGGAGCTGGCCCCCGGCGACCGGCTGCTGCTCTACACCGACGGCCTCGCCGAGGCCCGCGACCCGCACGGCACGATGCTCGACCTGGCCGGTCTGCTGCCGGCCTGCTCGCTGCCCGATCTCAACGACGCGATCGAGGCGGTGCTGTCGACGATGTGCCGGCACACCCACGGCGCCCAGGACGACGATGTGGCCCTCGTCCTGGTCGAGCTGGAGCCGAGCATGCCCCGGCAGCACCGCGGTCACACCCCGCCCGCCATCACCCGTACGAGCGCCGAACCTCCCGGTGGGCACCGGGACCGGGCCGGCCGCCCTTCGCCGTCCGCCGCGGTGTCCGACTGACGGGGGCCGCGCCGCCCCGCTCACGGCTCCCGGTCCGCGCTCCGGGGACGGGCCGGGTCCGGCGGGCCCACCAGCTCGTCCAGCACATCGGTCATGGTCACGAAACCGAGCACCACGCCCTGCGCACCGCTGACGGCGGCCAGCTGGGTGCCCGCGGCCCGCATCGCGGTCAGCGTGTCGTCCAGCGGGGTGTCGCAGCCGACCCGGGGCATGGGACGCAGCGCGTCCCGGGGAAACGGCCGGTCCCGGTCGGTGACACCGAGGGTGTCCTTGATGTGGAGGTAGCCCAGGACCGTGCCGGCCGGCCCGGTGACCGGCAGCCGGGAGAATCCGGCGCGGGCCGCGGTGCGTTCCAGCTCGTCGGGGGTGACGTCGCGGTCCACGGTGACCATGTCCGTCAGCGGGACGAGCAGTTTGCCGACGGGCCGCCGCCCGAGTTCCAGGGCGTCCCGCAGCCGCTCGCCGCCCGTGTCGGAGAGCAGCCCGGCGTGCCGGGACTCCTGGACGATGCGGGCGAGTTCCTCGTCGGTGAAGGCGGCGGCGACCTCGTTCCTGGGTTCGGTCCTGGCGAGCCGCAGCAGGACGTTGGCGAGGGCGTTGATGCTCACGACGACCGGGCGCAGCGCCCGGGTGAGGGCCACCAGCGGCGGCCCCAGCAGCAGCGCGGCGCGCTCCGGCGCGGCCAGCGCGACGTTCTTGGGGACCATCTCGCCGACGAGCATGTGCAGATAGGTGGCCAGGGTCAAAGCCAGTACGAACGAGAGCGGGTGCACCAGCCCGTGCGGTACGCGCAGCGCCTCGAAGGCCGGTTCGGCGAGGTGCGCGATGGCCGGTTCCGCCATCGCACCGAGAAGCAACGAGGAGGCGGTGACGCCCAGTTGGGCGGTGGCCAGCATCTCGGAGAGGTGTTCCAGGCCCCACAGCACCCGGGCGGCCCGCCGGTCCCCGGCCTTGGCGCGCGGGTCGATCTGGCTGCGCCGTACGGAGATCATCGCGAATTCGCCGCCGACGAAGAAGGCGTTGCTGAACAAGGTCAGCACGGCGACGGCCAGTTGGACGGCGGTCACGGCCGCTCCCCTTCCCCGCCGGCCGGCCGGACGCCCGGCGAGGACGAGCCGGCGGGCGCCGTCACCCGCACCCGCTCCGCCCGGTGCCGGCGCGCCGCCAGCACCGTCAGCCGCCAGCCGTCCGCCACGCCCACCTCGTCGCCGGACTCCGGAATCCGGCCCAGCCGGGTGGCCAGCAGCCCGGCGAGCGTCTCGTACGGCCCTTCGGGTGCCTCCAGGCCGATCCCGGCCAGCCCGTCCAGGCGCACCCCGCCGTCCGCCTCCCAGGTGCGCGTCCCGGTCCGCAGCAGCTCCGGGTCCGGCACCGGGTCGTGCTCGTCCCGTACGTCGCCGACGATCTCCTCGACGATGTCCTCCAGGGTGACGATCCCGGCCGTACCGCCGTACTCGTCGATCACCACGGCCATGGTGCGGACCGTGCGCAGCCGGTCCAGCAGCCGGTCGACGGGCAGTGACTCCGGCACCGGCACGGGCTCGATGGCCAGCTCCGCGACGGTGGTGGCGGTCCGTTCGCCGGGCGCGAGGGCGAGGACGTCGCGGATGTGGACGGTGCCGACGACCTCGTCCAGGCTGCCGCGGTACACGGGGAAGCGGGACAGCCCGGTGGCCAGCGTCAGCGTGGCCGCGTCGGCCGCCGTGGCGCGCGCGTCCAGGGCCCGTACGTACACCCGCGGCGTCATGACGGTCCGCGCGGTCAGCTCGCCCAGGTGCAGGGTCCGTACGAACAGTTCGGCCGAGTCGGCCGGCAGGGCGCCTTCCTGCGCCGAGTAGCGGGCCAGCGAGACCAGTTCGGCCGGGCCGCGGGAGGACGCCAGCTCCTCGGTGGGCTCCAGGCCGAAGCGCCGTACGAGCCGGTTGGCGGACTGGTTCAGATGGCGGATGAACGGCGCGAAGAGGGCGCTGAACGCGCGCAGCGGTCCGGCCACGAGCCGGGCCACGGCCAGCGGCCGGGAGATCGCCCAGTTCTTGGGCACCAGTTCGCCGACGACCATCAGCACCACCGTGGACACGCCGACGCCCAGCGCGGACGCCACACCCGGGGCCACCGTGCCCGGCAGCCCGGCCGCCGCGAGCGGGCCGCGCAGCAGCGCCGCCAGCGACGGTTCCGCGAGCATCCCGATGACCAGCGAGGTCACCGTGATGCCCAGCTGCGCGCCGGACAGCTGGAACGCGAGCGAGCGCACGGCGCTCAGCACCCCTTCGGCCCCCCGCTCCCCCTCCTCCACCGCGCGCTCCACCACACTGCGCTCGACCGTCGTCAGCGAGAACTCCGCCGCGACGAACACCGCGCAGGCCAGTGTGAGCACCAACGCCACCAGTAGGAGCAGCACCTCGGCCACCGCGTCACCTCCCGCCGCACCTCGGTGCCCGGCGGCGGGCGGGTGAAACATCGCGGGGCCGGAGCGGGCGCGTGGCGGCGGGCGGGCGTCAGGCTCAGTACGCCCCGGTACGGCGCCAGGCCCGCAGCCACCCGTGCACCGCCCACGCGCAGGCTGCGCCCACCGCGTACCAGAGCAGGTCCGGCGCGTTGAAGGTCGAGCCGAGCACCAGGCGGGCCACCACGCTGCGCCGGGAGAGCTCCGCCGGGACGTCGCTGAGCTGCGCGAACTCCACCGCCCAGCTGACGGACAGGGCCACCGCGGCCGCGACCGGCGGCCGGACGCGCGGCGCGGCCAGCACGACCAGCGCCTGGACGAGCACGGTGTACAACGCGTCGCCGGCGTACTTGGCGACCTCCGAGGCCAGCCCCGCACGGGCCGCGCCGGCCCGCACACCGAGCCCGGCGGCCACCGTCAGCAGCGCCGCCGCACCCGCCACCAGGCGCGTCCTCGCCCCGCCGCGAAGCTCCCCGCCCCGCCGTCCCCCGCCCCCGTACGTCACGTCGTCCGCGCCCCCGGCTCCCGGCCCCGCGCCATCACGATCGCCAGCCCGGTGTCCGTGTCGCGCCAGAAGCCCACCGCGTCCGCGATGATCTCCTCCGCGACGCTCCAGTCGTCGGGGGCGGCGGCCGCGTACTGCTGCCAGCCGCACACCACCAGCACCCGGCCGCGGTCCGCCGGGCACCACGACAGGTCGGTGAGGCAGTCGGCGAGCGCGTCCCAGTTGCGGCCGAACCAGTCGGGCAGCCGCAGCGCCCGCGCACAGCGGTCCATGAACTCCGTCTTGCCAGTGACCCCTTCGAGGTCGAGCAGCGCACCGTGCCAGCCGGCCGCGCGCGCCGCGTCCAGCGCCTCGCGCGCGGTCCGGTCGTGCGGCCAGGGCACGACCCCGGGAGGCGTACCGCCGTCGAGCACCGCGGCGAGCGGCCGGGGCACGGGAGCCGTCATCGGAGCACCGCCTTAAAGGTCCGGTAATGGTCGTCGGTGTAGAACGTCTCGCGGCTGTCGCCGGTGACGATCCGCCGGGCGCCGCGGTCCTTCGATCCCGGGGTGCGGACCGTGTACTCGTGGTAGTAGCCCCGCTTCTGCCGGGGCAGCACCCGCTCGTGGTTGCCGAAGACGGTGCCGTCCTTCGGGTACGGGAACGGGCCGTGCGCGTCGATCAGCCGCAGCGTCTCACGCGCCTGCTCGGGCAGCCGGCCGGCCGGTACGGTCGCCATGCCCTTGGCCCAGTCCGGCGTGGCCACGCTCGCCGAGGGCGCCGCGTGCGTGGGCTTCGCGCTCCCCTTCCCGCCCCCGCCACCGCCTCCGGAACAGCCGGAAACCAACAGCACAAGGCAGGCCAGCAGCGCAGCGAGTACGCCGACGGCCGCGCGGGGAGCGGAGCGGATCACCATGCGCCGATGCTGTCACAGGGCGGCACGGGGTGCGCGCCCGCACCCGTACAAGATCAGTTGGCTGGCCGGCCCGCGGCTCAGGCCCCGTCCGGGTCCGCCCGCTCCAGCGCCGGACGCGGCCCGGGGCCCGTCTCCAGCAGCAGATGATCAGCCGCGGCCGTGTCCGTCACCAGGCTGGTCACCAGCCCGGAACGCAGCACCGCGCCGATCGCCGCCGCCTTCTGCCGGCCGCCCGCGATGGCCACCACCTCGGGGATGCGGCGCAGCCGGTCCGCCTCGACCGTGATGCACCGCTCGCCCAGGTCCCGCCCGATACGGCGGCCCTCCGCGTCGAAGAGGTGCGCGGACATCTCGGCGGCGGCCCCCAGCGAGGCGTAGTGCTCCCGCTCCTGCTCCGAGAGCATGTCGTAGACGGTCGAGATGCCCGGCGCCCAGGAGCCGATGGAGACGCAGGCGACGGTGACCTTGTCGAAGTACTCGAAGGCGCGGGCGATACCGGTCTGGCCGCGCAGCGCGGCGGCCGTCGCCGAGTCGGGCAGCAGCATCGGCGCGTAGATCGGGTGCGCCTCGCCGCCGGAGACGTCGGCCGCCCGGCGCACCGCCTCGACCGAGCCGCGGTCCGCGGTGCCCGCGTCGTACACACCGGTCAGCTGCACGACCGTGCACGGCGGGAGCCGGTGCAGCGCGGCCGCCATGTGGATGGTCGACCGGCCCCAGGCCAGCCCGAGCACATCCCCCTCGGTCACCAGCTCCCCCAGCAGGTCGGCCGCGACCTCGCCGAGGTTCTCCGGGTCGGGGGCATCGTCGGTGGCGTCGGCGGGCGACTCCACCACGACCGCGTGCCGCAGGCCGTAGCGGGCCCGCAGCGCGTCGGACCGCTCGGCGTCCAGCTCCGCCGGGACACGGATCTCGATCCGTACGAGGTCACGCTCCAGCGCCGTCTCCAGCACCCGGGCGACCTTGAAGCGGCTGACGCCGAACTCCTCGGCGATCTGGATCTTGGACTTGCCCTCCAGATAGAAGCGGCGGGCCATGGCCGCGGCCTGCACCAGCTCGGCGGGGCCCATTGCGGACTGCGGGCGGCTGGCAACCACGAGATTCTCCCCTTGTGCGCACCTGATCGAGTCTTTGCTCATCCTTGCAGAAACCCGAGGTGGTCGGGGACCATCACCGCCCCGGCCGTCGTGAACGCTCGGTAGCGGCAACACCAAGAAACACCGGCGTGCGGGAGTCGGTGCGCACCCTCCCCCCACGCCACGTGCGGCGCCGACGCCCCCGGCCGAACCACCGCGGGCGCCCCTTGCGTCAGTGGGCGCAGCCCCAGCCTGCCGCGGCCGTCGCCGACTCGGCCTGCGCGCGCAGCTCACGCACCGCCTTCGCCGGGTCGTCCGCGCCGTAGACCGCCGAACCCGCCACGAACACGTCCGCGCCGGCCTCCGCGCACCGCTCGATCGTGGCCGCGGAGACCCCGCCGTCCACCTGGAGCCACATCTCCAGGCCGTGCTTGGAGATCAGCTCCCGGGTCCGGCGGATCTTCGGCAGCATGATGTCCAGGAACGCCTGACCGCCGAAGCCCGGCTCCACGGTCATGATCAGCAGCATGTCCAGCTCGGGCAGCAGATCCTCGTACGGCTCGATCGGCGTCGCCGGCTTGAGCGCCATCGACGCCCGCGCCCCCTTGGCCCGGATCTCCCGCGCCAGGCGCACGGGCGCGGCCGCCGCCTCCGCATGGAAGGTGACGGAACCGGCCCCGGCCTCGATGTACTGCGGCGCCCACCGGTCCGGATCCTCGATCATCAGGTGCAGATCGAGCGGAGTGTCCGTCGCCTTGCTCAGCGCCTCCACGACCGGAGCGCCCAGCGTCAGGTTCGGCACGAAGTGGTTGTCCATCACATCGACATGCAGCCAGTCGGCGCCTTCGACGGCCTTCGCCTCCTCGGCGAGCCGGGCGAAGTCTGCGGACAGGATGCTGGGGTTGATCAAGGCCATGCCTCCAGTATGTCCTGCCACGCCCCATGCGCCGAAGCGGGTGGGGCAGGGCGGGTCCGGGCGGCCCCGGAACAGCGGCGTCCGGCCGTCCGTCAGCCGCCGGCCAGCCGCCGGGCCGCCGCTACGAGAACGTCCCGCTGCTCCTGACTCACGGGAACGTCGCCGCGGCCCTCGTCCCACACTTCCCGCAAGACGTCCCAGAAGGGCGCGAAAACCTCCGGACACGGGAGCCCCAGCTCGCTCGCGGCCCGGTCCCGGATCAGCTGCGCACCGTCCACCGCGTCCAGGTCCCCGCGCACGATCCGGCCGGCCCACCACCGCGCCAATGTCCAACGGGCCGCCGCGACGCCCTCCGGAGTCAGCGGAACCAACTCCAGCTCCGCCAGCACGCTGTCGAACAGCTCGTCCACCGCATCGAGTTCATTGCGCCCGAGCCCCGCCAGGAGCACGAGGGAAGGCGAATCGACACCCGCGAGAAGGGCATCCAACGCCGCCCGGACGCACTCGGCCCGGGTCCCGTACCACCCGGCAAACCCGTCTTCACCGAAACTCCGGTCTGCCGCCAGACACCGGAGCGCGCTGAGCGCAACGTCCACCGTCATCGACGGCCCGCCACTCGGCGCTCCCTCACCCCGCAGGTCCCCCACCATGCTCAGGCCCTCGTTTCGTCTCACGATCCTGGCCCAGCCTTGGGACCGTCAGCAGTGCTCGCCCCAGCCTCCGACAGGAGGAAGCGGCGAGAGGGCCAGATTAGACCGGTCGGCCCGGACGCAGTCAGGCATTTTTCGCATCGGTCTGGCCGACTGACCAGACGTCGGCCAACCGAAGGGGGAATGGGTCACTCATTGTCCACTCGTTGACCACTCACATTGGTCATTCGTTTCGGGAATCTGCATGGCTCCGCTGAGCGAGAGGCCGGCCGAGCCGATGTCCCGTCGCACCGAAGCCGACTCAAACGGTTGGCCTGACCTGTTGGTTCATCAAGTGGATCCAGCCCGAACACATGGGGTCGTGCCCCATGATGAGGTGATGAGCACGGAAGCAGAACCGGTCGAACACGAAGACCGGTGGGTTTTGGATCTCCGCAGGCGGGGCGTTGCCGGGATCGCTGTCGACCACCGCCTCACGTTGGCCCTCGACGGAGGTTGGGACGTCGTACTCGAAGCACCTGCTCAGCTCTCATCCGGGCCGAGGCACACCGATCCCGGCGTGCCTCTGATGCCGGAGACTCAGGACGTGGCCGCGGTCCTCCCGCTTTTCGGGACGGCAGTCGTCTCCGCGGTCGCTTTCACGTCCGGCACGCTCCGGATGGTGTTCGAGGACGGCACGCACCTGACGTGTCCAGCCGATGCGGCGTTCGAGGCGTGGCAGATCACAGGGCCTGGAGGGTGGCGGTTCGTTTCCCTGCCGGGAGGCGACCTCGGCGTCTGGTCCGCCTCCGCGGCGAAGGAGAATCCGCACGGTCATTCTGCGCGGCATTGAGCATCCGCCGAGTGGAGTGCGACGAGACAGCCGGAATTTTAGCTCAGCGTCGGATGTGACTTGGCCCGACATCTTCATGCTCATGGGATTCCGACACGGAAATGGAGACCCTGCATCTTCGTAGCCCTTGGGCCGGCCAGGGGCCACGAAGAATGAGAAAGGGTCACTTATTCCGAGACGCTACACGCGCCCTACGCCGTCCGCCGCAGCAACGCCAGATACATCGCGTCCGTCCCGTGCAGATGCGGCCACAGCTGCACGTCCGGGCCGTCGCCCAGTGCGGGTACGCCCGGGATCAGGGGGCGCGCGTCGATCCACTCCGCCGTCACCTCCGCGGCGGCCCGTGTCTTGAGGACGTCTTCCACCACGGCCCGGGTCTCGGCCGGGTGTGGGGAGCACGTCGCGTAGCCGACGACGCCGCCGACCCGTACCGATACCAGTGCCTGGCGCAGCAGCTCGCGCTGCAGGGGCGCGAAGCCGTCCAGGTCCTCCGGGCGGCGGCGCCAGCGTGCTTCGGGGCGGCGGCGCAGGGCGCCGAGGCCGGTGCAGGGGACGTCCATCAGGACCCGGTCGAAGACGCCGGGCCGCCACGGCGGGCGGGTGCCGTCGGCCGCGATGACCTCGTACGGGCCGGGGTTGCCCGCCAGCGAGCGGGCCACCAGGCGCGCGCGGTGCGGCTGCTTCTCGGAGGCGAGCAGCCGGGCGCCGCGCTGCGCGGCTAGCGCGCCCAGCAGTGCGGCCTTGCCGCCCGGTCCGGCGCAGCCGTCCAGCCAGGTGCTGTCGGTGCCTTCGACGGGTGCGTTGGCCAGCGCCGCCGCGACGAGCTGGCTGCCCTCGTCCTGCACACCGGCCCGTCCCTCGCGTACCGCGTCCAGGGCGCCGGGCTCGCCGCCCTCGGCGAGCCGTACCGCGTACGGGGACCAGCGTCCCGGCAGGGCGCTCTCCTCCCCCACGGCCTCGATCAGTTCCTCGGTGGTGGACCGTCCCGGCCGGGCCACCAGTGTGACCTCGGGCCGCTCGTTGTCGGCCTCCAGCAGGTTCTCCATGCCGGCCCGGCCGCCGCCGAGGGCGTCCCAGAGCGCCGAGACGATCCAGCGCGGGTGGGCGTGCACGATCCCCAGGTGCTCTTCGGGGTCGGCGTCGTACTCGGGCGCGACGTGCTCCAGCCAGCCGTCCAGGTCGTCCGCGGCGATCTTCCGCAGCACCGCGTTGACGAACTTGGCCCGTCCGTCCCCCAGCACCACCCGCGCCAGTTCGACGGTCGCGCTCACGGCGGCGTGCGTCGGGATGCGCGTACCGAGCAGCTGGTGCGCGCCGAGCGACAGGACGTCCAGGACCGGCGGGTCCACCTCCCGCAGCGGCCGGTCCACGCAGCGCGCGATGATCGCGTCGTAGGTGCCCTGCCGCCGCAGCGTGCCGTACACCAGCTCGGTGGCCAGCGCCGCGTCCCGCCCGTCGAAGTCCTCGTTCTCACGCGCCTTGCGCAGCATCGGCGGCAGCACCAGGTTCGCGTACGCGTCCCGCTCGTCCACGGCCCGCAGCGCCTCGAAGGCGAGTATCCGGACCGGGTCCTTCTTGGGGCGGCGATAGGGCTTGCCGGGACGACGCGACTGACCACTCACGAGAAATGTGCTCCGCTGTTACGGGACGAGGTTCGCCCCCAGCCTACGTGGCGCGCGGGGCCGCGCCACGGCGCGGGCCGGGCGGACCCTCCGCGCGCGACTGCGACGGGCCGCGGCCCGTCAGTCCCCCAGCCTCTCCCCTGCACCGATCCGCACCCCGCGGGCCCAGTCCGCGCCGCGCATCGGCTTCCTGCCCTGCGGCTGCACCCACAGCAGTTCCACCGCGTGGCTGCCCGTACCGGCGTACACCGCCTTCTTGGTGACGGCGAGTTCGCCGGGCGCCAGGTCCGTACGGTCGGGGACCGGCGCGACCGTCATCAGCTTCAGGCGCTCCCCCCGGAAGACGGTCCACGCGCCGGGCGCGGGCGCGCACCCGCGCACGACCCGGTCCACCCGCAGCGCGGGCGCCGTCCAGTCCGCCTTCGCGTCCTCGACCTCGATCTTCGGCGCGAGAGTGATGCCTTCGGCGGGCTGCGGGACCGCCTGCAGCGTGCCGTCCTCGATGCCGTCCATCGTGGCGGCCAGCAGCCCGGCGCCGGCCAGGGCCAGCCGGGTGAGCAGGTCGCCGCTGGTGTCGGTCGGCCGTACCTCCTCCGTCACCACCCCGAACACCGGCCCGGAGTCGAGGCCTTCCTCGATGAGGAACGTGGAGGCGCCGGTCACCTCGTCGCCCGCCAGCACCGCGTGCTGCACCGGGGCCGCGCCGCGCCACGCGGGCAGCAGCGAGAAGTGCAGGTTGACCCAGCCGTGTGCGGGAATGTCCAGGGCCGGCTTGGGCAGCAGGGCGCCGTAGGCCACCACCGGGCAGCAGTCCGGCGCGATCTCCCGCAGCCGGGCGAGGAAGTCCTCGTCGCGCGGCTTGGCGGGCTTGAGCACCTCGATACCGGCCTCCTCCGCACGCTCGGCGACCGGGCTGGCGACCAGCCGGCGGCCGCGGCCGGCGGGGGCGTCGGGCCGGGTGACGACGGCGACGACCTCGTGCCGGTCCGAGGCGATCAGGGCATCCAGGGCGGGTACGGCGACCTCGGGGGTGCCGGCAAAGACGAGCCTCATGGGTGGCGTACTACCTCTCACACGCTGCGGAACGGCGCACCAGTCTATGGGCCACACCTTCAGGGGGGCGCGCGAACAGACGCGCGCCCCTCATTGGAGCCGGTACGCCCCCATACCGTGACCGAAGCCGCGTCTGTTGCGTTGGTCAAGCAGCATTGACCGACCGGGCCGCCCTCGCGGCCCGCTCGTTTTCACCTCTTACGTCACGTATCTCCGCACATTCAACGCCGGTTCGAGAGGCTTGTTCATGGCCGACCACGCAACCCACGACGCCCAGGCACGCGCCAGCCTGCACCTACTGGTACGGGACATCGAGCGGGTCCGCCGGCAGGTGGACGCCCTGCGCACCCTGACAGCTCAGCTCGGCAACGTCTACCGGCCGCGGCGCACCGGCCCGTCCGCCGGCTTCGTCGTCTACGGCCGCGCCCCCGCCCCGACCGTACGCCTCGCCCAGGAACTGCGCGACAGCGTCGAAACCCTCGTCACCGCCGCGGTGGACTTCGACCGTTCGCTGGGCTTCTCCTGGGATGCCGTGGGTTCCGCTCTGGGCGTCACCAAACAGGCCGTGCACCGCCGTTACGGCGCCCGCCGCTCCACCGCCCAGCCCGGCCCCGAGAGCGGTGAGACGGTCCGTACGCCCGAGCCGTCCGCGGCCCGGAGCATGGCCGTCTCCCCCGGCCTGCCGAGCGCGCCGGCCGTGCCCGCCGCACGCACGCTGCCGGGCCAGTCCCCGGTTCCCGCCCGGGAAGAGGCCCGCCCCGGCGTCTTCCCCGGCCCCCGCAACGGCTGACGTACCGCACCGCCCCGGCCCGCCCCCGGGGCGGCCCCTTTTCTCCCCTCCCCCATTCCTTCCCGGCCGCGCCCGCAGCACCACCGGCACCCCTTGCGTCACCGGCACCACCCGCCCGCGCGGGTCTCACCCGAGATCGGGCGGATCGACCCGTATCCGCACCGCCTCCCCCTCCCGCTTGACCAGCCGCGCCGCCTGCGCCGTCTTCAGCGCCGCCGCCAGCTCGGCCCCCTGGCCGGGGCGTACCCGTACCAGCGCCCGTTCCCATTCCTCCCCGGGCGGCGGGTCCCCCGGCCGGCGCGGCCGCCCCGCGTCGGGGGACGGCACCGGTACGGGGCCCAGCACCTCGGCCCCCGCCGGCAGCGCGGCCGCCGCGAGCATCTCCGCCACGTCCTCGGGACGGCCGGTCACCGACGCCATCCGGGAGACGGGCGGAAAGCCCAGCTCGGCCCGCTCCGCCAGCTCGCGCACCGCGTGCCCGGCCGGGTCCCACCGCACCAGCGCCTGCACCGGGCGCAGCGTCGCCTCCGCGATGACCGCGACCGTGCCGCCGTCGGCCTGGCCCCGGACCAGCGCCGCGGCCTGGATCCAGAGCCGCAGCGCCTCCTCGCCCGCCCGCAGATCGGGCCGGCTCAGCAGTGCCCAGCCGTCCAGCAGCAACGCGGCGGCATAACCGCCCTCGGCGACCGGCTCGGCCCCCGGCGTACTCACCACCAGGGAGGGGGCGCCGGGCACCGTGTCCAGCACATGGTCCCGCCCCGACGTGCGCACCGGCACGGCCGGAAACGCCCGCCCCAGCTCCTCCGCCGTCCGCCGCGCACCCACGATCTGCGCCCGCAGCCGCACACCGCCGCACTCCGCGCAGTGCCAGTCGCCCTCCTCGCGCCCGCACCAGCCGCACCGCAGCTCCCCGGCGTCCCGCGCCTCCAGCGGACCCGCGCAGGCCCGGCAGCGCGCGGGCTCCCGGCACCGCTCACACGCCAGCCGCGGTACGTATCCCCGCCGCGGCACCTGCACCAGCACCGGGCCGTGCTTGAGCCCTTCGCGCACCACCTGCCAGGCGAGCGTCGGCAGCCGCGCGGCCCGCGCCGCCGCGTCCCGCGCCTCGTCGGCGTCACCGACCGTACGGACCAGCGGCGCCGCGGCCCGTACCTGCTCACGCTCGGCCGTCAGCGGGCGCGCCCATCCCGTCTCCACCAGCTGCGCCGCCTCGACCGTGCAGCTCAGGCCGCCCAGCAGAAAACCGGCCCGCTCCGTCACCGACCGCTGCAACAGCACTTCCCGCGCATGCGGCTGCGGCGCATGCGGATCACTGTGGCTGCCGTCCCCGTCATCCCAGATGGCCACCAGGCCCAGATTCCGCACCGGCGCGAACATCGCCGCCCGCGTCCCGATCACGGCGCGCACCACGCCCCGGCTGACCGCCAGCCAGCGGCGGTACCGCTCCTCGGGCCCGGCGTCGGCGCTCAGCACCACATGCCGCCCCTCCCCGACGATCTCCCGCAGCGCCGCGTCCACCCGCGTCGCGTCCCGTCCGTCCGGCAGCACGGCCAGCGCCCCGCGCCCGGACGCCAGCGCCGCGGCCATCGCCCGGGCCAGCTCCTGCGGCCAGTACGGCCCCGGCAACGCCGTCCACACGGCCCGCGGCGAGTCCCCCCGCCCCAGCGCCTCCAGAAACCCCGGCCCCGCCGGATACCTACCCCAGCTACCGGCCTCTGGCGGCGCGTTGGGCGGCAACGGCGCCCCGCTCCCCTTCCCCTCCACCTTCGCCCGCCGCGGCGGCACCGCCAGCTGCACCACATCCGCGAGCGTCCCCGCATACCGGTCGGCGACGGCCCGGCACAGCGACAGCAGCTCCGGCGTCAGCACCCGCTCGGGTGACAGCACCTGCGCGATCGGCGCGAGCACCCCACGGAAATCGCTCTCCGCCACCCGCTCCACCACGAACCCGTTGACCAGCTTCCCCCCTTCCCGCCGGCCCCCCTTCTCCCCGGCCCCGAACCGCACCCGCACCCGCACCCCGGGCTGCGCCTCCTCGTCCATCGCCGCCGGCACCGCGTAGTCGAAGTACCGGTCGAGGTGCACCAGACCCTTGTCCACCAGCACCCGCGCCACCGGCAGCCGCTCCGCCAGGTCGGCCCCCCGCCACGTCCGCGGCTTCGCCCGCGCCTCCTTGGTCCCGCGCACCGCCTCCCGAATCAGCGCAAGCTGCTCCGGCCCCGCACCCTGCCCCTCGTCTTCCCTGCTCACAGCACCAGTCTTAGCAGACAGCACCGACAGCCCCGCCCGCCCGGAAGAGCCGCCGACACGTAGCCACCCGCGTACGGCCCAGGCCTCGATACGGACCATCCGGATGTCGTCACCACTGACCGGCCGGCCTACGCGCGGCCCGCCCGAAGCGGAACGACCGCATACGGGAAGCCGCACCCCGCAGCCCGCAATTCCCTCCGCTGCACACCCGTCCCGTTGAGAACACGGCTCCGCTTGCGGACTTTGTCACAGCCCTGAGGCATTCCCGCTCCCGTGCAATCCAGCCCCCTCAAGCCCGCCGAACAACGCAGCAGAACACCGGCGAAAGGAAGAACATGAAAGAGAGCCTGACGCACAGCGAGGTCGCCAAGATGGTCTCGGGACTCATCAAGGCGGGCGTGATCGACGGCGGCATGACCCTCGGGAAGCTTGGTCGAGTCGCAGGCGGGAATGCTGGAGGACGGGCCCCCGGACCCGGCCTGCACGTCCTGTGCTGCAACGAGTACTTCCTCGCGGCCCAGGGAATCCCGCAGCCCACCGAGGACTCCGAGGCGGTCGCGGAAAGCGTGCGGAGCGACCTTGCCCAGCCGGGATCAGGTGCCCGCCGGTTCGCCGGCGGGCACCGCCGCGGACGGAACGTATCTCAGCGGCCGGATATGCGACATCCTGGAATTCGCCGTGCGCCACATTCCGCGGCTCCCTTCCTACGAGAAACACTGGAAGGGAAAGCAGGACCCCATCGTCTCGATGAGCGAGAAAATCGTGGTCGAGGCGGCGCTTCTCGCCTTCACCTGCCACCGGGTGCGCCACGCCCAGCCGCGTATCGCGACTGCCGTCCGGACGCTCGTGAAGGCCCTGCTACCGCACGCCAGAAGCGCACGGAACGCGGACCTGCTCGCGCGCCTCCCGCAGTCCGCCACCTCGATCGGCACCTCGAACCTGCTCCTCGACCGCATCGGGTTCCCCGACGCGCGCCACGAGGCGCTCCACGCGGCGGCGGTCGCCGCGGCGCACCCCTGCGTGCCCGAACGGCTGCCCTACCGCTACATGGAACAGCGCTGGCTCGCCTCGCTCGCCCCCGGCGGCAGCAGCTCACACGCGGTCGAGGCGCCGCCCGGGTCCATCCTGTACGCGGATCTGACAGCGGTCGAGATGCACCCCGACGACATCTACGCGCTCACCCACGCGATCATGTTCGGCACCGACTTCGGGCGCCGCCCGGCCGATCCGCGGGTCGACACCGAAGCCGTACTGGCCACCCTCGACTCCTGCCTGGCACTCCAGCTCGGCACGGAGAACCTCGACCTGACCGGCGAACTGCTCTTCTCCGCCACGATGCTGCGCCCCGGCACCACCTGCGCGTACACCCGCGCGGGCCGGGACCTGCTGACCGGCGTGTGGGAACGGTTCGGCTACCTGCCGAGCCCGCAGTTCTCGACACCCGAGTACGAGGCACTGGCGCCCGAGGCCCGCCCCGCCTACTCCTTCCCGCACACGTACCACACGATGTTCGTCGCCGGGATCCTCTGCGCGGTGCTGTACGACGCCCTCGACCGGCCTCCCCGGCCGCACCCGCACACCGCCCCCGACGACGTGGCCTCGGACGCCACGCTGGCGCTGGCCGCAAGGGAGTACCAACTCGACGTACTCACCCAGCAGCTCGGACAGCTCACCGCGGCGAAGAGCCCACTCTCCCCAACAGCCACAGCAGCATCCCGCTACCTGGCACTCCAACCCGCCCCACCCCGCGACACCACCACCCCAAAGGGCTGACAAGCCGGCCTCGGCGCCCCCACCGCTCCACCGGCACACGAGAAACGCCCCGGCCCCGGCCCGCTTCGGCGCACCGGGGCCGGGGCGTGCGACCAGAGCGGCCGGAGCGCCGTTCGGTGGTCTCGACACGCGTCCCTCCATCCGATTCGCTCCGAGGTGGAAACGGGAAACAGCCCCATTCGCCTTGTTCCGCCGTGCCGTCTGCCGCACGCTGACACGCGACGCTCGCCGGCTGCCCGGACGAACAGTTACGGAGGATGCAGTGCTTCCGCAGCAGCCCTACGCGTTCGGTAAAGAACTCCGCAGACGCCGTCTGGCCGCGAACCTCTCGCTGGAACAGCTGGGCCGACGGGTCCACTTCAGCAAAGGGCAGCTGAGCAAGGTGGAACGGGGGCTCAAGCCTCCGACTCCGCAGCTCGCCCGGCTCTGCGACGAAGAACTCGGTGCGCAAGGGGCCCTGGCCGGCCTTGTGCCGGTGCCCGCGCCGACGAGCGGTGTACCGCCGACAAGTCATGAGGGTGAGGTGTGGTTGATGCACTTGGACAAGGACGGGTCCGGATCGTTCCAGCCGATCGGCCGCCGTCGCGTGATCAGCGCCGGGGCCGCCTCGGTCCTGGGCATCGGGGTGGGCGGTATGCACATCTCGACCGATACCGGAGCCACGACGCTGGTCGACGCGTCACGGACGCTGTTCGGCCAGTACCGGCGGCTCGGGCAGGTCTCCGGACCCGGCGCGTTGTTACCGCAGCTGATATCCCAGACCCACAGCCTGCAACAGCTGGCCGCCCGCAGCGGTACGCACACCCGCCAGGCCCTCCTGGTACTGGCGTCCCGGTTCGCCGAATACACCGGCTGGATGGCCCAGGAATCGGGGAACGACGACGCCGCACTGTGGTGGACCGACCGCGCCGTGGAACTCGCGGAAGCGGGCGGCGACCCCAGTCTGGCCACGTACGCGCTGGCCCGCCGTTCCCTGATCAGTCTCTTCCGCGGTGATACGGCCGGGGCCATCGGCCTGGCCTCGCACGCGCTCGACAGCCCCGCCCCGCCACGGATCAGGGGGCTGGCCGCGCAGAAACTGGCCCAGTGCCAGGCCGTACAGGGCGACTACGACGCCTGTATGCGCAGCCTGGACCGGTCCCGGGAACTCCTCGCACTCGAACACCGCGACCCGCAGGAGCCCGTCATCGGCGCGTCCCACCTGCCTGACGTGGCGGCGATGTTCACCGGGTGGTGTCTCTACGAACTGGGGCGGCCGCAGAACGCCGCCGAAATCCTCGGCAGGGAAACCGCACGGCTTCCGGGGCATGCGCTGCGCACTCGCGGCCTCCCCTCCACCATCGGTCCCGTCCGATCCGCGGCGATCACTGCCTACCTGCGGCGGTCGGCATGAACGCAGGGCCTCCACCACCGCGACTCGTCGGTACGGAAACTCAGCCAGAACCCCTCCACAGTGCTGGCCCCAGCCTCTCGACAAAGGCTGTCCGCACCTGCGAGACAGGCCGCGCTCCGCCCGGCTCGCCCGACCGGATCAGAAAGGTCACTCGGTCATGCCTGAAATATTCGTCAACTACCGCACCTGTGACGGTAAGGAAACCGCACGACTCCTTGCGGAGGCGCTGTCCGAACGCTTCGGTGAGGACAGCACGTTCCTGGCCGGCACGTCGATTCCCCCTGGTTCGCATTACGTACGGGTCATGCTCGGCGCCGTTCGGCGCAGCTGCGTCCTACTCGCCCTCATAGGCGAACGCTGGCTGGATGCCTCTGACCGGCAACAGCCTGGCCGACGAGCACTGGACAATGAAGGTGACTGGGTACGCCGTGAGATCGAGGAAGCATTCACCTGCGGGATCCTGGTCATACCGCTATTGCTGGGTCGGCGCGTGGAACAGCTTGACCCGAAGACACTGCCGCCCTCACTCGCAGAACTCGCGGAGTGCCAGTACGAGCGGCTGTGGTTGCGGGACGGCCGGGCGGAGATCGTGCGGCTCGGTGACCGCCTCATCACACAGGTTCCCGAGTTGGCGCCTTTGGACACGACAAGGCCGTCCACTGAGCGCACCCACCAGGAACCACGGCACGAGTCCACCCCGACGGTGCACAATGCGGGGCAGCGTGGTGGTATCGGTGCCGTGCTCGGCACCGTCGGTACCTTCGTCAACGAGTCCAACGCGCCGATGCACACCGGATCCGGCGATCAGATCGGACCCCACGCCACGGAAATTCAAGGCGACGGAACGACACAGATTTCCGGCGATCACGCCCGCGCGCCGCTCAGCCACCGGTTTGGCTCATCTCCCCGGCCCCGGGGAGATGAGCGATGAACGAACGCGTCGAAAGCCGATTCGGCTCCTACGTCCATCAGGCACACGCTCCGCTGAGCACCGGGGAGGGGCCCCAGTACATTTTCTACCTTCGCGAAGCCGTGTCACGCCCGGCCACAAGAGCGAGGACGTCGCTCGCCATCGCGTACGACGACCGCCGCTGGCTCTACCAACGATTCATCTACCCTCGCGGATTCCGCTGGGCACGGAACCTGCTGCGGGTCCACGGCACTGTTCTGATCACGGGTCAGCCTGGCAGCGGACGACGGGCTGCCGCGCTGATGCTGTTGCATGAACGCTCGGAAGGCGCGGGCAGATTCCATGAAATTTTCGGCACCCTGGGCAGCGCAGCCGAGCGGGTTCTCGATACCGCGCTGATCGGCAATCACGATCGGATGCTGCTGGACCTGTCCAGTAGTGACGCCGAACAGTACAAAGCCGTGCAGGCCGAGCTTTCCGACTTCCGGTCCGTGGCGGAAGCCCGTACTGCGTATCTCGCCATCGTCCTGCCTCAGCAATTCGACTGCCTGCAACGTCAGGAACTGCACCGGCTCACAGCCGAGATCGGCCGCCCGGAGGGCCGCAAGCTGCTGATGCGGTACCTGCGGAGGGCCGGTATCCGCCCGGACCCAGTCGATCTCGCCGCACCACGACTCACTCGGTACGCAGCGGACGCTTCGATGGAGGATCTCGCCAAACTCGCCAATTTGATCCGTCGGGCGCGGGATCTGCAAGGCGTGCACGAGAACATTGGTCACTGGTGTGATCGAGCGATGGCCGAGTGGGCCGACAGCCGCAGGCTCCAGGTGGCCGACTTCATAGCCCACCTCACCGGCCGCCAACGCGCCCTGGCCCTGGCCCTGGCGATGTTCCACGGCCGTGCCCCTGCCGTCGTACTGCGGGCGGCCGACACGCTTCAGGGCATCCTGGGCCATCCCGACGACGACCGTCCCCGCCTCGACCGCACCGACCTCTCGGCCGAATTCAAGGCTGTCGAAGCAGGTACCGGTAGGGACGGCGGAGTCCGGTTCCGCGTTCTCGGGTATGACGCGGCGATACGCGCACACTTCTGGACGTACTTGTCGGACCTTCGCCGGCAGTTCCGCGACTGGGTGCGTGACTGTGTCAGCCGGCACGAGCTGCCCCAGGAGGCCCGGAAGGAGCTGATCGGCTGGTTCGCGGAGCAGTGCCTGGCCAGTGGGCGCCCCCAGGATCTGTGGTGGCTGGCCGAGCAGTGGGCCGGGCGCCACGCCGGCCGGCTGCTCGCCGATATCTCGCAGGCGTTGACGGAGGGGCTGAACCACGACGCGTTCGGCCGCGCGTTCCGTCAGAAGATCTACGAGTGGTCGCTCGTGGCGGGCCTGCCCAGGGACCTGCGCCAAGCGCTCGTCGTGGTCTGCTCCCAGGTGATGGCCGTGCAGCACCCTGACCAGGCGTTGGTGCGTCTGCATCATCTGGCCCGGGCCGCCGGCTCCGATGGCGGCGAAGGGTTCGAGGCGCTGCTGGGCCTCGCGCGCGGAGGCAGCCGGCTCTTCCGGATGCTGCTCGGCCGTCTGCAGCCGGAACGGTGGCCGACCGACGCGGCGATCCTGCTGGCCATGGCTGCGGTGGCGGCCCGTACCCGCGCCCTTTCCGGGAGTCCGGCCGTCCGGGAGCGGTTGACCGCCGGCTGGGCCGCCGTACTGCGCCATCATCCGTACGAGGAGTGGCGCGGCCCGCTGGCGGACTGGCTGACGGCGGCGCTCCGCGCCGGGTCCCACCGGGAACCGCTGCTCGCTGTGGTGGTCGAGGCGGCCGCCCGGACTCCGGGCGTCCTCGCCCGCCTGCACACCGTCGCCCGTGACTGGGTTCCGGCCGTGCCCGCCGAAGGGGCGGAGCGGCGTCTGCTGTTCGCCGAGCTCGAACGCCGGATCGATGCCGCGCACGGTATCGAACCCGCCGTTCCCCGTCTGTGACCGGCCGCGGGAGATCACCATGAGTTCTGGCCACAAGACCGCCACGGTCTTCATCACCGTCATCTGCGCCCTGCTGCTGATCATCGCCGGGCTGAGCCTGCGGTGGCCCACCTGGGCCTGGTCCGCGTCGGCCGCGGTTCTGCTCGCCGGTTCAGCCACGGCCTTCCGGTTCGACGCCCGGCGCGAGGCCACCGCGGTGTGGGACCACCCCGCCCACCCTGATCTGCCGGTTCCGCCGGTCGAACGCTGGGAACGCACGGTGGCCGGGGTGGCACTTCCCAGCTCCACGCCGGACTACGACTTCCTGTTCTCCGCCACGATCCGCTGGCGCCCGCTCAGCGCCGCGCTGGACGCCCCTCGCGTGAACGCGGGCGGGCTGGCGGTCGACGCCGTACTCGCCCGGGCACGCGCGATCACCGCGCGGCAGAATCCGCACCACAGCACCCTGGCCCAGCATCAGCTCGACGGGGCGCTGGGCACCATGGAGCCCGATATGACGGACCGGGTCGAGGCGATGGCCGAGAACGTCACGCTGCAGCTGTCCGACGCGGACCGGGAACGCCTCGCCAAGCTTTCGACCGTCCGCAAGGACGAGGATGTCTGGGAGCACGAACGCAACTACGAGCGCAGCAAGCGCGCGTATCTGGGCACCGAGGTGCTGAAGGACACCGGCAGCGCCGTGGTCTGGTGGATGGCCAAGCACGACGACCGGATCGAGAAGACCGTGGACCTCATCGGCCCACTGGCACAGCTCTCCTCCGCCGCCAACAACCAGGAGGTACCGGAGCTGTTCCGGCACCTGGTATCGCCACCCGACGCGTCCGGCGACCCTTGGTTCGCCCGGCACGGTGGGACGGTGAACGGCAGTACCGCACCGCACGGCGCGTATTCCTCGCCGTTCGTCACCCCGCCCGGGCAACCGTCCGGGGACGGGGAGCGGGAACCGGAGGAGCCGGACGTCCTCGCTGCTCTGGGGGCCTTCATGGATGATGCCGGGCTGGCTCCCGACGAGCACGTGAGAGCCCTCTGTGCCCGCCGGATCGCGGAGTATCTGGCCGCGGAGGGGTGCGAGGAAGCGGCGTCGGCCATCCGCCGGCGGTTCGACTCGCCGGAATCCGCCGCCGAAGGCCCCGAAGCTCCCGAAGACCTCGATGAGGAGGCGTCGGACGGGCGGGACGGATTCGGTTTCGGAGCGTCCGAGGAGCTGTGACGGAGCGGGGGCGTCGCGCGAGGTACGCGCATACGCCCCGGCCCCGGCCCGCCGAAGCGGGCCGGGGCCGGGGTGTGCGGCAACAAGAAGAGCCGGCGGTCAGAGCCCCGCGGCCTTGCGCAGCGCGTCCACGCGGTCCGTGCGCTCCCAGGTGAAGTCGTCCAGCTCGCGGCCGAAGTGGCCGTACGCGGCGGTCTGGGCGTAGATGGGGCGCAGCAGGTCGAGGTCGCGGATGATGGCGGCCGGGCGGAGGTCGAAGACCTCGGCAATGGCGTTCTCGATCTTGTCGACGTCGACGGTGGCGGTGCCGAAGGTCTCCACGAACAGGCCCACCGGCTCGGCCTTGCCGATGGCGTAGGCGACCTGGACCTCGCAGCGGGCGGCCAGCCCGGCCGCCACGACGTTCTTGGCGACCCAGCGCATGGCGTAGGCAGCCGAGCGGTCGACCTTGGACGGGTCCTTGCCGGAGAAGGCGCCGCCGCCGTGGCGGGCCATGCCGCCGTACGTGTCGATGATGATCTTGCGGCCGGTCAGGCCGGCGTCGCCCATCGGGCCGCCGATCTCGAAGCGGCCGGTGGGGTTGACCAGCAGGCGGTAACCGTCGGTGTCCAGCTTGATGCCGTCCTCGACGAGCTGGTTGAGGACGTGCTCGACGACGAACTCGCGGATGTCGGGTGCGAGCAGCGAGTCCAGGTCGATGTCCGAAGCGTGCTGCGAGGAGACGACGACGGTGTCGAGGCGGACCGCCTTGTGGCCGTCGTACTCGATGGTGACCTGGGTCTTGCCGTCGGGGCGCAGGTACGGGATGGTCCCGTTCTTGCGGACCTCGGACAGGCGCTTGGACAGGCGGTGCGCGAGGTTGATCGGGAGCGGCATCAGCTCCGGGGTCTCGTCGCAGGCGTAGCCGAACATCAGGCCCTGGTCGCCCGCGCCCTGCTTGTCCAGCTCGTCCTCGTCGCCCTCGACGCGCTTCTCATAGGCGGTGTCGACGCCCTGGGCGATGTCGGGGGACTGTGCGCCGATCGAGACGGAGACGCCGCAGGAGGCGCCGTCGAAGCCCTTCTTCGACGAGTCGTAGCCGATCTCCAGGACCTTGTTGCGCACGAGGTTGGGGATGTCGGCGTACGCCTTCGTCGTCACCTCGCCGGCCACGTGGACCAGGCCGGTGGTGATCAACGTCTCGACGGCGACCCGGGAGGCCGGGTCCTCCTTCAGCAGGGCGTCGAGAATGGTGTCGCTGATCTGGTCAGCGATCTTGTCGGGGTGACCCTCGGTGACGGACTCCGAGGTGAACAGGCGGCGGGACACATCGCTCCCTGGGGTTGCAGCGGCTGCTGGCTGATCATTGGCGGAAAGGCCGAGAGCTGCGCTCGGCGCGATCCGGGGCCAGTTTATCGGTCATGAGCGGCGTTCGGGCACGCAGTCTCGATTTATGGACCCGCCGTGACCTGGGACACCTTGCCGGAGAGAGGAAGATCTCGTTCCGGCAAAGCCCCGGGAGGAGGGTTCCCGATCATGAGGAGGACGGGCCGGAGGAGGTCCGGGAGGCGGTCAGACGGGGGGTCACCAGGTCCCAGATCCGGTCGGAGAGGGCTTCCTTCGGGCCGTACGGTACGGGCGTCTCGGCACCGTCGGCGGCCAGGATCACCGCCTCGTTCGCGGCCGTACCGAACGCCTTGTGGTCGCCGACCTCGTTGACGACGAGGAGGTCGCAGCCCTTTCGGGTGAGTTTGGCGCGGCCGTTGGCCAGGACGTCGTCGGTTTCGGCGGCGAAACCGACGATCACCTGGCCGGAGCGGGGGCGGTCTGCGGAGATCTCGGCGAGGACGTCCGGATTGCGGACCAGGGCCACCGGCTCGGGCTCCTGGCCGTCCCGCTTCTTGATCTTGCCGGTGGCGTACGCGGCGGGGCGGAAATCGGCCACGGCGGCGGCCATGACCACCGCGTCGGCGTCCGCCGCCGCCTTGAGCACGGCTTCCCGCAGTTGGACGGCCGTACCGATGTGCACCACGTCCACCCCAGCCGGGTCGGGCAGCTCGCTGTTGCCGGCGACGAGGGTGACCCGGGCGCCGCGGGCCACGGCCGTACGGGCGAGCGCGTAGCCCTGCTTGCCGGAGGAGCGGTTGCCCAGGAAGCGGACCGGGTCCAGGGGCTCGCGGGTGCCGCCGGCGCTGATCACCACGTGCCGTCCGGCGAGATCCCGGGCGAGTCCGAGCGGGCCGCGGGCCAGCACGCGGCGGCAGGTCTCGAAGATCTCGGCGGGGTCGGGGAAGCGGCCCTTGCCGGTGTCCACGCCGGTCAGCCGGCCGACGGCGGGCTCGATGACGACGGCGCCGCGGCGGCGCAGGGTGGCGACGTTCTCCTGGGTGGCCGGGTGCTCCCACATCTCGGTGTGCATCGCCGGGGCGAAGACCACCGGGCAGCGTGCGGTGAGGAGGGTGTTGGTCAGCAGGTCGTCGGCCAGGCCGTGGGCGGCTTTGGCCAGCATGTCGGCCGTACAGGGGGCCACCACGACCAGGTCGGCGGACTGGCCGATGCGTACGTGCGGGACCTCGTGGACGGATTCCCACACCTCGGTGGAGGCCGGGTTGCCGGAGAGTGCGGCCCAGGTGGCCTCGCCGACGAAGTGCAGGGACGCCGTGGTCGGCACGACCCGGACGTCGTGGCCGGACTCGGTGAGCCGGCGCAGCAGCTCGCACGCCTTGTAGGCGGCGATGCCGCCGCTGACTCCCAGGACGACCTTGGGACGGCGGGCCGGGCCGCTCCCGTCCGCCGGTCCGGCGGCCTGCTGCGGCTGTGTCGGCTTGTCCATCGCGTTCTCTCCCCACGCCGTGGGTTCCGTCCCGTGCGGGGTGCGGACCCGGTCGGTTACTCCCCCATGACACACCAAGGGCCCGGCAGCGGCGCTGCCGGGCCCTTGGTGGAGGCGCCGTGACGGGGTCCTTCAGGACGCCGTGCCACCCGGCGCCGCACTGCTCACTGAGCCGGGCCCTCGACGGCCTCGGAGGTCAGCAGGCCCGCGTTGATCTCGCGGAGCGCGATGGAGAGGGGCTTCTCGTGCACGTGGGTGTCGACCAGCGGGCCGACGTACTCCAGCAGGCCCTCGCCGAGCTGCGAGTAGTACGCGTTGATCTGACGGGCGCGCTTGGCGGCGTAGATCACGAGGCTGTACTTCGAGTCGGTGGCCTCGAGAAGCTCATCAATCGGCGGGTTGATGATGCCCTCGGGCGCGGTGATGGAAGAGGACACTCTCTGCCTTCCGAAGGGGGGTGTGAAACCGGTGTAAAGATCAAAGAACCTTCATCAAGGCTAGCAGCTCACGGCTGACGTCCTCGACGGAGGTGTTGACCAGGGTGACGTCGAACTCGGTCTCGGCGGCCAGCTCGACCTTGGCGGCCGCCAGGCGGCGCTCGATGACCTCGGGCGCCTCCGTACCGCGGCCGGTGAGCCGGCGGACCAGTTCCTCCCAGCTCGGCGGAGCCAGGAAGACCAGCTGGGCCTCCGTCATGGACTCGCGGACCTGCCGCGCGCCCTGGAGGTCGATCTCCAGCAGGACCGGTTCGCCGGCCTCCAGGCGGTCCTGGACGGCCTTGCGGGGTGTGCCGTAGCGGTTGCCCGCGAATTCGGCCCACTCCAGCAGTTCGCCGTTGGCGACGAGCTTGTCGAATTCCTCGTCGTCCACGAAGAAGTACTGAACGCCGTGCCGCTCCCCGGGGCGCGGCTTGCGCGTGGTGGCCGACACCGAGAGCCAGACCTCGGGGTGGACCTTGCGCATATGGGCGACGACCGTGCTCTTGCCGACCCCCGAGGGGCCGGAGAGCACGGTCAGCCGCGGACGGGCGTCCGGGGATGCGGGGGATGAGCCCCGGGGTGTTGCTGCCATGCGGCGATTATTCCAGTTCCCCGGCAGTGCCAGGAAACTCAGCCGGCCTTGTCGCCGAACTCCCGCTCCAGGGCGGCGATCTGGTTGGTGCCCAGACCGCGGACCCGGCGGCTTTCGGAGATGCCCAGCCGCTCCATGAGCTGCTTGGCCCGGACCTTGCCCACGCCGGGCAGGGATTCCAGGAGGGCGGAGACCTTCATCTTGCCGATGACGTCGTTCTCCTGGCCCTGCTTGATGACGTCATGGAGGGAGGCGCCGGAGTTTTTGAGCCGATTCTTGACCTCGGCGCGCTCCCGGCGAGCCGCGGCGGCCTTTTCGAGCGCGGCTGCGCGCTGTTCAGGGGTAAGGGGCGGAAGAGCCACGCCTACGTCACCTCGGATGTAGAACTGTCGGATACGGACCGGTGTGGAACCTAGTCGCCCCGCATCTGCGGAGCAACGAGCAACGCGCTTACGTGCACTGCTCTCGTCGGAGACTAGCGGCCAAGGCGCTCGGAGTCAGCGAGAACAGACGAAAAGTCCTGGTCAGACTCTGCTGACCAGGACATAACGGGACTAAAGTCCCTGTCGTTCGACCGCTGTCCGCACCTCATCGGCACATCCGAGGGCGGCCGCGCGAAGTGCGGCGACGTCCGGACCGTGCCGCAGCACCCCCCGGCTGACGCTCGGCACGACGTTGCGGACCGCGTCCCCGAAGACCCGCGGAAGGTCCGCCGGGGTCGCGCCCTGGGCACCGATGCCGGGCGCGAGCAGCGGTCCGCCGGTCGCCAGGTCGTACGAGGACAGATCGCCCAGCGTGGCACCGACGACGGCGCCGTACGAGCCCAGCTCACCGCGGGCGACGGCGTCGGCGTTGGCCGCCTTCAGATGGCCCAGTACGGTCGCGGCGACGGTACGGCCGTCGGCCCGTACCGCGTGCTGCACCTCCTGGCCCTCCGGATTCGAGGTCAGCGCGAGCGCGAACAGGCCACAGCCGTGCTCCCCGGCCAGCTCGACGGCCGGGGCGAGCGACCCGAAGCCCAGGTACGGGCTGACCGTGACCGCGTCCGAGAACAGCGGCGAGGCCGGGTCCAGGTAGGTCGCGGCGTACGCGGCCATGGTGGAACCGATGTCGCCGCGCTTGGCGTCCATCAGCACGAGGGCACCGGCCTGCCGGGCCGCCGCGACGGTCTCCTCCAGGACGGCGATGCCGCGCGAGCCGAAGCGCTCGAAGAAGGCGGACTGCGGCTTGAGGACGGCGACGCGGTCGGCCAGCGCCTCGACGACGGTGCGCGAGAAGGCCGTCAGGCCCGCCACGTCGTCGTTCAGGCCCCAGCCGGCCAGCAGCGAGGCGTGCGGGTCGATGCCGACGCAGAGCGGGCCGCGTTCGTCCATGGCGGCTCGCAGGCGGGCGCCGAAGGGTTCGAGGCTCACGAGGTCACCTTCCTGTGCTCGGCGCCGACGGCGTCGGCGAGGGTGGCGTACGGGCTGTTGCGCAGGCGGGCGGCCAGGCCCTTGTGGATCGCGCGGGCGTAGAACGGGCCCTCGTAGATGAAGGCGCTGTAGCCCTGCACGAGGGTGGCACCGGCGAGGATGCGCTGCCAGGCGTCCTCGGCGTTCTCGACGCCGCCGACGCCGATCAGGGTGACGCGGTCGCCGACGCGGGCGTACAGGCGGCGCAGCACCTCCAGGGAGCGCGCCTTGACCGGGGCGCCGGACAGGCCGCCGGTCTCCTGGACCAGGGCCGGGTCGGAGGCCAGGCCGAGGCTCTCGCGGGCGATGGTGGTGTTGGTGGCGATGATGCCGTCCAGGCCCAGTTCCACGGCGAGGTCGGCGACCGCGTCCACGTCCTCGTCGGCGAGGTCCGGTGCGATCTTGACCAGCAGCGGGACACGGCGGCCGGTGACGGTGCGGTCGGCCGCCTCGCGGACCGCGGCGAGCAGCGGGCGCAGGTGGTCGACGGCCTGGAGGTTGCGCAGGCCGGGGGTGTTCGGTGAGGAGACGTTGACGACCAGGTAATCGGCGTGGGCGGCGAGGCGCTCCGTCGAGGTCACGTAGTCGGCGACCGCCTCGTCCTCCGGGACGACCTTCGTCTTGCCGATGTTGACGCCCAGCGTCGTACGGAAGACCGGGTTGCGGGCCGCCAGACGGGCCGCCACGGCCGCCGAACCGTCGTTGTTGAAGCCCATGCGGTTGATGAGCGCGCGGTCCGGTACGAGGCGGAACAGGCGCTTCTTGGGGTTGCCGGACTGCGGCTCGGCGGTGACCGTGCCGATCTCGACGTGGTCAAAGCCGAGCATGGCCATGCCGTCGATGGCGACGGCGTTCTTGTCGAAGCCGGCGGCCAGCCCGAAGGGGCCGTGCATCCGGCGGCCCAGGGCCTCGGTGCGCAGCTCCTTGTGGCGGGGCGCCAGGACGGCCGCGGCGAAGGTGCGCAGCACCGGGACGCGCGCGGCCAGCCGGATCCAGCGGAAGGCCAGGTGGTGGGCCTTCTCGGGGTCCATGCGGCGGAAGATCAGGTTGAAGAAGAGGGAGTACACGGGCAGGCGGGCCTTCCGCAGTTCGAGTGGGCGAGGTGGGCGGGCATGAAGAGGGGGACACCGCTGCGGTGTCCCCCTCCCCGGTGGCCCTACTCCTCGCGGGCCGCGGTCAGCTGCCGCGCGTGTTCCTGGAGGGAGCGCACGCCCACGTCGCCGCGGGACACCGCCTCGATGCCCTGCACGGCGGCGGCCAGCGCCTGGACCGTGGTCAGGCACGGGACGGCGCGGGCGACGGCCGCGGTGCGGATGTCGTAGCCGTCCAGGCGGCCGCCGGTGCCGTACGGCGTGTTGACGATGAGGTCGACCTCGCCGTCGTGGATGAGCTGGACGATGGTCTTCTCGCCGTTGGGGCCCTCGCCCTCGCTCTTCTTGCGCACCACGGTGGCGTTGATGCCGTTGCGGCGCAGCACCTCGGCGGTGCCGGAGGTGGCGAGCAGCTCGAAGCCGTGGGCGACCAGCTCCCGGGCCGGGAAGATCATCGAGCGCTTGTCGCGGTTGGCGACGGAGACGAACGCGCGGCCCTTGGTGGGCAGCGCGCCGTACGCGCCGGCCTGCGACTTGGCGTACGCCGTGCCGAAGACCGAGTCGATGCCCATGACCTCGCCGGTGGAGCGCATCTCCGGGCCCAGCACGGTGTCCACGCCGTGCCCCGCCGCGTCGCGGAAGCGCGACCAGGGCATCACGGCCTCCTTGACGGAGATCGGCGCGTCCAGCGGCAGCGTGCCGCCGTCGCCGCTCTTGGGCAGCATGCCCTCGGCGCGCAGCTCGGCGACGGTGGCGCCCAGCGAGATGCGGGCGGCGGCCTTGGCCAGCGGTACCGCGGTGGCCTTCGAGGTGAAGGGCACGGTGCGCGAGGCGCGCGGGTTGGCCTCCAGCACGTACAGGATGTCGCCGGCCATCGCGAACTGGATGTTGATCAGTCCGCGCACGCCGACGCCCTTGGCGATGGCCTCGGTGGAGGCGCGCAGCCGCTTGATGTCGTAGCCGCCGAGGGTGATGGGCGGCAGCGCGCAGGCGGAGTCGCCGGAGTGGATGCCGGCTTCCTCGATGTGCTCCATGACGCCGCCGAGGTAGAGCTCGGTGCCGTCGTAGAGGGCGTCCACGTCGATCTCGATGGCGTCGTCCAGGAAGCGGTCGATGAGGACCGGGTGCTGGTCGATCAGGCCGGCGTGCCGCTCCAGGTACTCGCCGAGGGAGGGCTCGTCGTAGACGATCTCCATGCCGCGGCCGCCGAGGACGTAGGACGGCCGGACCATGACCGGGTAGCCGATCTCGGCGGCGATGCCCTTGGCCTCGCCGAAGGAGTAGGCGGTGCCGTACTTGGGGGCGGGCAGGCCCGCCTCGGTCAGCACCCGGCCGAACGCGCCGCGCTCCTCGGCCAGGTCGATGGCCTCCGGCGAGGTGCCGACGATCGGTACGCCGTTGTCCTTGAGCGCCTGCGCCAGGCCCAGCGGGGTCTGGCCGCCGAGCTGGACGACGACGCCGGCGACCGGGCCGGCCTGCTGCTCGGCGTGCACGATCTCCAGGACGTCCTCCAGGGTGAGCGGCTCGAAGTAGAGCCGGTCGGAGGTGTCGTAGTCGGTGGAGACGGTCTCCGGGTTGCAGTTGACCATGACGGTCTCGTAGCCCGCGTCGCTGAGCGCGAAGGAGGCGTGCACGCAGGAGTAGTCGAACTCGATGCCCTGGCCGATGCGGTTCGGGCCGGAGCCCAGGATGATCACGGCGGGCTTCTCGCGCGGCGCGACCTCGCTCTCCTCGTCGTAGGACGAGTAGAAGTACGGGGTCTTCGCGGCGAACTCGGCGGCGCAGGTGTCCACCGTCTTGTAGACCGGGCGGATGCCGAGGGCGTGCCGGACCTCGCGGACGACGTCCTCCGTCAGGCCGCGGACGGCGGCGATCTGGCTGTCGGAGAAGCCGTGCCGCTTGGCGTACGCCAGGACCTCGGGGCCGAGCTGGTCGGCGGCCGCGATCTCGTCGGCGGTCTCCTTGACCAGGAACAGCTGGTCGACGAACCAGGGGTCGATCTTCGTGGCGTCGAAGATCTCCTGCGCGGTGGCCCCGGCCCGGATGGCCTGCATGACGGTGTTGATCCGGCCGTCGGTGGGGATCTCGGCCTTGACCAGCAGCTCCGCCTTGTCGCCGGGGTCGCCGGCGAAGTCGAACTGGCTGCCCTTCTTCTCCAGCGAGCGCAGCGCCTTGTTGAGCGCCTCGGTGAAGTTGCGGCCGATGGCCATGGCCTCGCCGACCGACTTCATGGTGGTGGTCAGCCGGGCGTCCGCCGCCGGGAACTTCTCGAAGGCGAAACGCGGCACCTTGACCACGACGTAGTCGAGGGTGGGCTCGAAGGAGGCCGGGGTCTTCTCGGTGATGTCGTTGGGGATCTCGTCGAGCGTGTAGCCGACGGCCAGCCGGGCGGCGATCTTCGCGATCGGGAAGCCGGTGGCCTTGGAGGCGAGCGCCGAGGAGCGCGAGACGCGCGGGTTCATCTCGATGACGATGACCCGGCCGTCGACGGGGTTGACGGCGAACTGGATGTTGCAGCCGCCGGTGTCCACGCCGACCTCGCGGATCACGGCGATGCCGATGTCGCGCAGGGTCTGGTACTCGCGGTCGGTGAGCGTCATCGCCGGGGCGACGGTGATGGAGTCGCCGGTGTGCACGCCCATCGGGTCGAAGTTCTCGATGGAGCAGACGACCACGACGTTGTCGTTCTTGTCGCGCATCAGCTCCAGCTCGTACTCCTTCCAGCCCAGGATGGACTCCTCCAGGAGCACCTCGGTGGTCGGCGACAGGGTCAGGCCCTGGCCGGCGATGCGGCGCAGCTCCTCCTCGTCGTGGGCGAAGCCGGAGCCGGCGCCGCCCATGGTGAAGGAGGGGCGCACGACGACCGGGTAGCCGCCCAGTTCCTCGACGCCCTTGAGGACGTCGTCCATGGAGTGGCAGATGTAGGAGCGGGCGGACTCGCCGTGGCCGATCTTGCGCCGGACGGCTTCCACGACGTCCTTGAACAGGTCGCGGTCCTCGCCCTTGTTGATCGCCTCGACGTTGGCGCCGATCAGCTCGACGCCGTACTGCTCCAGGGTGCCGGACTCGTGCAGCGAGATCGCGGTGTTCAGCGCGGTCTGGCCGCCCAGGGTGGGCAGCAGCGCGTCCGGGCGCTCCTTGGCGATGATCTTCTCGACGAACTCCGGGGTGATCGGCTCGACGTAGGTGGCGTCGGCGATCTCCGGGTCGGTCATGATCGTGGCCGGGTTGGAGTTGACCAGGATGACCCGCAGGCCCTCGGCCTTCAGGACCCGGCACGCCTGGGTGCCGGAGTAGTCGAACTCGGCTGCCTGGCCGATGACGATCGGGCCGGAGCCGATGACCAGGACGGACTGGATATCGGTGCGCTTAGGCACGCTGGCCCTCCATGAGCTGGACGAAGCGGTCGAACAGGTAGGCCGCGTCGTGCGGACCCGCGGCGGCCTCGGGGTGGTACTGGACGCTGAAGGCCGGCCGGTCGAGGAGCTGGAGCCCCTCCACCACGTTGTCGTTGAGGCAGACGTGGGAGACCTCGGCGCGGCCGTAGGGGGTCTCGGAGACCCGGTCGAGCGGCGCGTCGACGGCGAAGCCGTGGTTGTGCGCGGTGACCTCGACCTTGCCGGTCGTACGGTCCTGCACCGGCTGGTTGATGCCGCGGTGCCCGTACTTGAGCTTGTACGTGCCGAAGCCCAGCGCGCGGCCGAGGATCTGGTTGCCGAAGCAGATGCCGAACAGCGGCGTACCGCGCTCCAGCACGCCCCGCATGACGGAGACGGGGTGCTCGGCGGTGGCCGGGTCGCCCGGGCCGTTGGAGAAGAACACGCCGTCGGGCTCGACCGCGTACACGTCCTCGACGGTGGCGGTGGCGGGCAGCACGTGCACCTCTATGCCGCGCTCGGCCATCCGGTACGGGGTCATGCCCTTGATGCCCAGATCGACGGCGGCGACCGTGAAGCGCTTGGTGCCCTGCGCGGGCACGACGTACGCCTCCTTGGTGGCGACCTCGGCGGACAGGTCGGCGCCCTTCATCTGCGGGGCCGACTGCACCTTGGCGAGCAGCGACGCCTCGTCGGCGAGACCGGTGCCGGCCGGGCCGTCGAGCGCCGGGCCGGAGAAGATGCCGACCCGCATCGCGCCGCGCTCGCGCAGGTGGCGGGTGAGCGCGCGGGTGTCGATGCCGCTGATGCCGACGACGCCCTGGGCGGCCAGCTCGTCGTCGAGGGAGCGGGCCGAGCGCCAGTTGGACGGGGTGCGGGCGGGGTCGCGTACGACGAAGCCGGACACCCAGATGCGGGCGGACTCCGGGTCCTCGTCGTTGACGCCCGTGTTGCCGATGTGCGGGGCGGTCATGACGACGACCTGGCGGTGGTACGAGGGGTCGGTCAGGGTCTCCTGGTAGCCGGTCATGCCGGTGGAGAACACCGCCTCGCCGAAGGTCTCCCCCACGGCCCCGTAGGCGCGGCCGCGGAAGCTGCGGCCGTCCTCCAGGACGAGTATGGCGGGAGACGCCGCCCTCCTCTTCGAGGCGTTCCCCTGGATGGAGGTCGTCATCGTGCGCCTTCCGTTTCGGTGGTCTTGCTGTTCTTGCTGGTCAGGTCGGTGAGGGCGGTGACCCATGCGGCGTGCTCGGCGGCCTGGTCGGAGCGGAAACCGGAGTCGATCTCCTTGTCCCCGTGCGTCCAGGTGACCACCAGCAGGCCGCCCTCGGGCAGGACCTTGCCGGCGATGCCCTTGTCCAGGCGGGCGCCGCGCAGCGCGGCGGCCGGGACGAAGAAGTCCTGCGCGCCGGGCCGTACGACGTCCAGGCCGGCGTCCGTGAGGGTCAGCTCCGCACGGCTGCGGGTGCCCAGGCCGCGTGCGACGATGCGGTCCAGCCACTGTCCGGCGGTCGTGGAGCCGTGGTAGCGGCCGGTCATCGCCAGCCGCGGCTCGCCGGCGTCCTCGGGGGCCGTGGGCAGCTCGGGCAGGTCGCCCTGGAGGGTGCCGCGCCACTTCCAGCCCTCGCGCATCAGCCAGTAGACGAGCGCGACGAACAGGAGCAGTCCGACGACCCAGCCGATGCGGGCCGCCCAGTCGGTGACCTCGGCGGACTTCTGCTCGGCTGCCAGTTGGATGGTTGAAGATGTCACGCGAGTTTCCCGTCCACGACCGTTGCCCGGCCCCGCAGGAAGGTGTGGGTCACGCGCCCCGGCAGCTCACGGCCCTCGTAGGGCGTGTTACGGCTGCGGGAGGCGAAGCCCGCGGGGTCCACGGGTCCACGGTATGCCGGATCGAGCAGCGTGAGGTTGGCGGGCTCGCCAGGCGAGACGGGGCGGCCGTGCCCCTTGAGACGGCCGATTCCGGCGGGCCGGAAGGACATCCGGTCGGCGACGCCGGCCCAGTCCAGCAGGCCGGTGTCGACCATCGTGTGCTGGACGACGGACAGGGCCGTCTCCAGGCCGACCATGCCCATGGCGGCCGCGCCCCACTCGCAGTCCTTGTCCTCGTGCGGGTGCGGGGCGTGGTCGGTGGCGACGCAGTCGATGGTGCCGTCGGCCAGCGCCTCGCGCAGCGCCAGCACGTCGGCCTCCGTACGCAGCGGCGGGTTCACCTTGTAGACGGGGTTGTACGACCGTACGAGCTCGTCGGTGAGCAGCAGGTGGTGCGGGGTGACCTCGGCGGTGACGTTCCAGCCCTTGGACTTGGCCCAGCGGACGATCTCGACGGACCCGGCGGTGGACAGGTGGCAGATGTGCACCCGCGAACCGACGTGCGCGGCGAGCAGCACGTCCCGCGCGATGATCGACTCCTCGGCCACCGCGGGCCAGCCGGCCAGGCCCAGCTCGGCGGAGACGATGCCCTCGTTCATCTGGGCACCCGCGGTCAGCCGGGGCTCCTGGGCGTGCTGGGCGATCACGCCGTCGAAGGCCTTCACGTACTCCAGCGCGCGGCGCATGATCACCGCGTCGTCCACGCACTTGCCGTCGTCGGAGAAGACCCGCACGCCGGCGGCGGACTCGTGCATGGCGCCCAGCTCGGCGAGCTTCTTGCCCTCCAGGCCCACGGTCACCGCGCCGACCGGCTGGACGTCGCAGTAGCCGGACTCCTTGCCCAGGCGCCACACCTGCTCGACGACGCCCGCGGTGTCGGCGACCGGGAAGGTGTTGGCCATGGCGTGTACGGCGGTGAAGCCGCCGACGGCGGCGGCCTTGGTGCCGGTCAGGACGGTCTCGGAGTCCTCGCGGCCGGGCTCGCGCAGGTGGGTGTGGAGGTCGACCAGGCCGGGCAGCAGGATCCGGCCCGCGGCCTCGACGACGGTGGCGCCCTCGGCGCTGGAGACGGTCAGGCCGGTGCCGACGGCGGTGATCGTGCCGTCGGTGATCAGGACGTCCTGCGGCTCGCCACCCAGGACCTTCGCCCCGCGGATCAGGGTCTTGCTCATGATTACTTGCTCTCCTCGGTGCGAGTGGAGGGGCGGCGCGCAGCGCCTCCGTCCGGGGTGGTGGCGGGCGACGGGTGGGCGGTGGGGGCGGTGGTCGTGACGGCGGGCTCGTTGCCGCCCAGCAGCAGGTACAGGACGGCCATCCGGATGCTGACGCCGTTGGCCACCTGCTCGACGGCGGTGCAGCGCGGCGAGTCGGCGACCTCGGCGGTGATCTCCATGCCGCGGTTCATCGGGCCGGGGTGCATCACGATCGCGTGGTCGGGCATCCTGCCCATGCGGTCGCCGTCCAGGCCGTAGCGCCGGGCGTACTCCCGCTCGGTGGGGAAGAAGGCGGCGTTCATCCGCTCACGCTGGACGCGCAGCATCATCACCGCGTCCGACTTGGTCAGTACCGCGTCGAGGTCGTAGCTGACCTCGCAGGGCCACCGCTCGACGCCGATCGGCACCAGCGTGGGCGGCGCGACCAGCGTCACCTCGGCGCCCAGCGTGGTCAGCAGGTGGACGTTGGAGCGGGCGACGCGACTGTGCAGGATGTCGCCGACGATGGTGATGTGCCGGCCGGACAGGTCCTGGCCGGCGCCGTCGGTCAGGTGCCGGCGCATGGTGAAGGCGTCCAGCAGGGCCTGGGTGGGGTGCTCGTGCGTCCCGTCGCCGGCGTTGACGACCGAGCCGCCGATCCAGCCGGAGGTGGCCAGGCGGTGCGGGGCGCCGGAGTCGCCGTGCCGGATGACGACGGCGTCCGCGCCCATCGCCTCCAGGGTCAGCGCGGTGTCCTTGAGGGATTCGCCCTTGGAGACGGACGAGCCCTTGGCGGAGAAGTTGATGACGTCCGCCGACAGCCGCTTGGCGGCCGCCTCGAACGAGATGCGGGTGCGCGTGGAGTCCTCGAAGAAGAGGTTGACGACGGTGCGTCCGCGCAGGGTGGGGAGTTTCTTGATCGGCCGGTCCGCCACCCGGGCCATCTCCTCGGCGGTGTCGAGGATCAGGACGGCGTCGTCGCGGGTGAGGTCGGCGGCCGAGATGAGATGACGCTTCATCCGGTTTTCTCCGTGAGTGAGGGAGGGGTACGGGTATGTCCGTCGAGCAGGCATGACTGGGGGCCCGGTCGCACCGGGTCCGTCCAGGGGTGTGCTACTGCTCGCCGGCCGGGGCGGTCCGCTTGACGCCGAGCAGCACGGCGTCGCGGCCGTCCTCCTCGGTGAGCTGGACCTTGACCGTCTCCCGCAGCGACGTGGGGAGGTTCTTGCCCACATAGTCGGCGCGGATCGGCAGCTCGCGGTGGCCGCGGTCGACCAGGACCGCGAGCTGCACGGCGCGCGGCCGGCCGATGTCGTTGAGGGCGTCGAGTGCGGCGCGGATCGTACGGCCGGAGAAGAGCACGTCGTCGACGAGCAGGACCACGCGGTTCTCGATGCCGTCACCGGGGATGTCGGTGCGCGCGAGGGCGCGGGCCGGGCCCAGGCGGAGGTCGTCGCGGTACATGGTGATGTCGAGCGAGCCGACCGGGACCGTGCGTCCGGTGATCTCTTCGAGTTTGGCGGCCAGCCGGCGGGCGAGGAAGACCCCGCGGGTGGGGATGCCGAGGAGCACCACGTCGTCGGCGCCCTTGGCGCGTTCGACGATCTCGTGGGCGATGCGGGTGAGCATGCGCGTGATGTCCGGCCCTTCGAGGACCGGACGCGCAGCATTCGTGCTGGGGGCGTCCATGAAGAACGGACCTCCTTCTCCGCCTCACGGGACGGACTTTAAAGGACGTCGGAATTACGCTGTTCACGGTACCAGGAGCCGCGCCGAAGTCCGACAGCACCCCTTCGGGGCCACCGTGTGACTCATTCGGCTTGACGAAGCCAAATTACGCTGCGTAACCTCACAGTGAGTTACCAGCCGCGCGGCCCGCGCCGCACGTCTACACAGCGTCCGGGGAGCTTTATGTCCAGCGAATACGCCAAACAGCTCGGGGCCAAGCTCCGCGCCATCCGCACCCAGCAGGGCCTCTCTCTCCACGGTGTCGAGGAGAAGTCCCAGGGTCGCTGGAAGGCGGTCGTGGTGGGTTCGTACGAGCGCGGCGACCGTGCCGTGACCGTACAGCGCCTGGCCGAGCTGGCCGACTTCTACGGCGTGCCGGTGCAGGAGCTGCTGCCGGGCACGACCCCGGGCGGCGCGGCCGAGCCGCCGCCGAAGCTGGTCCTGGACCTGGAGCGCCTCGCCCACGTCCCCGCCGAGAAGGCCGGCCCGCTGCAGCGCTACGCCGCCACGATCCAGAGCCAGCGCGGCGACTACAACGGCAAGGTCCTCTCGATCCGCCAGGACGACCTGCGCACCCTCGCGGTGATTTACGACCAGTCGCCCTCCGTGCTGACCGAGCAGCTTATCAGCTGGGGTGTGCTGGACGCCGATGCGCGCCGCGCCGTGCAGCACGAGGACATCTGACCCCTCGGGCGTCACCTGCAGAAACGTACCGCCGCTTCCGACTCCGTCGGGGCGGCGGTTTTCTGTGTCCACCCCCGCCGGCCCCCGACCCGCGCCTCCCGCCCTCCCCCGCCCATGCGAAGGGCCCGGAGCATTCCCGTGCTCCGGGCCCGTTCACGGGATCCACCGCCGCCTTACTGCTCCTCGCGCCGCAGGCCGGGCTTCAGTTCCTTCAGGCGGGCCAGCAGGCCGTTGACGAAGGCCGGGGATTCGTCCGTGGAGAACTCCTTGGCCAGCTGTACCGCTTCGTCGATCGCCACGGCGTCCGGGGTCTCGTCCACCCAGATCAGCTCGTACGCGCCGAGCCGCAGGACGTTGCGGTCGACCACCGGCATCCGGTCGAGCGGCCAGTCGACGGAGTAGTCGGAGAGCAGATCATCGATACGCTCGATGTGCTCCGCGTACCCCTCGACCAGCTCCAGGGTGTACTCGTTGACCGGCGGCTGCCGCGGGTCGGTCCGGGCGTGCCGCATCCAGTCCGCGAGCACGGACTGCACATCGGCACCGCGCTGGTCGGCCTCGAAGAGAATCTGGAAGGCGCGCTTACGGGCCTTGTTACGGGCGGCCACGGTTAGCTGTTCACCCGGCCGAGGTACTCGCCGGAGCGGGTGTCGACCTTGATCTTCTCACCGGTCGTGATGAAGAGCGGCACCTGGATCTGGTAGCCCGTCTCCAGCGTGGCGGGCTTGGTGCCACCGGTGGAACGGTCGCCCTGGACGCCCGGCTCGGTCTCCTTGATGACCAGCTCGACGGCGGCCGGCAGCTCGACGTAGAGCACGTTGCCCTCGTTCTGGGCGACGACGGCCTCGAAGCCTTCGAGCAGGTAGTTGGCGGCCTCACCGACGGTCTTGCGGTCGATGTGCAGCTGGTCGTAGGTGTCCATGTCCATGAAGACGAAGTAATCGCCGTCCATGTACGAGAACTGCATCCCGCGCTTGTCGACAGTAGCCGTCTCGACCTTCACACCGGCGTTGAAGGTCTTGTCCACCACCTTGCCGGACAGCACGTTCTTGAGCTTGGTGCGGACGAAGGCCGGGCCCTTGCCGGGCTTGACGTGCTGGAACTCGACGACGGACCAGAGCTGGCCGCCTTCGAGCTTGAGCACCAGGCCGTTCTTGAGGTCGTTCGTGGAAGCCACGGTTGCGGAATCTCCTGGACTGCGGGTGGTGGGACCCCGGGCACCCGCGCGGCGAACCGGTTCGGCTCAGAGCGCGAGCAGCTCCTTGGTCGTGATCGTGAGTAGCTCGGGCCCGCCGTCCGCCTCGGGGCGGACGACGAGTGTGTCGTCGATGCGGACGCCGCCGCGGCCCGGGATGTGAACCCCCGGATCGACGGTGACCGGCACGCAAGCGTCCAGTTTACCCATGGCCGCAGGTGACAGCCGAGGGTCCTCGTCGATTTCGAGTCCCACACCGTGTCCGGTACCCGGCCCCAGCCGCTCGCCGTGGCCCGCGCCGACCAGGACCTGACGCGCCGCGCGGTCCACTTCGCGGCACTCCACCCCCGGCGCCAGCGTCTCCCGTCCGGCCCGCTGGGCTGCGAAAACGAGGTCGTACAGCTCGATCTGCCAGTCCGCCGGCGTGGTGCCGATGACGAACGTACGGCCGATCTCGCAACGGTAACCCCGGTAGTTCGCGCCCAGGTTGACGGACAGGAAGTCACCTTCCTCGACCCGCCGGTCGGTGGGCAGATGTCCGGGCCGTCCCGAATGGGGACCCGAGGCGACCGAGGTGGGGAAGGCGGGGCCGTCCGCGCCGTGGTCCACCAGGCGGCGTTCCAGTTCGAGGGCGAGGTGCCGTTCCGTACGGCCCACCAGAATCGATTCCAGCAGCTCTCCGAGGGCCTGGTCGGTGATCTCGGCGGCGATCCGCAGACAGGAGATCTCCTCGTCGTCCTTGACGACCCGCTGCGCCTCGACGGCGCGGGCGAGGTCGGCGAGCCGCAGCCGGGGGGCCACCTGGGTCAGCGCGCGGTGCCGGGCGACCGTGAGGTGGTGTTCCTCGACGGCGAGCGAGGCGGCCCCGGCCCGCGCGGCCTGGTCCGCTGCGGCCACGACCGGGTCGCCGCCCCGGGCGGGCAGCTCGGAGACCCGCAGCTCCTCCGCGGGCCGTCCCTCGGCGGGGTCGCCGCTCAGCGGCCCCCCGGTCAGCAGGAGGTCGTCGGCGGGACCGAGCAGCAGGGCGGCGCCGGGCGGCGCGCAGCCGGTGAGGTAGCGGACATTGGCGGGACGCGAGATCAGCGCCGCGGCGCTTCCGGCGGCGGCGCAGCGGTCACGCAGCCGCGTACGCCGGGCCGAGTACAGCTCGGACATGCACCGAGCGTACGGGCCCCGGTCCGGCCCGGCCGGTCGGGCGGGTCCGGCCGGGGGACCGCCCGGCGGGGGCCCGCGCCCCGGTCGCCATAGGAGGCCGCGATCTGTCTCGTCTTCCGCCGCTACCAGCTGGGCGGGCTCTGGATGCTGCGGGCGACCACGTCGTCCAGGAGGCGGGCCGTGGTGGGCACGTCGTGCGCGGAGTTGTCGATGATGGGCAGGCCGGAGCCGTACCAGCCCGCCATCCGGCCGTGGATGCGGGCGACCTCCTCGTCGGAGAGACGGCGGTTGCCCGTACGGCGGGCGTTGCGCTCCAGGACGATCTCCAGGCCCGGCAGCAGCACGATCGGCAGCAGCCCGGGGCCCACGTGCCGCTTCCAGCCACCGAGGCCGATGACCGGGCGGTCCGGGAAGACCGCGTCGTCGAGGATGCAGGAGATGCCGTTGGCGAGGAAGTTGCGGGCCGCGAAGCCGCAGGTGCGGCGGGCCAGGCGGTACTGCGCCTCGGAGTGGTCGTTCCAGCCCGTCTGGGGGTCGGCGAAGCCGGAGCGTACCCATTCGCGGACGTCGTCGAGGCTGATGTGCGCCGTGGGCACCCGGCGGCTGTCGGCCCAGTGCCGGGCGACGCTGGTCTTGCCGGCGCCGGCCGGGCCGATGAGCAGTACGGCCACGGCGGCGTGCGCGGCGTCCTGCGCGGAGGTGCCGGCGGGCGGGCTGGGCAGCGCCACGGGGGCGCCGGGCGGGAGCTGGATGTGCCCGGTGGCCTCGGCGGGCGGCGGGGCCGTCGGCGCGCCGTGCGGCGGTGCCGCGGGTGGCGGAGCGGCGGGCCAGCCGGGCGCGGGCGGCGCGGCCTGCCGCTGGTGCGGCGGTATGGGGTGACCGGGGCTGGCGTGCGGAGCCATCGCGGCCCCGTGGCCCGGCACCGGTCCGTGAGGCGGTGGCAGCGGAGTCCCCCCTGCGTGCTGCATCCGGTGGCTCTCCGTCTCGTGCGGTCGAATCTCGTGGCCCGCCCGCGTGTGCTTGCGGAGTGCTCGCGATACGGGCGGGATGTCCGTCCGTACGGTGCTCGCTCGTCCGGTGCGCCGGGCGTCCGGCCCGGGTGGGCCGAGGTGGTTGTCCGGCGAACGGTACCCGCAGAAGGCAGCCGCAGTCGTCCCCCGGTCAGGGGCGGCCGGTGTCCCCCGGCCGCCGGTGCGGCGACGGCCGGGGGATGGCGCGGTGTGGTGCGGAGGGCCGCGCTCAGCCGGTGAGTTCGGCGGCCAGCGCGCGCAGCGCGAGTTCGTAGGAACCGATGCCGAAGCCGGCGATCGTACCGCTGGCCACGGCCGCGATGACCGAGGTGTGGCGGAACTCCTCGCGGGCGTACGGGTTGGAGATGTGCACCTCGACGAGCGGCGCCGTGCGCTGGGCGGCGGCGTCCCGCATCGCGTACGAGTAGTGCGTGAACGCTCCGGGGTTGATGACGACCGGAACCGAACCGTCCGCCGCCTCGTGCAGCCAGCGGACCATCTCGCCCTCGTCGTTGGTCTCCCGGACCTCCGCCTCGAAGCCCAGTTCCTTGCCGAGCGCGGTGCACCGCTCCACCAGTCCGGCGTAGGAGGTGGCGCCGTACACGTCGGGCTCGCGGGAGCCGAGGCGGCCGAGGTTGGGCCCGTTGAGGACCAGGACGCGCCTCACGCGGCGATCTCCGCGTGCGCGGCGAGCAGCATCGCCGGGTCGGGGCCCTCCAGGACGGTGGGCTTGGCCAGGCCGTCCAGGACGATGAAGCGCAGCCGGTCGCCGCGGGTCTTCTTGTCGACCTTCATCGTCTCCAGCAGCTTGGGCCACTGGTCGCCGCGGTAGGTCAGCGGCAGGCCGACCGCGCCCAGCACGGCGCGGTGCCGGTCGGCGGTGGCGTCGTCCAGCCGGCCGGCGATGCGGCCCAGCTCGGCGGCGAAGACCATGCCGACGGAGACCGCGGCGCCGTGCCGCCAGTTGTAGCGCTCGTTCTTCTCGATGGCGTGCGCCAGGGTGTGCCCGTAGTTGAGGACCTCGCGCAGCCCGGACTCCTTGAGGTCGGCGGAGACCACCTCGGCCTTGACCCGGATGGCGCGCTCGATCAGCTCGGCGGTGTGCGGCCCGTCGGGGCGCTTGGCGCCCTCGGGGTCGGACTCGATCAGCTCCAGGATCGCCGGGTCGGCGATGAAGCCCGCCTTGATGACCTCGGCGAGCCCGGAGACGTAGTCGTGCACCGGCAGGGAGTCCAGCGCGGCCAGGTCGCACAGCACACCGGCCGGCGGGTGGAAGGCGCCCACCAGGTTCTTGCCCTCGGCGGTGTTGATGCCGGTCTTGCCGCCGACCGCCGCGTCCACCATGCCCAGCACGGTGGTGGGTACCGCGATCCAGCGCACCCCGCGCAGCCACGTCGCCGCGACGAAACCCGCCACATCGGTGGTGGCGCCGCCGCCGACGCCCACGATCACATCGGTGCGGGTGAAGCCGGTCTGGCCCAGCGCCTTCCAGCAGTACGCGGCGACCTCGGCGGTCTTGGCCTCCTCGGCGTTGGGCAGCTGGACGGCGATGGCCTCATAGCCCTGGCCCGCCAGGTCCTCGCGCAGCGCCTCGCCGGTGGCGGCCAGCGCCTCCGGATGCAGCACGGCGACACGCCGGGCGCTTGGGCCGATCAGGCCCGCCAGCTCGCCCAGCAGCTGCCGGCCGACCAGGACCTCGTACGGGTCGGTGCCCGCGGTACCGCCGACCTGGATACGGGTGGCCTGCTGTGTCACGGGTGTTCCTTCCTCCCGGGCGTGCCGTGGGCCGCGGCGTCCGCCGCCGGTGCCCCGGCCTCCGGTGATATGGGTAGCTGCAATGCGTCCAGGACGGCCGCGGCGACCTCGTCGGGCGTCCGGCCGTCCGTGCTGACCACGGCGCGCGCGACCTCCGTGTACAGCGGGCGGCGCGCCTCCATCAGCTCGCGCCAGCGCTGGCGGGGGTTCACGGCGAGCAGCGGGCGCGGTGCGTCCAGTCCCACCCGCCGTACGGCGTCGGCCAGTTGGACGTCCAGGAAGACGACCGGCAGGCCGGTCAGCAGGGCGCGGGTGCCCTCGTCCATGATCGCGCCGCCGCCCAGCGAGAGCACTCCGGGGTGGCTCTCGACCGCGGCCCGCACGGCGCGCCGCTCCAGCTCGCGGAAGTGCGGCTCGCCCTGGTCGATGAAGATCTCCGGGATGGGCTTGCCCGCGTCCGCCTCGATGTCCGCGTCGGTGTCGCGGTAGCCGGCGCCCAGCCGCTCGGCCAGCAGGGCCCCGACGGTGGACTTCCCCGCGCCCGGGGGGCCCACCAGCACGACCAGCGGCGGCGTCACCTGATCGCCAGGCCGTCGAGGAAGGAGCGCACGTTGCGGCGGGTCTCCGGCACACTGTCGCCGCCGAACTTCTCCGCCACCGCGTCCGCCAGCACCAGCGCGACCATCGCCTCGGCGACGATGCCGGCCGCGGGGACCGCACACACATCCGAGCGCTGGTGGTGCGCCTGCGTCGCCTCACCGGTGGCCACATCGACGGTGGCCAGCGCACGCGGCACGGTCGCGATGGGCTTCATCGCCGCCCGCACCCGCAGCAGCTCCCCGGTGGACAGACCGCCCTCCGTGCCGCCGGAGCGGCCCGTGGTGCGGCGGATGCCCTCGTCTGTCGAAACGATCTCGTCGTGCGCCTTGGAGCCGGGCACCCGGGCCAGGTCGAAGCCGTCGCCGACCTCGACACCCTTGATGGCCTGGATGCCCATCAGGGCACCGGCCAGGCGCGCGTCCAGGCGCCGGTCCCAGTGCACGTGCGAGCCCAGGCCCACGGGCACGCCGTACGCCAGCACCTCGACAACGCCGCCGAGGGTGTCGCCGTCCTTGTGGGCCTGGTCGATCTCGGCGACCATCGCCGCGCTCGCCTCCGCATCCAGGCAGCGCACCGGGTCGGCGTCCAGCCGCTCCACGTCCGAGGGCTTGGGGACCACGCCGTAGGGGGCCTTCGCGGCGGCCAGCTCGACCACGTGCGAGACGATCTCGATGCCGGCCGTCTCCTTCAGGAAGGAACGGGCGACCGTGCCGAGCGCGACCCGGGCGGCGGTCTCACGGGCGGAGGCGCGCTCCAGGATCGGGCGGGCCTCGTCGAAACCGTACTTCTGCATGCCGGCCAGGTCGGCGTGGCCGGGGCGGGGCCGGGTCAGCGGGGCGTTACGGGCCAGCTCGGCCAGCTCCGCCTCGTCGACCGGGTCGGCCGCCATGACCTTCTCCCACTTGGGCCACTCGGTGTTGCCGACCATGACCGCGACGGGCGAGCCCAGGGTGCGGCCGTGCCGGACACCGCCGAGGAAGGTGACCTCGTCCCGCTCGAACTTCATGCGGGCACCGCGGCCATAGCCGAGCCGGCGACGGGCCAGGGCGTCCGCCACCATGTCCGTGGTGATCGGGACGCCGGCCGGAAGGCCCTCCAGCGTCGCCACCAGTGCGGGGCCGTGCGACTCCCCCGCCGTCAGCCAGCGCAACCTGCTCAACGATGCTCCTCATGTCCTGCTACTGCGCGAACAGTCTTCCCCTGATCCTCCCACGTCCGCGCGGGCGGCCCGCTGCCCGTCCAGGAACCGGACCACCGGCCGGACGGGCCGGGCGGGTCACCGCCCGGCGAGCGCCGCCTCGCCCGCCGCGCGCATCGACTCCAGCGGCGCCGGCGAGCGTCCCGTCATCTGCTCCACCTGCAGTACGGCCTGGTGGACGAGGAGGTCCAGGCCGCCCACGACCGCCCCGCCGCGCGCGCCCCACGCGGTGGCCAGGGTGGTCGGCCACGGCTCGTACAGGACGTCGAAGAGGGCGCCGGGCTGTTCGGGCACGTCGGCGGCCAGCGCGTCGGTGGTCCCGGCCGGGGTGGTGGCGATGACGAGCGGCGCCTCGAAGGCCTCGGCCGCCTGCGACCAGTCGGCGGTACGGACGGCCACGCCCAGCCGCTCGCCCCAGCCGCGCATCTCCTCGGCCCGCGCGGCGCTGCGTACGTAGGCGGTCACCTCGCCCACGCAGATGCGGGACAGGGCCGCGAGGGCGGAGGAGGCGGTGGCGCCGGCGCCCAGGATCGCGGCCTGTTCGACCTGCTGCACCCCGCGCTCACGCAGGGCGGCCAGCATGCCCGGGATGTCGGTGTTGTCGCCCACGCGCCGCCCGTCCTCGGTGAAGACGACAGTGTTCACGGCCTCCACGGAGGCGGCGGTGTCGCTGATCCCGTCCAGCAGCGGAATCACCGCGCGCTTGAGCGGCATGGTCAGGGAGAGCCCCGCCCAGCCGCCGTCCAGCCCCGCCATGAAATCGGGCAGAGCGGCCTCGTCGACCTCGTGCCGGCCGTACTCCCAGCCGGTCAGGCCCAGTTCGGCGTAGGCGGCCCGGTGCAGGACCGGGGAGAGGGAATGGGCGATCGGCGACCCGAGGACCGCCGCGCGGTGACGGCCCTGGACTTCACTGGACATGCTGCTCCTCAGCTCGGACCCGCGACACGATAGACGAACCGTGCACGGCGGCCGAGGCGCCCCCGGTACCGGCCGCCGAGGCGGGACCGCGGCGGCGGCCGGTAGCAGGATCTACGACTGGCGCTTGCGTTTGTTGAACTCTGCGACCAGCTTCTCGTGGTCCTTGAGGTTGGTCGTGAAGTCCGTCTTCTTGCCGTCGATCGAGATGAAGAACAGCCACTTGGCGCTGTCGTCCGGGTCGATCGACGCCTTCAGCGCGTCCTCGCCCGGGTTGCCGATCGGGCCGGGCGGCAGGCCCTTGTAGAAGTACGTGTTGTACGGGTCGTCGTAGTTGCGGATCTCGCGCGTACCGATATCGATCTTGCTCTGGTTCTTCAGATAGTTGTACGTCGAGTCGAATTCGAGCTTCTGGTTCGTGACCGTGTTGCTCGGCGCCAGCCGGTTGTAGACGACCGCGGCCATCTTCCGGAAGTCGTCGTGGGTGATGCCCTCGGCCTGGGTGAGGCTGGCGACCGTGATCAGGTCCAGCGGCGACTTGAGGTTGAGCTTCCTGGCGTTCGCCTCCAGGTCGTACTTGGCGTACTCCCGGTTGGCCCGCGCCACCATCTCCTTGAGGACGTCCTCCGGCTTCGCCTTGCCGCTGACGCTGTACGTGGAGGGGTAGAGGAACCCTTCCAGCGGATCCTTGATCTTCGGGTTGCCGTTCGCCCACGAGGGCAGCCCGAGGTTCTTGGCCTGCGCGGTGGCGACGTCCTTGGTGGTGCCGGACTTGAGGCGGAGCTTCTTGTCGATCAGCTCGTAGACGGCGCCGTTGCGCAGTCCCTCGCGGACGGTGAGGCCGTTGCGGCTCTTGGGGTCGAGCATGAGCTTCACCGCGGCCGCCGCCGACATCTGCTTGCGCATCGTGTACGCGCCGGCCTGGAGCTGTTTGTCGCTCGCCGCCTCGGTGAAGGCGTCGGCGCTCTTGACGACGCCCTCGCGCTTGAGGATCAGGCCCATCTCCATGACGGAGGTGCCCGACGGGATCTGGACCTGCACGTCCCCCGCCCCGTCGCCCTCGAAGTCGGGGGCCGGGCCGAAGTGGCTCTTCCAGAAGTCGTAGCCGAAGTAGGCGACACCGCCGCCGCCGACGACGAAGACAGCGGCGACGATCAGGCAGGCCATCCGGCTGCGCTGTTTGCCCTTGCGGCCGCGGCGCTCGCGGCCGGCGCGGCGTTCCTCGCGCGGGTCGGTGTCGGCGTCGTCGTCGCCGTCCCGGTCGTCGCGGTCGTCCTGGAAGAAGGAGTGCGCCGGGTCGCGTACCTGCTCGTCCTGCTCGGACCCGGGCCCGGCCCGGAAGTCGTCGCCGGGCGGTGACGGGTGCGGCGGCTGGCGCAGCTGCTCCGGGCGCACCGCTTCGAACTGAGCGGTCTGCGCGACCTGGTCACCCTGGTCGCCGTGGCCCTGCTGCCCATGCGGCCCTTGCTGCCCGTGCGGGCCGGGCTGCCCGGGAGGTCCGGTCTGGCCGTGGGGCCCGGGCTGTCCGGCCTGCTGCTGCCGGAGGTGCTGCGGCTGCGGCGGCGGGTAGGCGTCCTGCGTCCCGTAATAGTCGGGGCTCTGCCCGCTGTACGGGTCGACCGGCGGGTGCTGTCCGTACGGGTCGTACGGTGCGCCGCCCTGGGAGGCGTCCCATCCGCCGCCGTACTGCTGCTGGGCCGGAGGGTAGGGGCCGGACAGCTCGTCCCACTGCCCGCCCTGCGGCTGCTGCCCGTAGGACGACTGCCGGCCGTCCGGCTGGCGGCCACCGTGCTGCTGGCCTCCGTAGGCGGCCTGCTGCTGCGGGCCGCCGTACTGCTCCCCGTAGGGACCTTGCTGAGGTTGTTGCGGCTGACCCCCGTAACGACCCTGGTCTCCGTAGAGAGGGTCGTCGGGATGCCACGGTTCGGAGCCGTAGCCCCGGCCATACTCAGTCATCGATCCCCTAGAGCCGCGAGGCGGTGCGCTCCTGGGTGGCAGCGCCTGCGGTACCGACCGCCTCTTTCTGCACGTGCGGTTGTTCGATCCGCCGCGACGTCGCGCGGAACGTTACCGTACCGCGATCAGATGACCACTTCGACGCTCTCTCCGGGTGGGTTACCGGACACCCGTTCGGTCTCCAGTGCGCTCTGCAGAATCACCACGGCAGCGGCCTGATCCACCACCGAACGGCCCTTCTTGCTGCGGACCCCGGAGGCCCGCAACCCCTGCGTCGCTGTGACGGTTGTCATGCGCTCATCTACGAGACGTACCGCCACCGGAGCGATCCCGCGCGCCATTTCCTGCGCGAAGGCCCGCACCTTGGCCGCGGCCGGCCCCTCTCCCCCGTTCAGGGAGCGGGGCAGGCCGACGACGACCTCGATGGGCTCGTACTCCTCGACGATCGCCCTGAGCCGCCGGTGCGCGGCCGGGACGTCCCGGCCGGGCACCGTCTCCACGGGGGTCGCGAGGACCCCGTCGGGGTCGCACGAGGCGACCCCGATCCGCGCGTCCCCCACATCGATGGCGAGGCGCCTGCCGCGCCGCATCCCACTCACGCGCTCAGGCCGCCTCGGCCACGAGGCGCTCGACGGCCTCGATGGCCTCGGGCACCGCGGCGGCGTTCTGGCCGCCGCCCTGGGCGACGTCCGGCTTGCCGCCGCCACCGCCACCGAGCGTCTTGGCGGCGGTACGGACCAGGTCACCGGCCTTGATGCCGCGCTCCCGGGCGGCCTCGTTGGTGGCGATGACGGTCAGCGGGCGGCCGTTGGCCACCGTGAACAGGGCGACCACGGCCGGGCGGTCGCCCGGGATGCGGCCGCGCACGTCCAGCACCAGCTTGCGCAGGTCGTCGGCGGAGGTGCCCTCGGCGACCTGGGCGGCGGCCAGCGCGACGCCCCGTACGTCCTTGGCGCCCTGCGCCAGCCCGGCGGCGGCCTGGAGGACCTTCTCGGCGCGGTAGCGCTCGATCTCCTTCTCGGCCTCCCGCAGCTTGGCCAGCATCCCGGAGACCTTCTCGGGCAGCTCCTCGGGACGGCCCTTGACCAGCTCGGTCAGCTGCGAGACGACGGTGTGCTCACGGGCCAGGAAGTGGTACGCGTCCACGCCGACCAGGGCCTCCACGCGGCGCACGCCGGAGCCGATGGAGGACTCGCCGAGCAGCTTGACCAGGCCCAGCTGGGCGGTGTTGGCCACATGGGTGCCGCCGCACAGCTCCTTGGAGAAGTCGCCGATGGTCACCACGCGCACCCGGTCGCCGTACTTCTCGCCGAACTCGGCGATGGCGCCCTGCTTCTTGGCGTCCTCCATGCTCATCACCTCGGCCTGGACGTCCAGCTCGCGGGAGAGCACCTCGTTGATCCGCTGCTCGACGTCGGTCAGGACCGTGCCGGGCACGGCGGCCGGCGAGCCGAAGTCGAAGCGGAAACGGCCCGGGGAGTTCTCCGAACCGGCCTGGGCGGCGGTCGGGCCGAGCGCGTCGCGCAGCGCCTGGTGGGTGAGGTGGGTGGCGCTGTGGGCGCGGGCGATGGCCCGGCGCCGCTTGACGTCGATGACGGCGTACGCGGCCGAGCCGACCACGACCTCGCCGACCTGGACGACGCCCTTGTGGACCACGACGCCGGGGACCGGCCGCTGGACGTCGCGGACCTCGACGACGGCGCCCGACTCCAGCTTGATGCGGCCGGTGTCGGCGAGCTGGCCGCCGCCCTCGGCGTAGAACGGGGTGCGGTCCAGGACGACCTCGACCTCGTCGCCCTCGTGGGCGGCGGGCGCGGCCACACCGTTGGCCAGCAGGCCCACGACGGTGGACTCGCCCTCGGTGGTCTCGTAGCCGGTGAAGGCCGTGGCGCCGGCCCGGTCGGCGACCTCGCGGTAGGCGGACAGGTCGGCGTGGCCGTGCTTCTTGGCCTGGGCGTCGGCCTTGGCGCGCTCCCGCTGCTCCTTCATCAGGCGGCGGAAGCCGTTCTCGTCCACCGAAAGGCCCTGTTCGGCGGCCATTTCGAGGGTGAGGTCGATCGGGAAGCCCCAGGTGTCGTGGAGCAGGAACGCCTTGTCGCCGGCGAGGACCGTGCCGCCGGCGGCCTTGGTCTCGGTGACGGCGGTGTCCAGGATGTTGGTGCCGGCCTTGAGCGTCTTGAGGAAGGCGGCCTCCTCGGCGAGGGCGACCGTCTCGATGCGCTTGCGGTCCTCCAGCAGCTCCGGGTACTGCTGTCCCATCGTCTTGATGACGACGTCCAGCAGGTCGTGGACGACCGGTCCGGTGGCGCCGAGCAGCCGCATGTTGCGGATGGCGCGGCGCATGATGCGGCGCAGTACGTAGCCGCGGCCCTCGTTGCCGGGGGTGACGCCATCGCCGATGAGCATGGTGGAGGTGCGCATGTGGTCGGCGACCACGCGCAGCGACACGTCGCTGTCCTCGCCGGCGCCGTAGCGCACGCCGGTCAGCTCGCCGGCCTTGTCGATGACGACACGCAGGGTGTCGGTCTCGTACATGTTGTGGACGCCCTGGAGAATCATCGCCAGGCGTTCCAGGCCGAGGCCGGTGTCGATGTTCTGGCTCGGCAGGTCGCCGAGGATCTCGAAGTCCTCCTTCGAGGTGCCGGCGCCGCGCTCGTACTGCATGAAGACCAGGTTCCAGATCTCCACGTACCGCTCGTCGTTGACGGCCGGGCCGCCCTCGACGCCGAACTCCGGACCGCGGTCGTAGTTGATCTCGGAGCACGGGCCGCACGGGCCCGGCACGCCCATGGACCAGTAGTTCTCCGACTTGCCCAGACGCTGGATGCGCTCCTTGGGCACGCCGACGACCTCGTGCCAGATGCGCTCGGCCTCGTCGTCGTCCAGGTAGACCGTGACCCAGAGCTTCTCCGGGTCCAGGCCGTAGCCACCGTCCGCCTGGGAGCTGGTCAGCAGCTCCCAGGAGTACTTGATGGCACCTTCCTTGAAGTAGTCGCCGAAGGAGAAGTTGCCGCACATCTGGAAGAAGGTGCCGTGCCGGGTGGTCTTGCCGACCTCTTCGATGTCCGGCGTGCGCACGCACTTCTGGACGCTGGTGGCACGGTCGAAGGGCGGCTTGACCTCGCCGAGGAAGTACGGCTTGAAGGGCACCATGCCCGCGGGGACCAGCAGCAGCGTCGGGTCGTCCGCGATGAGCGACGCCGACGGCACGACGGTGTGCCCGCGCTCCTCGAAGAAGCGCAGCCAGCGGCGGCGGATTTCAGCCGACTCCATCAGTGGTCCTCATTTCCGGTCGGTCCGGTCGGGCCGGGTGTTCTCGTTCGGTGCTGCGTGATCTGGTACTGCGTCGTTTCGAGTGCGGCGCGGGAGCGCGCCGGCGGCAGCTCGCGGGCGTCGCCCTGGTCCGTCAGGCCCAGTGCTTCGTGCAGCTGTCCTTCACGGTCCGCCATTCCCGTCCGGACGTCCAATGCGAATTGGCGGAGCCGGTGTCCGGTCTCGACGGCCTTGCCGGCGGCCTGCGCCGCGAGGCTGTCGGGCTGCAGCTTGCGCAGCTTGCGGTTGACCTTGGTGGTGGCCCAGACCCCGGCGGCGGCGCCGGTGGTGAACCAGAATGCGCGGCGGAACATCGCGGCGATCAGTCCTTGGAGCGACGGTTGCGGCGCCCGCCGCGGCGGGCGGCGGGCAGGGTACGGCCGACGACGGTGCGCTTCGGCTCGGGCGGTGCGCCCTTCCTGCCGATCGCGCGGCGCACGCCGTAGCCGAACGCCGCGACCTTGACCAGCGGTCCGCCGAAGGCGGAGGAGACGGTCGAGGAGAGCGCGGAGGCGTTGGCGGTGACCTCCTGGACGTCGGAGGCGATCGCGTCGACGCGGGCGAGCTGGGTGTGCGCGGAGCGGACGGTCGCGGACGCATCGGCCAGGAGCGGTACGGCCTGCTCGGACACCTCGGCGACCATCTTGGTCGTCACCTTGAGCGTCTGTGCGAGCCTCACCAGCACGAGGGCGAGGAAGGACACGAGGATCGCCCAGAAGACGGCCACGAGGATCCCGGCCACCTCTCCACCGGACACGTTGGCACCACTCTCCGACTGATTTGGTCTGGTCCCGTCCTGCTCGAACGGCAGAGCCCGAGCCTATCGCGCCGCGGCCGCCCGCCCGTACCGCGTTCCCCGTGCGGCGCGGGGCCCGTCGACGGGCGATTGTACGGTGCGCACACCTCCGAGTACGCTCCGTGTTCCATGCGACGCTCGATGCGCCCCGGTCCCGCTTCCCGCCCCTTCGCCGCGCGCCGCCCGGTGCCCGGGAACCTGCCCGCGGAGCTGACCCGCTTCGTCGGCCGGGACGGCGAACTCGCCGCGCTGGCCGGTCATCTGGGGTCCGCCCGGCTGGTGACGCTCACCGGTGTCGGCGGGGTCGGGAAGACCCGGCTCGCCCTCCAGGCCGCCACGACCTTGCAGGATCGCTTCTGCGACGGGGTGTGGCTGGTCGAGCTGGCCGCCCTGCGCCACGGCCACCTGCTGGACCACGCCGTCGCCGAAGCACTGGGACTCGCCGGCCAGACGGGCCGGCCGCCGCGCGCCGCGCTGCGCGACCATCTCGCCGGGTGCGAGTTGCTGCTCGTCCTGGACGGGTACGAGCACCTGGTCGACGACTGCGCCGCGCTCGCCGCCGACCTGCTGCGGCGGGCGCCCGGGCTGCGCGTCCTGGCAGCGGGCCGGCGGCCGCTCGGACTGCCCGGCGAGCAGAACCTGCCGCTGCCGCCGATGAACGTCCCGGACGCGGCCGCCCTCTTCCACGACCGCGCCGCGGCCGTCGTCCCCGGCTTCCGCACCGACGCGGACGGCGAGGCCGCCGTGGCCGAGTTGTGCCGCCGGCTGGACGGCATCCCGCTCGCCCTGGAACTGGCGGCCGGGCGGCTGCGGGTCCTGTCGCTGGAGCAGGTGCTGCACCGGATCGACGACCGCTTCCGGCTGCTGACCGGCGGCACCCGCACCTCTCCCCCGGCCTTTCCGGACCAGCCCGGCCAAGGGGCTCCCCCGTCACGCCACCAGACGCTCCGGACGACGATCGGCTGGAGTCACGAACTGTGCACGCCCGCCGAGCGGCTGCTGTGGGCGCGGCTCTCGGTCTTCGCCGGGCAGTTCGACCTGGACGCCGCGGAGTACATCTGCTCCGGCCCCGACCTGTCGGCGGACGAACTGCTCGACGTCCTCGGGGAACTGGTGGCCCAGTCCGTGGCCGTACGGGAGGAGACCCCGGCGGGCCTGCGCTACCGGATGCTGGACACCGTCCGGGAGTACGGGGCGGGCTGGCTGGAAGCGCTGGGCGACGTCGAGCGGCTGCGCCGCAGGCACCGCGACTGGTACGTGGGCCTGGCCACCTGGTGCGAGCTGGACTGGTTCAGCCCGCGTCAGGCCGAGGTCGCCGCCCGTATCGAGTGCGAGCTGCCCAATCTGCGGATCGCCCTGGAGTACAGCCTCGACAGTCCGGGCGACGCGCACCTGGGGCAGTACCTGGCGGGCACGCTGTGGTTCTACTGGGTCGGCTGCGGCCGGCTCTCGGAGGGGCGGCACTGGCTCGGCCGTTCCCTGGAGCTGGACGGCGAACACGACGACGCCCGGCTGAAGGCGCTGTGGGTGGCCGGGTACGTGGCGGTACTCCAGGGCGACACGGTCGGCGCGATGAGCGCGCTCCAGGAGTGCGGCGAAGAGGCGGAGCGCGCGGGCAACGCCACCGCGGCCGCATACGCCGTGCACCGCACCGGCTGCCTGGCGCTGGTCCGGGACGACATGCCGCGCGCCGAGCGGCTGCTGCGCGACGCGCTCGGCCGCTACCGCGAGATCGGCGAACTCAACAGCAACGTACTGATGGGCCAGGTCGAGCTGGCGATGGCGGTGGCCTTCCAAGGCGACCTCGCGCAGGCGGTAGGGCTGTGCGAGGACGTACGGCAGGTCTGCGACGACCACGGAGAGCGGTGGACTCTGGCGTACGCGCTGTTCGTGCTGGCCTACGCGGCCTGGAGCCGCGGCGAAGCGGCGCGGGCGCGCGCGCTGCTGGAGGAGTGCCTCGCCATCGACCACGCCTTCCACGATCTGCTGGGTGCGGTGCTGGCCATCGAACTGCTGGCGCTGGTGACGCTCGGCGAGGGGGACGCGGCGGAGGCGGCGCTGCTCCAGGGGGCCGCCGGGCGGATCTGGCCTTCGGTGGGGCTGCCGCTGTTCGGCTCCCGCTACTACAACCAGCCGCACCGGCTGTGCGAGGAGCAGGCGCGGAAGCTGCTCGGGGCGGAGCGCTACGAGCGCTGTGTGGGAGCCGGCACCCGGCTGGACCTGGACGCGACGGTCGCCCGCATCCTCGACAGCGACAGCGATGGCGGCAGCATCAGCGACGAGGTGGGCGGGGACGGCGACGCCCGGCCGGACGGGACCGTACCGGGCCCGCGTGCCACCGCGCCGGAACCCTGTCCGGAAACGGACGAACCCGCCGCCTCCCGCACCACGAGGGGCGGGGAGACGACGGGTTGAGCACGCGTCCGGCTGCGCGCGCGGGGCGCGCGGCCGTGCGGTGATTACGCCTGGATCAGCGGGCGTAGTACTCGACGACGAGCTGCTCGTCGCAGATCACCGGGATCTCCTTGCGCTGCGGGTCACGGTCCAGGCGGAACGCCAGGGCCTTCAGGTTGACCTGCAGGTAGCGGGGGGTCTCGCCGTCGGGGGCGTAGCCACCCTCGCGCGCGACCTGGAAGGGGTGCTTCTCGCGGCTGCGCTCGCGGACCATCACGACGTCGTCGGGACGGACGCGGAAGGACGGCTTGTCGACCTTGCGGTCGTTCACCGAGATGTGGCCGTGAACGACCATCTGGCGGGCCTGGTAGATCGTCCGGGCGATGCCCGAACGCAGGACGAGCGCGTCCAGACGGCGCTCAAGCTCGATGATCAGGGCTTCGCCCGTCTTGCCTTCGACCTTCCGAGCGCGGTCGTAGGCACGCGCCATCTGGCGCTCGCTGATGTCGTACTGCGCACGCAGACGCTGCTTCTCGAGCAGACGGACCTTGTAGTCACTGTTCTGCTTGCGGCCACGGCCGTGCTCGCCGGGCGGGTAGGGACGGGCCTCGAAGTACTTGACGGCCTTCGGCGTCAGGGCGATGCCGAGAGCGCGCGACTTCTTGACCTTGGGACGCGACTGGTTCACGTGGAACGGACCTCCGTGTAGGTTAGGTTAGGCTTACCTTACTTCGAGGAGAACGCATGTTTCGACCTGGGATCCCCCTGCCCGGTGCTGGTCAGAGCACCAGGACGGGTCAGCCGCGTCCCGTGGAAGACGCCCAGCAGCCAGCCGCCGCCGAGCGCGTACGCACCCTCGTCGAGTCCAATGGTATGGCCTCGCTGAGCATCCCCGGAATCGAGGACCCCGACGACGCCGGACTCAGCGCACCAGTATGCCGTACGGTCACCCCTGCCGGCGACGTACTGCTACTGGTCCCCGGGGACTCCGCGGCCGCCAGGGCCGCCGCACACGCCCAGGACGACGACCTGACCGCCGTGATGGAGATCACCGATGTGGCACCCGTCTCGGTGCCCCATCGCATCCGCGGCCGGGCCTGGGTCGCGGGCTGGCTCACCCCCGTACGCAACGAGGAGCGCGCCCGCGCGGCCATGCTGCTCGCCGAGCGGCACCCGGTCGGCGAACTGCTCGGCATCGGCGAGGCCCTGCAGCCGGACCCGCCGCCGGGCATGTTCGGCCGGCCCGCGTGGATGATGCTGCGCATGGAGGTCGGCGAGGCCGCCGTGGACGACCTGTGGGGCGCGCAGGCCATCGAACCGGAAGAGTTCGCCAGGGCCGAACCCGACCCGCTGGCGGCCCACGAGGCGGAGCTGCTCCAGCATCTCCACTCGGCCCACAGTGACCAGGTCCGCGGCCTGTGCACGCTGCTCGGCGACCGCTCGCAGCGCGCGTGCGACTTCCGCGACCGCGCCGTACCGGTGGCCCTGGACCGCTTCGGCCTGCGGGTGCGGTTCACCGACGCCGCACACCGCTCCTTCGACGCCCGCTTCGACTTCCCCGAACCGGTCCGCGACGTCTCCGAACTCCGCCGCGCCATGCACACCCTCTTCGACGCGGCCGCGTCGGGATGAGACCGAGAGCCGCCTCTCGCCGGACGGGCGACCAGCCGGCCCGTCCGGCGACCGGGCGGTGGATCACAGATAGAGCGCCCGGTTGACGGGGATGCCCTGCTCCTCGCAGCCGCGCTCGTAATGGTCGATGAACCAGAAGACGTCGATCACCTCGGTCACCCGGTCCTGCTCGTCGAGGAACTCCACCGGCCCGTTCAGCCAGAAGACGGTCTTCATGCCCGCGTCGGAGACCAGGGTGTGGGTACGGCCCGGGCTCTCCCGGACGAAGTCGCCCGGCCGGCCGACCCAGTCGTACTCCAGGTACCGCCAGCTGCCGTCGAGCACATAGCCCGAGACCGGGCCGCGATGCCGGTGGCGGCCCAGCGCTCCGCCGGCCTGCACCCACAGGACGTTCGCGGCCGAGCTGCCGCGGACGTCGAACGTCAGATGCTTGATCATCACCTGCGGGACGAAGGGAAGCCAGGGCGAGTCCGCCTCCGCGATATGCCCTTCGGGCAGCGCGTACCGGTCCCGTCGCCGGTCGATCCGCGCTTCGATCGCGGCCAGGCTGTCCGCATCCGGATTCGAGCTGATCGTCATGGCGGGATCCTTCCTGCCGGAGCTGGGGCGAACACGCAGGCACCGCCATGCTCGGCGCTCCCCGGCCCGGCGCGACAGTCACCTTCCGGACGGCGGCCGGGTCAGCAAAAAATCAGCCCGTCCCACGGTTGAGGACGGCCGAAGGACACAAGGGCCCGCGCCTGACGACCGGCCTCAGCAAAATCCAGCCCGTCCGGCGGTTGAGGACGACCGTGGGACACAAGGGCCCGCACCTGGCCACCCGCCTCGCAAAATCCAGCCCGTCCGGCGATTGAGGACGGCCCTCAGCCACGAGTGACCCGCACCCGGCGCGCGACCGCCCCCGTCCACGCACTCGCGTCTACGGTTCCTCGCCGCGCAAGCGGCCCCGCACGCGCTCCGTCACATCCGCATACCGCGCCTCGGCGCCATACCGCGTCGGCTCGTAATACCGCTTCCCGTGCACCTCGTCCGGCGCGTACTGCTGTGCCGCGATCCCGCCGGGCAGGTCGTGGGGGTACTGGTAGCCCTTGCCGTGGCCCAGCTTCTCGGCGCCCTTGTAGTGGCTGTCGCGCAGATGCGACGGCACGGGGCCCGCCAGACCGGCCCGTACGTCCGCGAGGGCCGCGTCGATGGCCAGATAGGCCGCGTTGGACTTCGGGGCCAGCGCCAGCGCGATCGTGGCCTGGCTGAGCGTGATCCGGGCCTCCGGGAAGCCGATCAGCGCGACGGCCTGGGCCGCGGCCACCGCGGTCTGCAGGGCGGACGGGTCGGCGAGCCCGATGTCCTCACTCGCCGAGATCATCAGCCGCCGGGCGATGAACCGGGGGTCCTCGCCCGCCTCGATCATCCGCGCGAGGTAGTGCAGCGCCGCGTCCACGTCGGAGCCCCGGATGGATTTGATCAGGGCGCTGGCTACGTCGTAGTGCTGGTCGCCGGCCCGGTCGTACTTCACCGCGGCCCGGTCGACGGACTCCTCCAGTGTCTGGAGGGTGATCTGCTTCTCGCCCTTGGAGATGGCCGACCCGGCCCCCGCCTCCAGGGCCGTGAGCGCGCGGCGCGCGTCCCCGCCCGCGATGCGCAGCAGGTGCGCTTCGGTGTCTTCGGGCAGCGTGACCGCGCCCGCCAGTCCCCGCGCGTCCGTCAGCGCGCGCTTGAGCAGGCCGCGCAGGTCGTCGTCGGTGAGCGGTTCGAGGGTCAGCAGGAGGGAGCGGGAGAGCAGCGGGGAGATCACCGAGAAGTACGGGTTCTCGGTCGTCGCGGCGATCAGCGTGACCCAGCGGTTCTCGACGGCGGGCAGCAGGGAGTCCTGCTGGGCCTTGCTGAAGCGGTGGATCTCGTCGAGGAAGAGGACGGTCTCCTTGCCGTAGCCACCGGAGGCGCGGCGTGCGCCGTCGATGACGGCCCGCACCTCCTTGACCCCGGCCGTGATCGCGGAGAGTTCCACGAAGCGCTTGTTGGTGGCCTGGCTGACCACGTACGCGAGGGTGGTCTTGCCGATGCCGGGCGGCCCCCACAGGAAGACGGAGGACGGGCCGGCGGGTCCGCCGTCGCCCTCGCCGACCAGGCGCCGCAGCGGCGAGCCGGGCTTGAGCAGATGCTGCTGGCCGACCACCTCGTCGAGGGTGCGCGGACGCATCCGTACGGCGAGGGGCGACCCCGTGGGGTCTTTCTCCTGGCGGTCTTCGGCAGCGGCGGTGAACAGGTCGGGCTCCACGCTCCAGAGCCTAATTCACCGCACTGACAACGCCGCCGGGGAGCCGGTCCCCCGGCCGCCCGACGGCGTGGTGGAAGGACTCGCGGACCGGTTCAGATCAGCGTGCTCCAGTACGACCACCACTTGGTGAGGATCAGCAGCGCGATCACGCCGTACCAGAGGACCGGCACGACCCAGTGGAACTCCAGCACGGCCTTCCGCAGGCCGGCCGGCGCGGGGATGATCCGGTGCTTGAGGTTGTGCACGGTGGTGTACCAGAACATCAGGATGGTGACGCACCAGGTCAGCGTGCACCACAGGCACAGCGAGTTGATGACGTACAGCGACTGCGACATCAGCCACATGCAGAAGACGGCGCCCGCGAGCGTGCCGATGTTCAGGCCGATCCAGTACCAGGCGCGGTAGCGGGCGCCCGCGAGCAGTCCGACGCCGATCGCGATGACCACGCCGAACGCGATCAGGCCGGCGACCGGGTTGGGGAAGCCGAAGACCTCGGCCTGCTCGCTCTGCATCACGTTGCCGCAGGAGATGATCGGGTTCAGGCTGCAGGCCGGCTTGAAGTTGGGGTCCTTCAGCAGCTCGATCTTGTCCATGGTGATCACCCAGGACGCGAGGAGGCCCAGGGCGCTGGTGATCACCAGCAGCCAGGCCAGCCCCCGTCCCGAGCCGGTCGGGCCGCCGCGGCGGCCCGGGTGATCGTCGCCGGTGGACACGTCGTCAAGCGCTGTCGTCGTCATATCGCCGTTCCGTCGGTGCCTTGGGGAGTGAGCGGACGGCGCGTTCCAACTGGCGCGCGCCGGGCCCTCATTCTGCCCCAACCGGACACGTGACCACCGTTCGATGCGCATAAAGACCCCCTTCCGAGCCACCCGCGCACAGCGCGGTGGACGGCCGGAAGGGGGCCTCTACACGACGGCGGGCGCCTCGTACAGAGGCAGCCGGGGTCAGCCGAGCCTGCGGCGGACCTCTTCGACCACCGAGTCCAGCGCGACCGGGGTCTGCTCGCCGCTCTCCAGGTCCTTGAGCTGCACGACGCCTTCGGCCAGATCCCGCTCACCCGCGACGACCGCGAGGCGGGCGCCCGAGCGGTTCGCCGACTTCATGGCGTTCTTCAGGCCCTTGCCGCCGTACGCGAAGTCGGTCGCGACGCCGGCCCGGCGCAGCTCGGTGACGGTGGCGAACAGGGCCCGCCGGGCCTCCTCGCCGAGCGGCACGGCGAACACGGCCGTGCTCGCGGGCAGCTCCAGCTCGACGCCTTCGGCCTCCAGTGCCAGGACCGTGCGGTCCACGCCGAGCGCCCAGCCCACCGAGGGCAGCGCGGGGCCGCCGATCATCTCGGACAGGCCGTCGTAGCGCCCGCCGCCGCCGACCGCGGACTGCGAGCCCAAGCCGTCGTGAACGAACTCGAAGGTCGTACGGGTGTAGTAGTCCAGCCCGCGCACCAGCTTCGGGTCGTCCTCGTACTCGACGCCCGCCGCGGTCAGCAGCTCGCGTACCTGCTCGTGGTACGCCTTGCACGCCTCGCACAGGTGGTCGCGCAGCAGCGGCGCGCCCACCAGCTGCTTCTGCACGTCGGGACGCTTGTCGTCGAGCACCCGCAGCGGGTTGATCCCGGCGCGGCGGCGGGTGTCCTCGTCCAGGTCGAGCCCGTACAGGAACTCCTGGAGGGCCGCCCGGTAGACGGGACGGCACTCCTTGTCGCCGAGCGAGTTGAGCAGGATGCGGAAGTTCTTCAGGCCCAGCGACCGGTAGGCGTCGTTGGCCAGGATGATCAGCTCGGCGTCCAGCGCCGGGTCCTCGGCACCGATGGCCTCGGCACCGACCTGGGAGAAGTGGCGGTAGCGGCCCTTCTGCGGGCGCTCGTAGCGGTAGTACGAGCCGGAGTACCAGAGCTTGACGGGGAGGTTGCCCGCCTTGTGGAGGTTGGCCTCCAGGGCGGCACGCAGCACGGAGGCGGTGCCCTCGGGGCGCAGCGCGAGCTGGTCGCCGCCCTTCGTCTCGAAGGCGTACATCTCCTTGGTCACGATGTCGGTGGACTCACCGACACCACGCGCGAACAGCTCGACGTTCTCGAAGCCGGGCGTCTCGACATAGCCGTACCCCGACCGCTTGAGCGGCCCGGAGATGGCCTCGCGCACCGCCAGGAAGGTCGCGGACTGCGGCGGAATCAGGTCGTAGGTGCCCTTGGGGGCCTTGAAGGTGCTCACGGAAGTTCTCGTCACATTCCTCGTCGCGGAGCCGGGCGCTCGGGTGCGCCGTCTCCGAGGCCGGCGGCCACTTCCCGCAGGAACGGGTTGGTGGCGCGCTCGCGGCCGATGGTGGTCTGGGGGCCGTGGCCGGACAGTACGACGGTCTCGTCCTGGAGGGGCAGGCACACCCGCTCCAGTGACCGCAGTATCTCGGCGTGGTCGCCGCCCGGCAGGTCGGTGCGTCCGATGGAGCCGGCGAACAGCAGGTCGCCCGAGAAGAAGACCGGCGGGATGTCGGTCTGCTCGGGCATCCGGAAGGTCACCGACCCCTTGGTATGGCCCGGGGCGTGCGCGACGGAGAACTCCATCCCGGCCAGTTCCAGCCGCGCGCCGTCGCCCAGCTCCCTGACGTCGTCCGGCTCCCCCACGGTCAGCTCGCCCATGAGCTGCTGACCGATGGAGCGGCCGAGGGCCTTCTCCGGGTCGCTCATCATGTAGCGGTCCTCGGGGTGGATCCAGGCGGGCACGTCGTGCGCGCCGCACACCGGGACGACCGAGGCGACATGGTCGATATGGCCGTGGGTGAGGACGACGGCGACGGGCTTGAGCCGATGCTTCTTCAGTGCTTCCTCGACGCCCGGTGCGGCCTGGTGGCCCGGGTCGATGATCACGCACTCCTCACCAGCGGCCGGGGCGACCAGGTAACAGTTGGTCCCCCAGGCCCCGGCGGGGAACCCGGCAATGAGCACGTTCGTCCTCGGCATTCGACGGCGGCGGACGGATCACCGGCGGTGATCCGGAAGATTTCGGCTGCTGAAGAGCCTACCGGCGGGACTCCCGCCCGGGCGAACCCGTATACGGTACGGCCCACGGAAGACCTCAGCACACCCCAAGGAGACGACCGGTGGTCAGCAGCGATCAGCGGCGGCGGCAGCTCGCCCGCGAGAAGTTCGAGCGCCAGCAGCAGCGGCGTGCCGCGGCCCGGCGCAAGCACAAGCGCCGCAACGTGATCGTCGCGGCGGCCGTGGCGGTCGCCCTGGCCGCGGGCGCGGCCGCGTACGCCTCGGTCGGGCTGGCGAGCGGCGGCGACGGCGGCACGACGGACTCGGCGGCGCCGTCCCCGAGCAAGGCCGCCGACCCGTGCGGCAAGCCGGCACCGGGCGCGCCGTCCAAGGACCGCTGGGAGAAGGAACCGGCGATGTCCGTGGACACCTCGGCGTCGTACGCCATGAAGCTCCAGACGACCTGCGGCGACATCGGCCTCAAGCTGGATGCCGCGAAGGCGCCGCACACCGTCAACTCCTTCAGTTTCCTGGCGGGTAAGAAGTTCCTCGACCACAGCAAGTGTCACCGGCTGGTCGACCAGGGCATCTACGTCCTCCAGTGCGGCGACCCGACCGGCACCGGCTCGGGCACCCCCGGCTACACCATCCCGGACGAGAACCTGAAGGACCCGAAGCTCAAGGGCGACATCTACCCGGCGGGCACGGTCGCGATGGCCAACCGCTACGACGGCAAGAGCGACAAGACCCGTGACAGCGGCGGCAGCCAGTTCTTCCTCGTCTACCAGGACAGCAAGCTGCCGCCGAACTACACGCCCTTCGGAACGATCACCGAGGGCATGGACGTTCTGAAGAAGATCGCGGCGGCGGGGTCGACGCCCGACCCGGCGACCGGCAACACCGCCCCCAACGCGACGGTGGTGATCAACCGGGCGACGGTCACGAAATCCTGACCCGGGTGCGCCCCCGGCACGCCGGAGGCGCCTCCGTGGCGGGCGAACCGCGAAATTTCGGTCGCGCTGGATGCGGACAGCCGGCCCGCCGGTCGCCTAGATTGGCGTTGTGTAGGGTGCCTGCTCCGACGGCTGCCACCCGCACCCGCAAGACACCCGTCGGACCGGCCGGGGCGCTGCCCCGCCGGACAGAAACTGTGGACGATGCCGGGGGGCGACGCGCTCTCGTCGGCATCATGTGGAGGAGGCGCTGTGAGCAGCGACCCATGGGGCCGCGTCGACGAGACGGGGACCGTGTACGTGCGTACCGCCGACGGCGAGCAGGTCGTCGGATCGTGGCAGGCGGGAACTCCCGAAGAGGCCCTCGCCTACTTCGAGCGCAAGTATGAGGGCCTGGTCGTCGAGATCGGCCTCCTCGAACGGCGGGTCAGGACCACCGACCTGTCGGCCAAGGACGCGACGGCCGCGATCGACCATCTGCGGCAGCAGGTGGACGAGCATCACGCGGTGGGCGACCTGGAAGCGCTGCGCAAGCGGCTGGACCAGCTCGTCACCGACGTGGAGGCGCGCCGCGAGGAGCGCAAGGCACAGAAGGCGCGGCAGAGCGACGAGGCCCGGCAGGCCAAGGAGAAGCTGGTCGCCGAGGCCGAGGAACTGGCGGCCAGCGAGCAGTGGCGGTCGGCCGGTGAGCGGCTGCGTGCCCTGGTGGACACCTGGAAGGGGCTGCCGCGGCTGGACCGCAAGGCGGACGACGAGCTGTGGCACCGCTTCTCGCACGCCCGCTCGGCGTTCTCCAAGCGGCGCAAGGCGCACTTCGCGTCGCTGGACGCCCAGCGCGAGGAGGCCCGCAAGGTCAAGGAGCGGCTGGTCTCCGAGGCCGAGTCGCTGTCCGGCTCGACGGACTGGGGGCCCACCGCGGCCCGTTACCGCGAGCTGATGGCGGACTGGAAGGCCGCGGGCCGCGCTCAGCGTGAGCACGAGGACGATCTGTGGAACCGCTTCCGCGGCGCCCAGGACATCTTCTTCCAGGCGCGCAGCGAGGTGTTCGCGGAGCGCGACGCCGAGCAGCGGGAGAACCTGACGCGCAAGGAGGAGCTGGTCGTCGAGGCCGAGAAGCTGCTTCCGGTCTCGGACCTGAAGGCGGCGCGGGCCGCGTTCCGTTCGATCAACGAGCGGTGGGAGGCCATCGGGCACGTGCCGCGGGACGCCCGCCCGAAGATCGAGGGCCGGATGCACGCGGTCGAGCGCGCCCTCCAGGAGTCCGAGGAAACCGAGTGGCGCCGTACGAACCCGGAGGCGCGGGCGCGCGCGGCGGGTCTGACCGGGCAGCTCCAGGACGCCGTCGACAAGCTGCAGAAGCAGATCGACGCGGCGCGCGCGGCGGGCAACGACGCCAAGGCGGACAAGCTCGGGCGTGAGCTGGAGGGCCGGCAGGCGCTGCTGGACCAGGCTCTGAAGGGGCTAGAGGAGTTCGGCGGCAAGTAAGGCCGCAGGAGGAGGGCCCCGGTACGGAGATCCGACGCTGTTGGTTTATTCGGGGCCTCGCGTGACGTCGGCCTTCGAGACCTGGTTGTGGTCTTGACGGCCGACGTTGTCGTGTGGGGTGGGTGCGG